>VBFR01000205.1 GCA_005889345.1 Chloroflexota bacterium
TTCTATCGGGTCGGAGAGGGCCCGATTTGCCGAACTGGTCGGGTTCGTTGGCAAGAGAAAGCAGGACGTTCTTCTTGGAACCCTCGGCCTTCGGGGCTTAAAGATTTGCCCCAATCTCCGTGAGGAGGAGATTGTCAGCATTGACGATCTAGGCATCCGTGAGGTTTACGACATCCAGACGGAGTCCGGGAACTATCTCTCGAACAACGTCGTTGTCCACAACTGCTTTATCAACAAAATCGAAGACCGGATGGAGTCGATCCTCACCCTGGCCAAGACCGAGGGCATGCTCTTCAAGTACGGCTCGGGCACCGGCTCCAACCTCTCACCGCTTCGCTCCTCGCGCGAGCTGCTCGCGGGTGGCGGCACGGCATCCGGCCCCGTCTCCTTCATGAAGGGCTTCGACGCCTTCGCCGGCGTGATCAAGTCCGGCGGCAAGACCCGCCGGGCGGCCAAGATGGTCATCCTCAACGTCGACCACCCCGACATCGTCGAGTTCATCAACTGCAAGGTCGAGGAGGAGCGCAAGGCCTGGACCCTGATCGAAGGCGGCTACGACTCGTCCTTCAACGGCCCGGCCTACAGCTCGATCTTCTTCCAGAACTCCAACAACAGCGTCCGCGTCAAGGACGACTTCATGAAGGCCGTGGAAGAGGATTCGGACTGGCACACCTTCGCCATCACGACCGGCCAGATCATGGACACCTACAAGGCGCGTGACCTGATGCGGATGATGGCCGACGCGGCGTGGGCGTGCGGCGATCCCGGGCTGCAGTACGACACCACAGTCAACAACTGGCACACCAGCCCCAACACCGACCGGATCAACGCCTCCAACCCCTGCTCCGAGTACATGTTCCTCGACGACACCTCCTGCAACCTCGCCTCCATCAACCTGATGAAGTTCCTCGACGAGCGCGGTGAGTTCAATGTCGAGGCGTATCGCGAAGCCTGCCGGATCCTGATCACCGCCCAGGAGATCCTGGTCGACAACGCCAGCTATCCGACCGAGGCGATCACCCAGAACAGCCGGGACTTCCGGCCGCTGGGCCTCGGCTACGCCAACCTGGGCGCACTGCTGATGGCCTCGGGCCTGCCCTACGACAGCGACGCCGGCCGCGACGTGGCCGCCGCCCTCACCGCGGTGATGACCGGCGAGGCCTACGCCCAGTCGGCCCGCATCGCCCAGAAGAAAGGACCGTTCAACGGCTTCGCGGTCAACCGCGAGCCGATGCTGCGCGTCATGGACCAGCACCGCAGCTCGGTCGACCACATCAACCCGGCGCATGTGCCGCTGCCGCTGCTGGTCGCGGCGCGGGATGCGTGGGATAAGGCCTGCCAGCTGGGCGACCTCTACGGCTACCGCAACGCTCAGGCGACCGTGATCGCGCCCACAGGCACGATCGGCTTCATGATGGATTGCGACACCACCGGCATCGAGCCCGACATCGCCCTGGTCAAGTACAAGAAGCTGGTCGGCGGCGGCATGCTCAAGATCGTCAACCAGACCGTGCCCATCGCGCTCCGCCGGATCGGCTACCCGGAGTCACAGGTGTCCGAGATCCTCCAGTACATCGACGAAAACGACACCATCGAGGGCGCGCCGCACCTGCGGCCGGACGATCTGGCGGTCTTCGACTGCGCCTTCAAGCCGGCCAAGGGCTCCCGCACGATCCACTACATGGGGCACGTCAAGATGATGGCGGCGGCGCAGCCGTTCATCTCCGGCGCGATCTCCAAGACCGTCAATATGCCCGAGCTGGCGACGCCCGAGGACATCATGGAGGTCTACCTCGAGGGATGGCGGATGGGCCTCAAAGCGATCGCCATCTACCGCGACGGCTCCAAGCGCTCCCAGCCGCTCAACACCGCGCGAGACGACAAGAAGCAGGTCCGCTCGGTGGCCGTGGCGGCCTCAGAGGCTCCCAGCGAGCCGGCCCGTGCCGTGCGTCGCAAGCTGCTGGACGAGCGCCGGGCAATCACCCACAAGTTCGATATCCAGGGCCACGAGGGCTACATCACGGTCGGGATCTACGAGGACGGCACGCCCGGCGAGATCTTCCTGGTGATGTCCAAGGAAGGCAGCACCATCTCCGGGCTGATGGATGCCTTCGCGACCAGCATCTCGCTGGCGCTGCAGTACGGGGTTCCGCTTGAAGTTCTGGTGAAGAAGTTCGCGCACACCCGCTTCGAGCCTTCGGGATTCACCAAGAACCCCGAAATCCCGATTGCGAAGTCGATCACCGACTACATCTTCCGCTGGCTGGCCTCGAAGTTCCTCAGCGGAACGCAGCAGGAAGACATCGGCATCATCCGCCGCGAGCCGATCGTCGAGATTGCGGCGTCGTCAGCGCCCGCGCCGGCGCCGATCAAGGCGGCCCCGGCCGATTCGAGCCCGATCAAGATCAGTTTCGTGGGCCAAGAGGACGCGCCGGCGTGCTCGGACTGCGGCTCGATCATGATCCGCAACGGAACCTGCTACAAGTGCCTCAACTGCGGCAGCACGTCGGGTTGCAGCTAGACATCAAAGAGGAGGAGACCGCCGTGGTCTCCTCCACGCGATCCTCAACCATCATCCAATCGCATCCGTCGTGGTCGCATGAGGGTCCGGAATGTCCCTGCGGAGGCCCAACCGACTGGGATGGGCGCAAATTTCGCTGTCGTGGATGTGGTCTCTATTACGAAACCTGCTGTGATGGCGGTCGCTGTCCATGATCGCGGAAAAATTCTGAAAAATTCTGTTCATTGAGCGCCGCGCGACCCGTCAGGGCCGCCGCTCGCGAAAAAATTGGGCCGAGAGTATGCAAAGCGGCTCGATTCATGCTATGGTCGCACTTAATGAGCGCGCAGCCGCGCTCTGATCATCGCGTTGATCAGGGCGAGGAACTGAAGAAGGGCAACAGTCAAAGAACTCCGCGGACCACATCGATGAACATCGACGCGTGGCTGCGCGGATCCCGAGGGTCGATTGCGACGGGCCGTCGCTCCCCTCATTTTTCTCTCTCCACTTTGCTTCCGGTACCCGGCCTCGCCGGCGCCCGCGCGTCCACGGTACCCGTGGCGCTCACGCGCGTTTGGCGGCGGCGTCGAAGCGGCCGACCGGGGGAATCTTGCTAAGAAGGAGGTGAGCCCGGATGGCCGCAAAGAAGAAAGCAGGCGGAAAGAAGAAAGCCGCGAAGAAGTCGTCGAAGAAGAAGTAGGTTAGCTTTTACAGCTGACTTCAATGCAGCCGGTGCCTTCGGGCGCCGGCTGTAGCATTTTGTGGGCATGATCGATCTAGAGCGCGCGCGACACTTCCTCAAGGTGCGGCACGACGGCATCCTGGTCACGATCAAGCGTGACGGTCGCCCCCAGCTATCCAACATCCTCTATTTCGTGGACGACGACGGGCGCGTGAAGATCTCGGTCACCCAGAGCCGCGCCAAGACCCACAACCTCCGGCGGGATCCCAGGGCCAGCCTGCACGTCCAGGGCCGCGACCGCTACGAGTACCTCGTGGCGGAGGGGACGGCGCAGTTCATCGAGGGCGACGGGGTGGCAGAGGCGCTCCGCCACTACTACCGCAAGGTGCGCGGCGAACACCCCGACTGGGCCGAATACGACGCGGCCATGATCGCGGACCAGCGCCTGCTGCTGGCGATCACCCTCGAGCGCGCCTACGGCGTGCTTCGCTAGCTGATGTTCGCAGAGAGGCTACTGACCGTCATCCACCGCCGCACCGCCAGCGGCGAGGCGGCGCGGGTCGCCCTCCGGAGCGCCGCAGAGGGGCCGGACCGCCTTACCTTCGATGCCCCGTCGGAAGGAATGGTTCTGGGCGCGAATGGTAGAGGCGTTTACGCCGGCCGCTCAATGACCGATTCAAACGCAGCAGGCCGGCCCCTCGAGCAGTCCGGAGGGTGCGCCGCCGTCAGCCGCTTGCGACCGGCGGCTGTTGCCGCCATCAGCCGCTTGCGACCGGCGGCTGTTGCCGACAACGTCAACTGACGATACCGGGCTAGCGGACGGCCAGGCAGGTGACGGTCTTGAAGACCCCGTCGATCTTCTGGATCTTTTCGACGA
>VBFR01000074.1 GCA_005889345.1 Chloroflexota bacterium
ATCCTTGGGTACGCGGGCCCGAAGACCTGGGAAGAAGCCGACGCGGCCTACTACGCGTCGCCGGAGCGCACCGCGATGCAGCCGGATCCGGCGCGCCACATCGCGAAATCTGAGCAGTGGCTGTTGTCCGCCCTCGATGTGAGGTGACGTGAACGCGCCTGGGGGCTCGATAGCAGAAGGCACCCGGACTTTCCTATTCGCCGACCTCCGGGATTACACGGCCTTCGTGGAGCGGCACGGCGACCGGGTCGCCGCCGACCTCGTGGCTGCCTATCGAAAGCTAATCCGTCAACGCGTCCAGGAATCGAGCGGGGCCGAGATCAAGGTCGAAGGCGACGCCATGTTCGTGGTCTTTCCCTCGGCTCGCCAGGCGATCGCGTGTGGTGCCGCGATCCTGGGCGACGCCGCGGCCCGCACGCAGGCTCAACCTGATCTGCCGATGCGAGTCGGCATCGGATTGCATGCCGGAGAACCGGTGGCGCAGGACGACGACTTCATTGGGTCGGCCGTCAACGTGGCGGCGCGCATCGGCGCCGCGGCCGGCGCCGGCCAGTTGCTGATCTCGGAGCTGGTGCGCGCGTTGGTTCGCACCGGCTCTCCATTTCCGATGCGCGATCGCGGGCCGGTGACGCTCAAGGGCCTCTCCGAGCCCATTCGGCTCTATGAGGTTGTTTGGAGCGACGTGTCCCCGACGGATAGCGCGGCGCTGATCGAAGGCAGCGTGATTCCCCTTCCGCAGCCGCCCCGATTCGAGGCGCCCGGGTCGCCACTGGTGGGGCGCGACGAAGAGCTCGAGGTTCTGAGATCCCGTGTTGCCGCGCTTTCCCCCAACCCTCCCCCTCCGGGGGAGGGCAGGGTGGGGGCCGTCGGAGGCACGGTGATGATCGCCGGCGATGCCGGCATCGGCAAGTCGCGTCTGCTCCGCGAGGCCGTCATCGGCTCGACGCCGGCGGTGCTCTATGCCGCCTGCGGGCTCTCCGAAGCGCCACCACCGTACGAGCCCTTCGTGGCGATCGTTCGCAGCATCATCCGGGAGCCGAATGGCGAGGCGGCGCTGCAGGGCATGGTTCCGGAGCTGTTGGCGCTCGCACCAGAGACCGCAGCGTCCAGGCACCAGGCGCCGGATCGAGACCGACTCTTCGGCGCGTTTCTCCGCCTGCTTCGGCAGTATGCTCGCGCGCGCCCGACGGTCCTGGTGGTCGAAGACATGCATTGGGCGGACGAGGCAACGCTGGCCATGCTCCAGTTCCTCATCGCGGAGGCTGAGCCGACGCCGTTCCTGGTCGTCGCCACCTATCGAAGTGATGAGCTGCATCGCCGGCACCGCATCCGACCACTCCTTGCGGCACTCGCGCGTCGGCCCGACGTCGTCACCATTGCCCTATCGCCTCTGCTGGCGGCCCAGGCCCTCGAGCTGCTTCAGCGGCTTCCGACGCTGAAGGCGGCGTCAGCGTCCGAACTGGAGGCGATCAACCACCGCGCTGAGGGCAACCCGCTCTTCCTCGAGGAGCTGGCGGAGACACACCAGCTCGGCCGCTCCGGAGTGCCCGCCTCCGTCGCCGAGACCGTGTTACAACGAGTCGCTCGTGCCGGTGACAATGCCGGGCGGCTTCTCCAGTACCTCGCTGTGACCGGGGCTCGCGCCAACTACGACATCCTCGAGCCGCTCATGGGGGAGGAGGCAGCGCTGCTGGCAGGCGCCCGGGCCGGCGTCGAGGAGCATCTCGTTCAGGAAGACGACGACGGCCTGGCATTCCGGCACGCGCTGATTCGCGAGGCGATCCTCTCAGACCTGATGACTCGGGAGCGACGCGTCTTGCACCGCAGCGTGGGCGAGGCGATGGAGCGCCTGCACAAGGACGACGCCGAATACGCGGGCGACATTGCGCAGCACCTCGGCGCGGCAGGCCTGGCCGATCGAGCGCTCCCGTTCGCGATGAAGGCAGGTGAGCGTGCCCTGCGACTTGCCGCGGCGGAAGAGGCGGCCCGGATCTACGAACACGCCGTCGAGTGGTCACAGCCGTCGACCGTCGATCGGATGCGGGCGCTCGAGGGCCTTGGCCGCGCCTACGCTCGCGACCTCTTCGTGAAGAAGGCTACCGCAACCTACCAGGAGGCGCTCGACCTGGCCCGCTCGATCGGGTCGCAGGACGATGTTGCCCGGATCACCTTGCGCCGGACCTTCGTCTTGCCGTGGGGGCGAGAGGAGTATGCCTCGTGGCAGGCGTCGTGGGCGGCGGCTGAGCCGCTCGACCAACCGGCGATGCTGGCGCGGATTGCCAGCGGCCTGGCGCGACGGGCGTACCTCTACCTCGAAGACGATCGCGGAGCAGCCTGGGTCGAGCGTGCCCTGAACGAGGCGCGTCGCGCCGGAGGGCGGGGGCAGGAGTTGTTTGCACTGCGCCTTCAACTCCAGTACCAGCACCGCCCCGGCTGGCAAGCAGAGGAAGAGGCCCACATCCGGGAGCAGCTCGAGCTTGCCCTGTGGGACGACGACGGCGTGCTCAGCATGTACACCGACTTCTACGTTCGCCGCTGCCGCGAGTCGGATGAGGCCGAGCGCGAGCGCATTCTGCAGACCGGACGCGACTATGCCGAACGTCTCGCGATCCCGGAGGGGATCGTCTTTCGTCACGGCGTCGCCTGGGTCAACTGGTTGACCGGACGCTGGGACCGCGCCCGGGCCTTGTCAGAGGAGATTCGCTCTCGGTGGTCCGACGATGCGCCGGTAGTTTATCCAAGCGTTGGACCAATCGCGGCCAGCATCGCAATAGAGATCGACGGGCCGGAGGCCGGACGGCGGCAACTGACCGATGCCACGGCGCGTCTGCGCAAGACCGAGACCTGGCGGGCCCTGCTCTGGGCCGCCGCGCACGAGGCGAACCTGCACCTCGCCGAAGGCCGCGCTGCGGTCGTGCTCGAGAGCTTCAGGCCCATCTTTGAACCGCGGCCACCGAGTGTTTACGATGTCGAAGACTTCGCGCTGACGAGTCGCGTCGTTCTACCGGCTGCCCTGCTGGCCGGCGATCGCACTGTTCTGGCGCTGTGGATTGACGACCCGACGGTGGCCGCGGGCGGGGCCATGTACCAGGCCGCGGTGGATCACGCGCAGGCTATCGCGGCTTTGCTCGACGGTAACCTCGAGGCCGCCGACGCATCGTTTGCGCGCGCCGCGGCGGCGTACATCGACCGGGGCTGGCTGCTACTCGCCCACGAACTGGCGTGGCAGTGGTCGAGGACTGGTTCTTCGGCCGCGAGCGAAGCGGTGGCCGCCGCGGTAACGTTCTACGACACGCAGGGAGCGACGTGGCGGGTTCGGTGGCTGGCTAAGCGGCGTCACGCAGAAGTGAGAGGGGGGTAGTGGCGATCAAAGACGGCAGCCTGGAGCATCTCGACATCTCGGTCTCTGACCTGGAACGCAGTGGCGAGTTCTGGGCGGCGTTCCTCAAGGATCTCGGCTACCACGAGTTCGCGAAATCCGCGACCGGGTGGAGCTGGACCAATGGTGAGTCCACGGTCTTCCTGCTGCAGGCGGAACCGGCATACCTCGATCCGCCCTACCACCGCAAGCGGGTGGGCTTGAATCATCTGGCGTTCGGCGTGTCCGACCCGAAGGCAGTGGACGCGTTCACCGCCCGGCTCAGGGAACGCAACGTCGCCCTCCTCTACGGTGGACCTCGCACCGGACGGACGACCTATGCGGTCCTCTTCGAAGATCCCGATCGCATCAAGATCGAGGTTGTCTCCCCGCTGGTGGCCTCGAAAATTCCCTCCCCCGCTGGCGGGGGAGGGCAGGGTGGGGGTTCCATTACCGCCACCGAAGTCATCACCTACGCCGGGGCGCTGGTCACCCTCGCGGGCCTGGGCACGCTTCTCGGCACGCAATACCGGCAGCTCGGAGTGATCGGCCGGCTGGCGATTCCCGGTCTGGTCGCGATCGCGGCGCTGCTAGTTGCGCGGGCACTTCCCGGCCAACGGGCGCGTGCACGTCGGGCGCAGACCAGTCTCGTGACGCTCGCGGTGGCCGCGATCGGGCTCTTTACCGGTCAGTTGCAGACTGAACTGCTCGGCGGTCCCGATGCCTCCATCTCGCAGCACAGCGGGTATCGCATCCTTCTTGTCTCGGCCTTGCTGGCCGCGGTCATCGCCGCCGCTTTCCTGCTACGCCTGCGCTCAGGCTTGCTGGCAGCGGCGCTCAGCGTGTCGCTGCTCGTTGCCACGATCGCCTCTGTCGCGTGGCTCCAGCTCGAGCGCGGGTGGGCGGTCGAGTT
>VBFR01000075.1:0-284 GCA_005889345.1 Chloroflexota bacterium
GAGGGGATCCATGATGACGAGAAGCGTGATGAAAGCCTCGGCGAACGCTCGCCAATTCATGCCGTCAGCCTAGCGTCCGCCAGGCATAACATGAAAGGGATGGCGAAAAAGTCAGAGGACCTCCTCTGGAAGTTGGCAGAGAGCGACGAGGTCGATATCGAAACCCGGCGCGACGCCAAGTCGCCACTCCACCGCACCATCATCTGGATCGTGCCGACGGAGGACGGCATCTACATCCGTTCCTACAAGGGGAAGAAGGGTCGCTGGTACCAGGAGGCCATCGC
>VBFR01000075.1:380-4445 GCA_005889345.1 Chloroflexota bacterium
GGAGACCAAGGAAATGTTCAAGCGCTCGATTCTCCCGACGACGCTGCGACTAACCCCGGCCTGACATCCGGCGACGGACCAAGCTCCTTGGCATCGGCCGGAATCAGAGAAGGATCGTGACAGCGTGCACGATCGAACGCGGTTCCGGATGGCACGAGCTTCGTAATTACCGATGGTTCCCGCAGAAAGCCGGCCGCCAATGTTAGAGATCGGGTTCAACTTAACAACCCCTGTGTCCGCCGGCTGTCTGGCAGACTGATCGGATGGAGGGCAAAAGCCAACTGCAAGATTGGAACGTAGCGGCCGCGCTGATCAAAGCCGCGGCTTCGCCGGCCGATTTTGGTGCGCAATTCGATCTCGGTCTTGCATACCTCGTCAACGAAATGTTCGAAGAGGCAATTGAGCCCTTCGAACGGGCTTCGGAACTCAGACCCAACTCCGTCCCAACCCTCAATAACCTGAGCGTGGCTTACACCAGGGCGGGCGACGGTGCAGCAGCGGAACTTGCCGCCCGGACTGCGCTTAGCATGGATCCTGACTCAGCGGGCAGTTACCAATGCCTAGGCAATGCGCTCCGCCGGCGGGGTGATCCCCATGGTGCAATCGACGCGTACCACGAGTGCCTTAGGCGGCAACCTCAGGATATGGACACCCATCACAACCTTGGCCTCGCCCTTGAGGAAGCCGGGCGTCTGCGCGACGCTCTGCATGAACAGGAATTGGTGCTTCGTTGGCGGCCGCGGGACATGCTCGCGCTCATCCAGGCAGGCAAAGTCAACGAGAAGCTGAGCGACTTCGACGCAGCACTACGAATGTTTCGGCGCGCGTGTGAGGTCGACCCGACCTCAACGAGAGCCTGGGAATGCCTTGGATGGCGCCTGCTGAAACTGGGACGTCAGGGAGAGTCGCCAGCCAGCTACGAAGGATCAGTGACCGCATTCCAACACGTGGTCGAACTCGACCCGGACAGCGTCATGGGCAATCTCAACCTTGGTGCGGCACTTCTCCTCTTGAATCGGCCCGCGGACGCACTGCCGTACGCTGAGCGCGCACACCAACTTGCTCCTAACAGCGAGGACGCGATCGAAAATCTCAGGCTTGCACGAGAGCGCTCCTCAGATTTGGAGCCGGAACCTGGCTAAACACTCGTGTAGCCGGCGAATGAGGCGATTTGTTGGTATCGCGAGTTGAGAAGAAGGTTTTGGTGCCTGCACCAGGATTCGAACCTGGGAACAACTGATTGAGATATCGGCGGGAAAGCGCTGTACCCTAAATTTGTTGGGCGAAGCGAAGGACGGAAAGTTATCCGCTCTAATGCATCGCCCTGGTGGAACCGGGCAGGATGGCAGAAAAAACCGCGGCCGCGACGCTAACGCGTGTCGTAGGGCATCAGTAAGTCCGGGTCCCAGCGTTGGCGGGTGGCTCCCGCCGTAAAGGTCGACTCGGCGAAATCGAGGATCGCCTGGCGAGGATCGGCACTCCGGCGCACCGCGTCATAGGGCAGGATGAACTCACCAAGCGTCGGACTCCAGGCCGCCGGCGGCGGGATCAGGGCCGCGGCCTCGATGCCATCGGGCTTCGGATACGCGTAGGCGAAGAAGGCCGGCTCCCGGATCGTCGCGTTGCCCGGCCAGAACCCCACACAGCACTGTTCGGCATCGCCGCCCACGCGCCGAATGATCCCCGCTCCCTCCGGAGGCCGCACCAGCCGGCCGGAATATCGCGCCAACGCGAGGTCAAAGGTACCCCACCAGAAGGAGACCGGGCTCGTGCGTCCGGTAAATCGTCCCCGCTGCTCTTTGAGAACGAGGTCGATGCGCGCCAGCAGGCGCCAGAAGCGATGGGCCCAGTCCGGGTCATAGGCTGCGTGAACCGTATCTTCCGGAAAGGGGATAGGGTTCTCAACCTCCGATGGCACGACGGTGATCGCGGGGTCGATATCCAGGGCGTGGAGGCGCCCCATCAGTTCGCGATAGAAGTCGGCAACCGGCCGCGCCTCAAGTGCGACGCGCTCGATGCGCCCGTCGTTGACGGCCACGATGACCTCGTGGTCGAAGAGGTCGACGTCGATCGCGAAACCGGCCCGGCCGCTCCAGATGGGCGAGGTTGTCAGGCCCCGCGCCGTGAGGTAGAGCGGGACATTGGCCCATTGCGGCTCGCGGCGCGTCAGCGCCAGGCGCACCTTGCCGATGATCTGCAGCTTCATGTGCAGCGTGTCCATGGTGGGCGACCAGGCGTCGTAGGGCAGCTCCGGCCATTCCACGACCCGACGCATCGAGCCGGTACTTATCACCCCACCATCCTAGCCGTCGCACAGAAAAAAGTCCCGGCTGGATGGGCCGGGACCTGGGAAGGGAGGGAGCGTGTCGGTCAGGTCGAGCGCGACCGAACGAAGGCTGGTGCCAATTCCACCCGCTCCTCGCGCGCGCCACGCAGCGCGCCGACGATGCCGCCGTAGGCGGTGCCGGCGTAGATGCCGCCGACGAGGAATACCACGGGCTCCAACCCCAGCATGATGGTGCCGATCACTGACGTCATGAAGGCATGATGCGCCTCTCAACCTTTCGAAATCGTTACGCGAGACTAGGCTTCTTCGAGCCGGAAACCGGCGCCGCGCACGGTGAGGATGCGAACTCCGGAGTTGACCAGCTTGGCGCGCAGCCGGCTCATCTTGACGTCGATGACGTTCGACCCGAGCGGCTCCGTCTCATCGCGCCAGGCGTGCTCGGCGATTGCCTTGCGATCAACGACCGAGGGGAAGCGCCGCATCAGCAACTCGAGGATGTGGAACTCGGCGGTTGTGAGGTTGAGGAGCTTGCCATTCATCGTCGCGTGCCGCCGAGCCGGGTCGAGCGAGAGCGTGCCCCGGTTCATCACCGGCGCGCCGACCCCGCGCGGTCGTCGCTGCAGCGCGCGCACCCGGGCGACGAGTTCCCCGAAGTCGAACGGTTTGACGAGATAGTCGTCGGCCCCCGCGTCGAGGCCCTGGATGCGGTCGGGCGGCGTATCGCGAGCCGTCAGCATCAGGATGGCGGTGGGACGCTCGTTGCGCCGTGCCCAGGAGGCGACCTCGACGCCGGGCACGCCCGGCATCCGCCAGTCGAGGATGGCAACGTCGTACTCGTAGAACTTCAATTGCTCGATGGCGTCGTCGCCGCGCTCGACCGAGTCCACCAGGTAACCCGCATCCTCGAGGCCCTGGACGAGAACCTCGCGCAGGCCGTGATCGTCCTCGGCAACCAGGATGCGCATTGTCAGGCACCCTGTCGGGTCAGCAGTAGCTGGAACTCCATCGTCGCGTTGTTCTCCACGCTGACGAACCCGCCGATGCTCGGCGGGGTCATCCCGAATTGGCTGAAGGGAAACGTGATCGAGCCAACCAGCTCGATCTGGGACCCGGTCAGCCGGGCGTCAATCGGAATGGTCACGGACTTGGTCACACCGTGGATGGTCAGGTCCCCGGTCGCCGAGACATGGATCGTTGTGCCGCTGCCGGCGTCGGTTGACAGCGCAATCGGCGACGTCAATTTGAATGTCGCCGTCGGGTAGCGGTCGCTTTCGAGTCCCTGGGAGTGGATCCGCTGATCCCGCCTCGACTGGTCACTGCTGAGCTTGCTGACGTCGACCGTGAAGTCGGCCGCCGTCACGGAGTAGCCGCTCGCTGCCTGCGATAGCGTGAGCGTCCCGGTCACCGCGGTAGTGCGCCCGACGGCGTCACTCGGGGCCGAGAGCGAGGCGAGCTTCTCGCGGACGCGGTAGCCGGCCTGAGACCCGGAACCAACCGTCCACGTGCCCGCTCCGGCGCTCGCGTCCGCGCTGGTGGATGCGGAGGTGGAAGGCCCAGGCGAACTGAGTGTCAGCTTCTGCGGCGACGATCCGGCAAAGACAACCAAGTAGAGGATGCCCAGGCCCGCGGCGCCAAGAATCAGGACGCCAGCCACGATGGACCCGATCAGTGTTCGGCGATTGCTCATCTAAGGAGATGGTGAGGGTGTCGACCTGTCAATTCCATGACAGACTAGGACCTCATCATGAGGCGACCCTAAGAAGTGCGTTATGCGACGG
>VBFR01000076.1 GCA_005889345.1 Chloroflexota bacterium
CTGGTGCGAGGCACCGTCAGCAACGGCGATCCGATGAGGGCGTCCGCGGTCGCGCTATTGGTTGCCAGCGGAACATTGGCCACGTTGCAAATCCGGAGCAGTGTCTGGATATCCGGGTCGTGAGGATGCTGTCCGAGCGGATCGACCATGAAGATCACCGCGTCGACGTCGCCTTCCACCACTCGGTTGGCGATCTGGACATCGCCGCCGACCGGGCCTGATTCGAGACACTCGACCTCGAGCCCGACCTTGTCCATCAATAGTTTGCCGGTGGAGCTCGTGGCAACGAGCTGGAACTCGGCCAGTCGGTCGCGATTGAACGCGGCGAAGGCAACGAGGTCGGCTTTCTTGCCGTCGTGGGCGATGATCGCCAGTCGAGATGTCTGTGGCATGGGCGTGCAGTCTACCGTGCCACACTAGGTTTGTGGCGGAAGGGCCCCCGGCGCTGCTTTTCGACCTGGACGGGACGCTCGTCGACAGCGTCTATCAGCATGTGCTCGCCTGGCACGAAGTGCTGGGAGAAGCCGGTATGGAGCTGTCCGTCTGGCGGATCCACCGGCGCATCGGGATGAGCGGAGGCCTCTTCGTCAATGCTCTGCTGCGGGAGACCGGCAAGCAGCTCAGCGCCGCGGAGGCGAGCGCGCTTCGCGCCCGCCACGCGGAGGCCTTCATCCGGCGCCTGGGGGAAGTGCGGCCGTTGCCCGGTTCCCGCGACTTGCTCGCACGCCTCACCCGGCAGAACGTGCCCTGGGCGATTGCGACCAGCGGGAACATGCGGACCGCGGGACCCTCGATCGAGCTACTGGGGGTCACCCCCAAAGTCGTCATCACCCGCGACGACGTCGCGCACGCCAAGCCGGACCCCGACCTGTTCCTGGCGGCGGCCGCCCGCCTTGGTGTTGCCATCACCGATTCGATCGTGTTCGGCGATAGCGTCTGGGACCTCTTGGCGGCGCAACGGGCGCGCTCGCTGGGCGTGGGGTTGCTCTCGGGTGGCTACGGGCGGGAGGAGTTGCAGCAGGCGGGTGCCTACCGTGTCTACGAGGACCCGCGTGATTTGCTGGTCCACCTCGACGAAGTCGGCGTCCGAGAACCAGCGAGCTGAGCGGCGATCGGTAGGCTCACTCCCGAGTGCTGAATTTCCTGGCGCGCAACCTCGACAGCCTGCTCGCGACTTATGGCTACCTGGCGGTCTTCGTCTTCGTCGGTGTCGAGAGCATCGGCATCCCCGTGCCCGGTGAGACCATGCTGGTGACGGCCGCGATATATGCGGGGACGACGGGCCGGCTCTCGATCTTCTGGGTCATTGTCGCCTCGGCGGCGGGCGCAATCGTCGGGGACAACATCGGCTACCTGATCGGCCGAACCGGCGGCTACCGACTGCTGAAACGGTACGGACGCTATATCCGCCTGGAGGAGGACCGGCTCCGGCTCGGCCAGTACCTGTTCCACAAGCACGGGCCCAAGGTGGTGTTCTTCGGGCGATTCATTTCCGTGCTGCGCATCTTTGCCGCGTTCCTGGCCGGCGTCAACCACATGCACTGGCGCCGCTTCCTCATCTTCAACGCGGCAGGCGGCATCATCTGGTCGACGCTCTACGGTGTGGCCGCCTACCTGCTCGGCCAGCAATTGCTGCGACTTTCCGGGCCCATCGATCTGGCGCTCGCCATCGTCGGTGTTGTTCTGATCGTCGCGGCCATCGTCTTTCTGCGCCGAAATGAAGCGCGGCTGCAGCGCGAAGCCGACGCGGCAATGCCGGGAACTATCGAAGCGCCGAACTAACGAGGCTGGCGGCGCTCCGTCTCGAACAGCTTCGCCAGCAAATGGAGTAGCTGTTTCTGTTCAGCGGGCGTCAGCCGGTCCAGGAATTGAGGGGGCTGGGCCAGCAGCTCCTCTAAGGACGCTCGAAGCCGCTCACCCTCCGGCGTCAGCGCCAACAGTCGAAAGCGGCGATCCGAGGCGTCAGCCCGGCGCTCGATCAGGCCGCGAGCCTCCAGCGAGTCGGCCAGGGCGGTGATATTGGACGGATCGTAGTGGAGGCGGCGGGCGATCTCGCGCTGCGACTGCGGCGTGGCCAGCTCCCGAACCAGCTTCCCCTGCGACATGGAGAGGCTGCACTCGGCGACCCGCGCCGTGAAGTCGTCCCGTAGGCTGGCAAAGGCATCGTCCCGGAGCAGCTTCCAGAGCGCCCGAGCCGGCTTGCCTTCAACTTTGACTGCCACATAGGGAATATACCCGCCCGGTCATTGGTTTATTCATGTGAATCGTTCAATGATCTCGACAAGCATTGGAGGCAGAGACATGGCGTTTGTTCCTTACTGGATGAATCCGGCTCGAGCGAAGGAAGCCATCGAGGCAGGCCAGGCGATCGTCCTGGACGTCACCTCTCAATTCATCGAAAGCGCCGTCCGCGGCAAGATTCCGGGCGCGGTCTGGATATCGCCGCGCGAGATCCTCAATCACAATCGGCACGCCGCCGATGTCGTCAAGGACCTGCCCGGCCTATCCCGCGACAAGACCATCATCGCCTACTGCACCTGCCCCGACGAGGAGGCCAGCGCCCGCCTGACGCGCGTCCTGCGCAACGAGGGCTATGACGCGTGGATGCTCGAGGGCGGATTGCCGGCGTGGCGCGCGGCCGGCTATCCAATGGAAGTCAACCAGGCCGCCTAACCGATTACGGAGGAGTATTTCATGACAAAGACATGGCTGATCACCGGGAGCTCCCGTGGTTTCGGGTGGGAACTCGCCAACGCGGTGCTCAGGAATGGGGACCGGGTCGTCGCGACCGCCCGCCATCCCGAGCAACTCGAGGATCTCGTTCGACAGTACGGTGACCGCGTGCGCACGGTCGCGCTCGATGTCACCGATCCCGAAGCGGCTGGCGCCGCCGTCAGGCTCGCCGTCGACGCCTTCGGCAGACTGGATGTCGTCGTCAACAACGCCGGCTACGCCATCTTCGCGTCGATCGAAGACATGCCGGACGACGTCTTCCGCGCGCAGATCGAGGCGAACCTGTTCGGCCTCGTCAACGTCACGAAGGCGGCGCTGCCGGTGCTGCGCGCGCAGCGCTCCGGCCACTTCATCCAGTTCTCGTCCATCGGTGGCCGCGTCGGCGGAACGGCCGGGCTCAGTGCCTACCAGACCGCGAAGTTCGCCGTCGAAGGCTTCTCGGAAGTGCTCAACAGCGAGGTCAGGCCCCTCGGCATCAAGGTCACGATCATCGAGCCCGGCGCTTTCCGCACCGACTGGGGCGGACCGACGACACGCACCATGCCGGTCAGCGCGGACTATGACCAGACGGTCGGCGCCATCATCCGCTCCCGCGACGCGACCGATGGCCGCCAACCGGGGGACCCGGCCCGAGCTGCCGAATTCATCATCGGGATCGTGCGCCTCGACGAGCCGCCACTGCGGCTGCTGCTCGGCGCCGGCGCGGTCGAATCCGCCGAAATGGCCTCCAGGGCCCGTGCGGCCGAAGCCGAGGAGTGGGCGGCCGTGAGCCGGTCCGCCGACTTCGGGGCCGCCCCGCCGAGCGAGCCCTATCGCGTTCGATCCGCGGCGACGGTATCCGGGTGAACGAACCCGAGCCATAATCAACGGATGGCGCGGGCAGTGTGGTCGGGGACGATCAGCTTTGGCCTGGTCAGCGTCCCGGTGCGCCTCTACCCGGCTACCCGCCGCAAAGACGTCCGATTCCACGAGATCGACCGCCTCAGCGGGCAGCGAATCCGCCACCAGAAAGTCATCGAGGCAGGCCCCAACCCAACCCTCCCGCGCGAGCGGGAAGCGAGGTTGGAGGCCTCCACCCCCACCATGCCCCGCGAGTGGGGGAGGGAGTTGCCGCCGCAGTGGGAAGAGCGATCTTCCGCGACCGGTCTGCGCGAACAAGGAGGAGGGAAACCGGTGGCGCCCGGCGATGTCGTCAAGGGGTTCGAAGTCGCCAAGGACCGCTACGTGACGGTCGATCGCGAGGAGCTCGAAGAGCTTGCTCCGGAGCGAACCCGAACCATCGATGTCGAGCAGTTCGTCGACGTCTCCGCCGTCGACCCGATTTACTTCGACGTCAGCTACTACGCGGTGCCCGACCGAGGCTACGAGCGCGCCTATGGGTTGCTGGTAGACGCCATGCGCGAAACGCGGAAGATCGCGATCTGCTGGTTCGTCCTGCGCCGCAAGCGTTACCTGGCCGCGTTGCGCCCGCAGGGCCGTCTGATGGTGCTGACCACGATGTTCCACGCCGATGAAATCCTGCCGGCCGCCGGGCTGGAACCCGCCAAGCCGGCGGACCTGAGGAAGAATGAACGCGAGATGGCGGCGCTGTTGATCAACACCCTATCCGGACCTTTCGAGCCGGAGCGATATCCCGACGAGTACCGTCAGCGGCTGAACACCCTGATCGAGGGCCGGGCGGCCTCAGCCCGCCCGGCGGGGATCGAGGTGCCCACGGGCACCGGAGTGAAGGACCTAATGTCGGCGCTGCGGGCGAGCGTCGAGCAGGCCCGACTGGCGTCGAAGAGCCGCGGCAAACCCGCAGCCAAGCGCAAGCGAAAGAGCGCCTGAGATTCGGAGCCTCCGGTCAGCGCGTGGCAGGATCGCCGACGGCCGCGCTGTAGGAGACCCAGGGGCCGCGCCGGCCGCCATGGCGATCGTAGAAGCGCTGGGCGTCGTTGTTGTCGGCAGCGGTGACCCAGTCGAGGCGGGCGTAACCATGCGCCGAAGCATATGCCAGGCTGGCATCGAAGAGCGCCGCGCCCGTGCCGCGATTGCGAGATGACGGGTCGACAAAGAGGTCGTTCATAACCAGGATGCGATCGGCAATCAACGTGTCGAGACAGGCATAGAGGCTCGCGAAGCCGTGAAGCCGGCCACCCTCCTCGGCCACCAGCTGGACTCCGAGCGTCGGGTCCCGCTGAAGGAGATCGACCAGGCTCTCGACTTTGGAGCCGGCAGGGAAGGGGACCCGGTAGAAGGCGAAATATCCCTTGATCAACTCGAGAAGTTGCAGGCGATCTTCAGCTTGGGCGGGACGGACGACCATCGCGCCAGCCTAGCATCACACTGATGACATCTATAAGGATGCCGTCCGGCCGCGCCCATGTCGCAGGCATGGCGACAGCGCTGCCGGCGATCACCGCCACCGTGGACGAGGTCTGGGATGCACTCGGCCGGGCCCGCGGGCGGCGGATGCCAAAGCTGCAGGGCGAGGAGGGGGCGCGCACGCGCTACTTCGCTGAGCCGCTGGCCTCCCTGATGGAGCGACGCACGCAGAGTCAGCAGACGGACGCCTATCTCGAGCACGCTCGAGTGCTCGCCCGGAAGGTGTGCTGCGCGGCGCTCGAACGAAGCGGCATCGCCCCGTTGGACATTGGCCTCGTGATCGGCGTGTCCTGCACCGGCGTCGTGCTCCCGTCGCTCGATGCTGAGTTGATTCCCTTGATCGGGTTGCGGGCGGAGGTTGCCCGCCTGCCGATCACCGAGCTCGGCTGTGGCGGCGGAGTAGCGGGCCTGGCGCGGGGCCTCGACTACCTGCGCGCCTACCCGCAGCGGAGCGTTCTGCTCTTTGCGGTCGAGATCCCCTCGCTCACGTTCCAGCCCGACGATCGGTCGGTCGACAACCTGGTGGCCGCGATGGTCTTTGCCGACGGCGCCGGAGCTGTCGTTCTCGGAGGCGATGACGGCCAGCCGGGCTGGACCCTGGAGCACGCCGGCACGGTCCTCGTGCCGCAGGGCGCCCGTCATTTGGGTTACGAGCTGCGCGACGGCGGGCTTCGCGTGATTCTCAGCCGCGACCTCCCGGACGTCGTGGAGGCGCACCTGCGCGACGCGGTCGACACCTTCCTCGAGGAAGCCGGCCTCCGCCTGGCCGACATCGACGCGGTGGCGGCGCATCCCGGCGGTCCGCGCATCGTCGATGCGATCGGGCGCGCGCTCGACTTGCATCCGGAATCGCTCGCGACCTCGCGATCGGTGTTCGCCGGCAACGGCAACGCGTCGAGCGCTGGCATCTTCTTCGTGCTCGAGGAGATGCAGCGCTGCGGGATACGCGGTCGGGTACTGGCGATCGCCCTCGGCCCCGGACTCTCGATCGAGCTGGCGCTGATGCGGCTCGCGTGAGCCCTGTTCAATACGCGGTGGTCTTGCTCGCGTTTGGACGCGTCAACCGTCCGCGCCCCAGGCGAGCGAGCGGATCTTTCGAGGAATCGCCCTCGTCAACCTCGGATTGTTTACGGTGCCGCTGCTGGAGCGGGTGTGGCGGCGACGCCCGCCCCCGGTCCTCATCGCCGGCTTCGGGTGGATCGCGGCGCTGACGGCGGTGGCACTGCGGTTGAGCGTGATTGCCAGCCTGCGCGGAGCGTGGACGGTCCGGGCCGTTGTTCCCAGCGATTTGCCCGTGGTTGATCGCGGTCCGTACCGCTTCATCCGCCACCCGAACTACGTCGCGCTCGGATTGGAATTCCTGGGCCTGCCGCTGATCGGCGGCGCCTACCTGAGTGCGGTCGGGCTCGGGCTGGCCAACGCGCTCCTGCTGCGACGGCGCATCGCCGATGAAGAAGCGCTGCTGATGGCCATCCCGGCCTACCGACAACGGATGGGCCACAAGCCGCGCTTCGTGCCGCGACTCAGCGGCCGCTAAACATCCGGATCCACTCCCGCGGCGTGATGCGGTTGAAGCCCCAGTAGCCGAATCCGATCCCGAGCAGCGTCTTCAGCGTGTGCGGAGCCCTTTGGTGGCTGCGGATGGCGCGCTCGACCAGTGCCGGTGTGCGACTCAGCCGAAGGAACAGGTCCGCGACGCGGCGCGGGTCTTTCGTGAGCCCGCGGTGCGTCCGGCGGTAGGCGCGCTCGGGATCCGGCGACTCCAGCGCGGCGGCGAAGGCGCGGGCCTGGCGCAAGCCGGCGGCGACGCCCTCTCCCGTGATCGGGTCGGTGAACCCCGCCGCATCGCCGATGAGAAAGACGCGCCGATCGGCTACGGTCGATGCGCGGTACCAGAACGGACCCACCGCTGAAACCGGACCAACCGGGTCGGCGTTGCGCAGCGATGGCCGCAGCGCCAGCGCGATCTCTCGGTAGCGCGGCCTTCATACACCTCGAGGCCGCGATCAAACGTGATCCGGACCCAGGGATCGACCGGCGCATCCATGGTCCAGTGGGCGACGATGCCGTAGCGGTGCGGCGGCCGGGGTCCGACCGTCCAGCCGAGCCGGTGCCGAAACGCCGAACGCAGGCCGTCCGCAACGGCAACGAAGCGAGCTCGAACCTCGCCCGACTCCGTGCTCACGGTCGCGATGCTCTCGTCGCCTGTTCGGATCTCGCGCGCGGCGGTTCGCGGGCAGAACTGGATGCGGGTGTCGTGCGCGAGCGCGTCGACCAGTCGCGCATCGAACGTGAGTCGGCGGATCCCGAGTCCGGCCGGCTCGCCGCCGTTGTGCTCGGGAAAGGGCACGGCGACGGGGGGCTGCTCGGCAATGCCGAACTGGATGCCATCGAGTGGCGGCGCACCATCCGATATGACATCGTCCTCGAGGCCCAACTCGCGCAAGGCCGGGCGGCCAGCTGGCATCAACCCTTCACCGCACGGCTTATCACGTGGAAAGGCCTGCTTGTCGAAGACGATCACCCGATGACCACGGCGCGCGGCAAAGAGGGCCGCAGCCGCTCCGGCCGGCCCGGCACCAACCACCACGACATCGGCGTCGAGGCGCAGGGCCATCGGCCTAACGATAGGGGCCGGCTACGAAGCCCTCAGGCTCCCGGCTGTTTCGTCTCCGCCGCAGTTTCGGCCGGTCGCTCCACCGGTCGCTCAACACTCTTCGAACGCGATGGCGCGGTCGCGGAGCCTCGAGGCTCGGTCGGGACCGTGACCTGTTCCGGAACCTGACTTTGGGCTTTGCCCCGGAGGCGCGCGCTGACCACTTTGCGCCAGCGGGTGGTGCGGTCGGCCGTAGCCTGAGCGGCGCCCGAAAGTTGGCGAAGTGCAGCCTGGCGTCGAGCGCTGCCCCGCTCCCGGTCTCCCAGGTACGCAATAGCTGCTCCAGCGGCGGCGGCGACTCCGAGCCAGAGCCGGCTCACACCGCTCTTCGCGCGCAAGTCTTTCACGTCTTGTGATTTCATGGCATGTCCCCTTGTCATCTCATGCAGCAGCGACCCGTGAACTCCTATTACAGGGTATCCCATATCCGCAAACGAGACGCGATCGAGGGCCTGTGGTTTAGGCCGACCGCGACCCGGTTGCCACCAGCCGGCCGCGCGCTTCCTCGAAGCTGACGCCCTGTTTCCAGTAGGCGTCGAACGCCGTCTTCAACACCGTCGCCAGCGACGGATGCTCCACCACCATCATGGTGAGCTCCATCGTGTTGGCCGCAATCGGGTCCTGCATCCCGAACATCACGATGGTCTCGTCGATGATGACCAGCTTGAGGGGAAGCTCGCGAACGAAGCGCGCCTGCTCCCCCTGCTCGATGAAGCGGCGGACGCCCTCCACCATGGCCGGATCATCGAACACGGAAAACTCGTAGATGCTTCGCGCCTCGTGGCGGCGAACGACGGCGAGGCCCTCGACGTTCTCCTGCGGCGGCTTCGCGTAGGGCGGCTTGGTGAAGATCAGGATCTCTCGCTTGATCGACGATTGGAGCTCATCGAAGCGGGCGGTGACCGCGCCAGGATCACGCAGCACCTCGATGTACTCCAGTGGATCGGTTTGCTCGCGCCCCGCGATGAACGCCGCCGTCAGCGCGCGCACGGTCGCGGCGGCCCCCTGCTCGAGGCTGTGGAGCTCTTCGCGGCGGGTGGCCATCAGCAGCTCCAGGGCGAGCGCCGGCTCGGTGGCCGCATATTTCACGACGCTGCCCGGCCGGGCCGCGGCCAGCCCCTTCTGGACCAGGCTGCCGAGCACGTCGTAGATTCGCTGGCGGGGGAGGCCGGCAACCCGGGACACCTGGGCGGCGGTGAAGGAGTCGCGGCCGGTCAGCGCGATATAGGCGCGCGCCTCGTAACTGGTCAGCCCGAGGCGGACCAGCTGGGTGACAGCCGCCCCTGATTCCACTTCCCGGACAGTAGCGAACCACATGGCGTGGTGTCAACCACGAAACCAGGGCAAAACCTCGCGCAAATCTCGTTGACACCCCTGCCCGTGGTGTGTTAGAACGCCGAAGTAAGCTACCACGACCCGTGGTGGCATGGGAAGGTTGGGCGGGCCGGCGTGCGGCGTCGGTCGTATCGATCAGGGAGGAACCGATGGCGCGGGCAAGGACCTCTCCGTTGGCGAGATTCGCAATC
>VBFR01000049.1 GCA_005889345.1 Chloroflexota bacterium
TAGAACCTCCGCTACAGGATATCGTGCTACTTGATAGCAGCGATATCATATTACGACAGGGTGGCGTTGGTGTCAACCTGGGTGGCCGTGGCCCGGACCCGGGCCTTCACGCGGCTCTCAGCAGCCGGGTTCACCGGGGTGACCACAGCAAGGCTGCGGGGGGAAGCGCAGGCGGTTTCGAATGAGAAGCCGCAGCTTACGACGCAGCGGCATCGGCTGGCGAAGATTGGCCATGAACGCGTCCCCGGAGCCCCGGCGCTCGCCCATCACCCAATCCTATGATCAGAACGTTAGCCGCCGCTAATCCAGGTTTTTGACGACATCCCCGCCGCGCATCACCATGCGAACGTGGTGCGGGTCGGCGAAGACCTCCGGATCCTCGAGGGGGTCCCGGTCGAGCACGATGAGGTCGGCGCGCTTGCCCTCTTCGACCGTGCCGACCTCCTTCTCGATCCGCATCAGGGCGGCGTTGGTCCGGGTGGCGGCGATGATCGCGTTCATGGCGCCCATCACGCGCGCCTGGCAGGCGATCTCTTTGCCTTTCTCGCCCTGCATGTCGGCGAGCACATCGGACCCGGATCCGATTCGCAACCCTTTTTCGTAGGCGAGTCCTAAGGAGTCGTAGGCGCCGCTCAGTCCCTGGCGGATCTTGCGGACCATGTCGGGGGTCCAGCCGTCGCCGGCCTCGCGAGCGGCGAGTAGCTCATAGGTGATCACGGTCGGGACGAGGAAGACGTCAGTGGCCGCCAGCATCTGATCGGCGGTCGTCTCGTCGAGGAAATTGCCGTGCTCGATCGAACGGACGCCGGCCTTCACGCAGTTCTGGATAGCGCCTGGCCCGTAGGCGTGAGCCAGCACGTAGGTCCCGACGGCATCGGCCACGTCGACGGCGGCCGCCAGCTCGGGGACGGAGAACTGGACATGGTCCAGCTCATCGGTCGGTGACGCCGCGCCGCCGCTCGCCATCACCTTGACCTGGTCGGCGCCGCGACGCAGGACCTCGCGAGCGGCCCGACGAACGCTATCGGCGCCGTCCGCGAGGATCGTCTCCGACGACAGGCCGGGAACGACCGGAAAGCTCGCGCGCGAGGTTCGCGCGCGATGATCACCGTGTCCGCCGGTCTGGGAGATGAAGGCGCCGCTGATGAAGATCCGCGGGCCGCGGATCAATCCGAGTCGGATCGCTTCCTTGAATCCCCAGTCGAGCCCGCCGGCGTCGCGAACCGTCGTGAAACCGGCGTCGAGGGTGGCTTCGATCACATCCTTGATCCTCAGCGCGAGCACGGCGGGCGGAAGGGCAGCCTCGGCGGCGGCATCGAGGTCGATCAACGCCAGGTGCACGTGCGCGTCGAGCAGCCCGGGCATCAGGGTGCGGCCCTGGCAGTCGATGACCCTGGCGTCTTTGGGCCCGCCCGGTCCGCTGTTGGCGCCGATGCGCCGGATCCGCCCGTCCTCGACGACCACGCGCGCGTCGCGCTGCGGATCGCGGCCGGTGCAATCGAGGACGGTGGCGTGCTCGAAGACGGCGTTCACAGCCCGACTAGTTTATCTACGCGGCGGCGTAGGTCAGGAAGAGATCGGTCGCAAAGGCGAGCATGAATCCGAAGAGGAGTCCCCAGGCCAGCGCGGCGGGGGAATTGAGCCGGCGGCCGATATGGAACATCTCGTTGACCACGTAGATCAGGGCGCCGGCCGCCAGCGCCAGGAAGAGCACATAGACATAGGTGGAGGTGAAGACGTAGCCGATCACGGTGCCGAGGAAGGTTGGCGCGCCGCCGACCAGCCCGGCGGTAAGGAGAAAGCCCCACGACGGTAGCGCGCCGTCGGTCGCCAGGGGCGCCGCGATGCCGAATCCCTCGGTGATGTTGTGGAGCGCGAAGCCAATCACGAGCACGAGCGCAAAGGCGACGGCCCCGCTGGCCGCCGACTGGCCGATCGCCAGCCCCTCCGAGAGGTTGTGGAGCCCGAGCCCAGTGGCGATCATCATCGCCAGCGTTCTGGGGGCCGCGGGTGGCGCGTTCCTGGTGCGACCGAACAGGCGGCCATTGAAATAGACGAGGCCGAGAAGGCCGAAGGCAAGCCCCGCAGCGAAGATCGCGACGAGGGGCACGAAGCTGGAGTCGCCATGGCGTGTGGCGGCCAGCGCGGTCTCGACCGGGCCGACGGCATGGGTCAGGATGTCCCAGAGCAGGAAGATGAGCACCCCGGTGGCAACCGCATTCAGGAAGCCCTGGACCATGCGGGAGATGCCGCGAACCCGCCCGACCGGAAGGCCGATGAAGATGGTGGCGCCGGCGATGGCGCCCAGCAAGGCCGCCGTGGTGTGACTCACCGTTCTATCGGGGCGTCGCCCCACGCGAGCCGCGCTCCGGGCGTCGCCCGACGCGAGTGGCGCGGAACGTGCCATACGAGCGTTTGAGACGTTCGAGTGCGATGCGAGCGTTTGAGACGTTATTGTTAGCAGATGCGAAGCTCACGATTAGTTAACGCTAACACACGCTCCCCTCAACCCTCGGAGGTGATCGCTCACTACCTCGAGGCGATTTATTACATCCGCGCCGAGGGCGAAGTGGTGCGCAGCGCGCGGCTGGCGGATTGGCTGTCGGTCAGCCGGCCGACGGTGACGGTGGCGCTTCGACGGATGGTCCGGGATGGGATGGTCCGGCTGAATGCGCACAAGGAAATCGCGCTGACGGCCCGCGGTGATGCGGCGGCGGCGGCGATCGTCCGGCGGCACCGGATCGTGGAGCGGTGGATGACCGATGTGCTGGGGCTCGACTGGGTGGCGGCCGACGCCGAAGCGGAGCGCCTCGAGCACGCGGTCTCGGAGCTGGTGGAGGAGAGGCTCTACCGGACGCTGGGCGGTCCGAAGACCTGCCCGCACGGCAACCCCATCCCGGGCCATTCGACGATGCGGGCGAATGAGCTGCGGCTGTCCGCTCTTGGGCCGGGCGATACGGGGACGATCACCAGGATCTCAGAGGTGGCGCAGCGCGAAGCACCGCCGCTGTTGCAATACCTTCACGAGCGGGGCCTGCACCCCGGAACGCGGATCACGGTCGAAGAAGTCGACGACATCGGCCGGACGATGAGGCTTCGGGCGGCCCGCCAGCTGACGCTCAGCTACGAGACCGCCGCGAAGCTCTCGGTCGTGCGCTCGACTAAGCCGAGATCGCGACGGGCTTCCGCTCCTCGGCGACCGCCATCGGCTTGACGGTCGTCGCCGAGTGGGGCAGGACGAGCCAGCCCGCGAAAACGACGACACTGCAAATCACCGCGATCACCGTTGTCGCATCCATCAGTTCTGTCCTCCTTCTTAATTCGCGCTGATGCTGGCGTAGGCGGGTTCACCGTGTTGCGAGAGATCGAGGCCGAGGAGTTCTTCGTCTGCTTCCACGCGCAGGGGAACGAACCGGTTGACGACCTTGAGGATGACGAAGGTGCCGACGATCGACCAGCCCCAGGCGGCACCAATCGCCAGCAGCTGGATCAGAACCTGCTTCGGGTTGCCGTAGAACAGACCGTTGGCAGCGGTCGAGTTGATCGCGACCGTGGCGAAGAGCCCGGTTGCCAGGGCACCCCAGGTGCCGCCGATGCCGTGAACCGCCCAGACGTCGAGGGCATCGTCGACGTGGATCCGCTCGCGCAGCTGGATGGCCAGGTAGCAGACCACGCCCGCGCCGAACCCGATCACAATCGCGCCCATGACGTTGACGAAGCCTGAGGCCGGGGTGATGGCGACCAACCCGGCGACGGCACCGGCGGCCGCACCGATCACGCTCGGCTGCTTCTTGTGCCACCAGCTGACCGTCATCCAGGTAAGGGCGGCCATGGCGGTCGCCGTGTTCGTGACCACGAAGGCGCTGGTGGCTAACGCGCCGGCGCCCAGCGCGCTGCCCGCATTGAAGCCGAACCATCCGAACCAGAGGAGGGCCGCGCCCAGCACGGTCATGGTGGCGTCATGCGGTTCGGCCTTTTGCTTGCCGAAGCCGATCCGCCGGCCGAGCACGAGGGCGGCGACCAGGGCCGACACCCCGGAGCTGATGTGGACGACGGTTCCACCGGCGAAGTCGAGCGCGCCGAGCTGGTGGAGCCAACCCCCCGCGCCCCAGACCCAGTGCGCGATCGGGTCGTAGACGAAGGTCGCCCATAACAGCGAGAAGAGCACGAAGGCCTTGAAGCGCTGCCGTTCAGCGAACGCGCCGCTGATCAGGGCAGGCGTGATGACGGCGAACATCATTTGGAACACCATGAAGGCCTGGTGCGGGATGGTGGGCGCGTAATCCGCATTCGGCGTGAAGCCCACGTTGTTCAGGCCGACCCATTCGAGGCCGCCGATGATGTGGAACTTGTCCGGTCCGAACGCGAGACTGTACCCCCAGAGAACCCACTGGACACTGATGAGGCAGAGGATGAAGAAACTGTGCATGATCGTCGAGAGGACGTTCTTGCGGCGGACGAGCCCCCCGTAAAAGAAACCGAGTGCCGGCGTCATCAACATCACGAGCGCAGCCGAAGCCAGGACCCAGGCGGTATCGCCACTATCGATTTTCATTCCGGGATTGTCCGACGATCGGGCCCGTGTCGGTAATGGACCGAGGTCACGGAAATCGTCCGCGGAGATCGTGCGCTCCGCACAAAAATCAGCCGGAGGGCCGCCAGGTCCGGTTGTCGTGGCAGAAGTGGATCGCTGCCGGCCTTAGCCGGCGGAGCTTGTCGAGGGACTGGCCAAAGCTCGGGATGTCCTCCATCATCCCCTCGAGCGGCGCCTCACCTTCGAACATCTTGACGGTCCAGCAGGCATCGCCGGTCAGCAGAGCCGGCCCCGCCGTGGTATCGACCGCGACGCTCTGATGGCCGGGCGTATGGCCGGGGGTGGTGATCACCCGGACGCCGGGCACGATCTCGCGCTCGCCGTCGAGGAGCTCATAGTGGGCGCCGGCAAAGTCGAGCCATTGCGCGGGCGTGTCCGCGTAGCGGTGTCTGCGCTCGTACTCCGCTCGCTGTACGTAGAACGGCGCCTGCGGAAACACGGCGTTCTGGCCACAGTGGTCGAAGTGGAGGTGCGAGTTGATCACCCAGCGCACGTCTGAGGGATCGACATCGTGCTTGCGGAGTTCCTCTGCGACTGAGGCGTTGACCGGACGGTAGTCCTTGATCAACTCCAGCGGCGTGCCATACCCGGTGTCGACCAGTCCCGCGCCGCCGGGATGCTTGATCAAGAAGCCATGCACGGGGATCCCGAGGGACATGTCCGCCAGCCAGATGTGGCCGAGATTCAATGGGACGATCGCGTGCGGCGGCAGCGCCATCGTCCGATCCTACGTTCCTTCCCCCGCTTGCGGGGGAGGGCAGGGTGGGGGCTATGCCTTCAGCAGTGGCAGCATCTCGTAGGTGCCGCCGAGCAGGTCGCTCGCCGGAGCGTTCAGGTAGCCCTGCAGCACGGAGGCGTAGACCGACCGGAAATCCGTCGTGAATTTCAGGTTGCCGTTGTCCAGCGCGCTGAGACTCGGCTGTTCGCCGTAGAGGCCCCCCTTGACGGGTGCACCCAGCAGGAACATCGGCGCCGCCGTACCGTGGTCGGTACCGGCGCTGCCGTTCTCTTTGACCCGCCGTCCGAATTCGGACCAGGTCATGACCAGCACCCGGTCGCCAAGGCCGTGCCCTTGCAGGTCCTGCATGAAGGCGGCCAGCGCCTGGTCGAGTTCCAGAAGCAGCTTGTCGTGGACTGGCTTCTCGCGCGCGTGGTTGTCGAAACCGCCGAGAGTGACGTGCGCCACGCGAACGCCCAGTCCCGACACGATCGTTTCCGCCACCAGTTTGAGCGAGCTCGCGATCGGGCTGTTTGCCGGATAGGTGGCTTTCGCCACGTAGCTCGCATCGGTCGCCTGCAGGGCGTGCGACGCTTGCAGCGCCTCGGTCAGTGTGGCGTCGAGCAACGCGCCGAAGGGCGCCGGGCCGGCGCCTTTGAACGCGCCGTAGAACTTCATCAGCGGGTTTTCGACGTCGACCTGGGTGCCATGCTCGTTGACGGGCTGCAGCCGGAACGTTTTGAGGGACTGCAGCGCCGTCACTGGCGTGCTGCTGCGCAGCTCGGGCGGCACCAGCGACCCGGCGCTGACCCCTTCGAGCGCGTGGTTGGGGGACTCACCGACCTTGTCGAGGTAGTTGAGATAGCGGCCAAGCCAGCCGTCGCCGATGCCGCTCTTCACGTTGGCCGTCTCCCAGATCGACATCGAGGCAAAGTGGGAGAGGTTCGGGCTCGGGTAGCCGACGCCCTGCACGATGGCGAGCTGTCCGGCATCAAAGCTTGCCTTCAGCCCCTTGAGGTTGGGATGCAGCCCCAGCTGGCTGTTCAGCGGTAGCACGCCCTGGTCCTGGCGCAGCGTCGGCCGCGCGTCATGGTAGGCGCCGTCGGCAAACGGGATCAGAGTGTTGAGCCCGTCGTTGCCCCCGGCGAGCTGCACGAGCACGAGGATGCGGTCGTTGGGCGCAGCGTTAGGGGAATCCGCGGCTGCGGCGGCAAGGCCGTTGGCGAAGACCGACGGCACGGCCGAACCGGCGAAGACCGGGATCAGGCCTTGCTTGATGAAGTCGCGGCGGCTAAACATCTTTGCTCATCTCCATCAGTTCAGTTGGAATTCCGGCGTCGCTAGCACCATGAAGAGCAGGCCGGCTGCGTTGGTTGGGTGAGCGGCCGCGAAGGCCTGCAACCCGTCTCTGGTTGTGGGGCTGAGATTGCCGTCCACCAGGGTGCTCGTCAGCTGGTCGAGGGTCGCGCTGGGCGACGCGGAGCGCATCCGTTGCGTCGCGCCGTTGACGAAGTTGAGACGCGTGAGGAGCGTCGAGCTGTTGATCCACGAAGTGCCGGCCGGCCAGCCCGCCACGTTGGGCGGGTAGAAGAGCATCTGGCCCATCGCGGCCGACGCGGTGACGGCGGCGCCGTAAGCCCTGGCATCGCTCCCGGTCGCCCGAAGTGTCTGGGCGGCCAGCTCGGCCGGGCTCTTGATCAGGGCACGGTACGCCTTCGGTGAGTAGAAGGCATCCATGGCGAAAATTTCCCGGACCACCGCCCCCACGTTGTAGTGCGATTGCTGGAATGTATCGGCAAGGTGGCGCACGATCTCCGGCTCGGGATTGGCGTAGGCGAAGAAGCTGAACAGGCGCGTCGAGAGGCGTTCGGCCGTGGCCCGCAGCGGCACCAGCATCTCGACGATGTCGTCGCCCGTGAAGTTCCCGGTCTTCCCCATGAACGTCTTTTGTCCGCTATCGAAGTACTTCGGATTGAAGGCCGAATCCGTCGTGTAGCGCAGTTGCTTGCCGCCTGTGAGCGTCCAGCCGGTAAAGGCGCGGGCCGACTCGCGAACATCATCCTCGGTGTAGTGCCCGATGCCCGTGGTGAAAAGCTCCATGAGCTCCCGGGCGTAGTTCTCGTTGGGCTTGCCTTTGCGGTTGGTCTCTGTGTCGAGGTAGACCATCATCGCAGGGTCCTTCGACACCGCCTTCAGCAACTCGTCGAAGTTGGCGAGCGCCATCTTCCGAAAGAGCTGGTTCTGGCTGTACATCTGGGCGGGACCGGCCTTGTCGAGTCCGCTGGTCAGCAGGCCGTGCCAGAAGAGTGTCATCTTTTCCTCCAGCGGCCTCGCGGTCTGCACCATCCGCTGCAGCCACCACGCCTGCACCGCGCCCGCGGCCGGACCTTTATCCGAGGTGAGGTCAAGCGTCGGAAGCTGGGCCTCGAGCGCGGCATTCGACGTCTGCTGGTAGTTCAGCACCGACTGGGTCATCGTGGTGCTGGTCATCGCCGCGTAGCGATCGAGCTCTACGCTGGTGGCGCCGAAACCGGCGCGACGAAGCGCATGGGCGGCCCGTGCGCGAGGCGTGCTGAGCGCACCCTGGTAGCCATGGGTGTAGTCCCGCACCCGGTCGAGGATCTGTGACAGGTCGTTGCCTTTCCATAGTGCAGCCAGTGCGGCCGCCGTTGCACCCGCAGCCCCCGTGGCCAGTACGGTCCGCCTCGATACGGGCCGCTGCCAGATCGGCTTTGCCGTCGTCGCGGGCGGCCTCGCGATAGGAGCGTCGTCCATGGTCAATTCGTAGGCTATGGCTCGAGCGTGAACTCGGCCTGAGAGGCCCCTGAGAAGGTTCAACGGGGTTCGCCACCCGCTCCGGCGGGGCGATCGGCTAGTAGCCGGCTGGCGAGGAAGAGGAGGTCGTGGCCGGGCCCGATCCGTTCGACGAGCCGCATCCGGCGACGCCTAGGACCAGGAGCATCGAGCCGAGCAGGGCAACGATCACACGCCGCATCTATTTGTAGGTTACGCCCGCAGGTTACGGTTGGCGGCGCCGGGAAAGGCGTCCATATACTGGATCGACAGGCATGTCGCAGCAGCCGATGTCACGCGAATCGATCGAGAAGAAGCCCCGCACCCGCGACGCGGACGACGTTGTCGTCTCCGTTTGTCCCTACTGCGCGGTCGGTTGCAGCCAGCTCGTCTACGTAAAGGACAGGCGCATCACCGACGTCGAGGGCAATCCTGACTCGCCCATCAACGAAGGCACGCTGTGCCCGAAAGGCGCGTCAACCTATCGCTACCTGGTCAACCCCAACCGGTTAACGTCGGTACGCTACCGCGCGCCCTATTCGGATCACTGGGAGGACCGTCCCCTCGATTGGGCCATGGACCGCATCGCGCAGCGCATCAAGGAAACCCGCGACGCGAGCTTCGTCGAACGAACAGCCGACGGTAAGCTCGCCAACCAGACGACGGCCATCGCGACCCTGGGCGGCGCGACCATGGACATCGAAGAGAACTACCTGATCAAGAAGCTGTTTAGCGGCGGCCTGGGCGTGGTTTCGATCGAAAACCAGGCCCGAATATGACATAGCTCCACCGTTCCCGGTCTGGGAACAAGCTTCGGGCGGGGTGGGGCCACCACCTTCCAGCAGGACCTGGCCAATGCCGACGCAATCCTCATCATGGGCAGCAACATGGCGGAAAACCATCCGGTCGGGTTCCGCTGGCCGATGAAAGCCCGCGAGCGCGGCGCCACCATCATCCACGTCGACCCGCGCTTCAGCCGCACCTCGGCCGCCGCCAACCTCTATGTCCCAATCCGGTCGGGCAGCGACATCGCCTTCCTCGGCGGGCTCATCAACTACGTGCTGAGTCGCGACCTCTGGTTTCACGAGTACGTGCTCGCCTACACGAATGCCTCATCCATCATCAACGAGCAGTACGTCGACGCGGAAGAGAACGGCGGCATTTTCTCCGGCTACGATCCCAAATCAGGCAGCTACGACAACGCGAGCTGGGCCTATGCGGGCCCGCCCCAGGAAGCGAATGAGGACGCGGCCGCCCACAGCGGTCACGGCATGGAGGGGACCAGCCCGGCGAAGCACCAGCCAGCGCGCGATGAAACCCTGCAGCATCCCCGATCCGTCTTTCAGATCCTCAAGCGTCACTACGCGCGCTACACGCCGGAGATGGTCGAGCAGGTCTGCGGCACGCCCAAGGACCTCTTTCTCCAGGTCGCCGACGTGCTGGTAAAGAACTCCGGGCGTGAGCGAACCAGCGCTATCTGCTACGCGGTCGGTTGGACGCAGCAGAGTTACGGCGCGCAAATCATCCGCGCGGCAGGGATCCTGCAACTCCTGCTCGGCAACATGGGGCGCCCCGGCGGCGGCATCATGGCACTGCGAGGCCACGCATCGATCCAGGGATCGACCGACGTGCCGACGCTGTTCGATCTGCTGCCCGGCTATCTTCCCCACCCGTCGGTGATCAAGGGCGATGACACGCTCGAGAAATACATGCGCGAGTCGGCGGTCCGGGGCGGCTACTGGTCCAACCTCCCCAAGTTCATGGTGTCGCTGCTCAAGGCCTGGTATGGCGACGCAGCGACCAAGGACAACGAATATGGCTACCAGTGGATTCCCAAGCTGACGGGCGACCACTCGCACGTCACCACCTCGGCGGCGATGGCGGACGGAGAGGTCAAAGGATTCATCGTCTTCGGACAGAACCCGGCGAACGGCAGCCCCAACGGCGGGCTGCAGCGCAAGGCGCTGACCCAGCTCGATTGGCTCGTCGCGGTCGACCTCTATGAAACGGAGACGGCCGCCTTCTGGTATGCCGCGCCCGAGGGATGGAAGCCGTCCGACATCAAGACCGAGATCTTCCTGTTGCCCACCGCCGGACCGGCCGAGAAGGATGGCACCTTCACCAATACGCAGCGCTTGCTGCAGTTTCACGACAAAGCGGTCGACCCGCCAGGCGACGCCCGGTCGGACCTGTGGCTCGTTTATCACCTTGGGCGCCGGCTCAAGGCGCTCTACCGAGACTCGACCCGGCCCCAGGACCAGGGCTTGCGCCATTTGACCTGGGATTACCTGCCGGAGCGCACCGACCGGCGGTGGCGGATCCGGGATGAGCCATCCGCCGAGGCCGTTCTCAAAGAGATGAACGGGTCCACCGTCGCCGATCGCAAGCTGGTGGCAGACTTCGCCGCGCTCAAGGACGACGGGTCGACCGCCTGTGGCGTCTGGATCTACTCGGGGGTCTATCCAGACGAGGGCAAGAACATGGCGCGCCGGCGGGTCAAGGGCGACGGGTGGGTGAGTTCGGAATGGGGCTTCAGCTGGCCCGCCAATCGGCGCATGCTCTACAACCGCGCCTCCACCGACCCGCAGGGCAAACCCTGGTCCGAGCGCAAGAAATACATCTGGTGGGACCCGGCGCAGGGCAAGTGGACGGGCTTCGACCGGCCCGATTTCCCGGAAACCAAGGCACCCGACACGCCTCCCAAGGCCGATGGCACCGGCGTCGACCTTCACTCTGGATCCGATCCATTCACCCTCAAGGCCGATGGCCGCGGCTGGCTGTTCGCGCCCAGCGGACTCAAGGACGGTCCCCTGCCCACGCACTATGAACCGCTCGAGTCGCCGCTCCGCAACGCGCTCTACCCGCGTCAGGACAGTCCGGTGGCGAAGCGTTTCCCGCGCAAAGATAATCCGATAAGTCCGCCCGGCGACGCGGAATACCCCTACATCGTCACGACCTATCGCGTGACCGAGCAGTACACCTCCGGCGTCATGTCGCGCTGGGTCGGATGGCTCAGTGAGCTGATGCCGGAGATGTTTGCCGAGATCAGTCCGGAGCTCGCCGCTGAGAAAGGCATCGAGAACATGGATTGGATCGTGGTTTCGAGCCGGCGCAGCCAGATCGAATGCCGCGCTCTCGTGACGCAGCGAATGCGCCCCTTCAGGCACAACGGTAGAGTGATCCACGAAATCGGGCTTCCCTATCACTGGGGCTACAAAGGTCTCGTGACAGGTGCCATGGCGAATGATCTCGTGCCATTGAGCGAAGAGCCGAACGTCTACATCCAGGAGGACAAGGCCTTCACCTGCAACATCCGCAAAGGCCGGCTGCGATGATCGACACCTACAAGCGGCTGATGAACGTCGAGCCGCCTCCGCCGGCGAAGAAACCCCGGGGCTTCTTCACCGATACCAGCCTGTGTATCGGCTGCAAGGCCTGCGAGGTCGCCTGCAAGCAATGGAATCGATTGCCCGCGGACGGGTTTGCGATGACGGGCAACAGTTACGACAACACCGGGTCGCTGGGGGCGACGACCTGGCGCCACGTCCAGTTCATCGAGCAGGCGAAAGCCAATTCGAGCCGGCAGGACCAGCGCTGGCTGATGATGTCCGACGTCTGCAAGCATTGCGCCAACGCGGCCTGCCTCGAGGCTTGCCCGACCGGGGCGTTGATCCGGACCGAGTACGACACCGTCTACGTCCAGCAGGACATCTGTAATGGCTGTGGGTTCTGCGTGCCGGCCTGTCCCTTCGGCGTCATCGACCGCGCCCCCAAGCACGGTCAGTTCGAACCGGGGACGGCGCACAAGTGCACGCTGTGCTACGACCGCCTCAAAGACGACATGACCCCGGCGTGCGCCAAATCGTGCCCAACCGCGTCGATTCAGTTCGGCGACGTCGAGGAGCTACAGCAACGTGCCCGGCGTCGTCTCGCGGAGCTGAAAGCCCGTGGGGAGACCAAGGCCGAGTTGTACGGCATGCCCGAGGGCAAGGAGGCAGCGGAAGTCGGTCCGCTGCACGCGTTCTTTCTATTGCTGGACAGGCCGCAGACGTACAACCTTCCCGAGCTCCCGCGGCTGCCGCGCAAGACGATGGCACAACGGTACGGGTGGAGCGCCGCCGTCGGCGTCGGGTTCGCGCTGGTCGGCGCGCTGGTCTTCGGGCGTCGCCGATGAGCCGTGGCTACTACGACTACCCCGTCGTCCGCCGCCCGGTCTGGACCTGGGAAGTGCCCGCGTACTTCTGGCTCGGCGGGATGGCCGCCGGCGCGTATGTCACCGCCTCGCTGGCGCAGACTTTCGGGTCACCCGATGACCGGCGCGCGGCGGCCGGCGGCTATTACGTCGCGGCCGCGGCGTTGGTGCCCTGCGCTCCGCTGCTGATCGCCGACCTGGGCCGTCCCGATCGGTTTCATCACATGCTCCGCATCTTCAAGCCACTGTCCCCCATGAATCTCGGTGCCTGGACGTTGACCGGCTTCACGCCAATCGCCTTTGCGCGTGCCGCCTCGCACGCGGCCGGTACCGGTCTGCTTCGCGGGCCCCTGGGGGCGCTGTCGCGGCTCGTACCCACTCGCCTCGCGGAACTCGCCGGATGCGTATTGGGTCTGACGCTCGCCGGCTACTCCGGGGTTCTCCTCGCCGCGACCAATATTCCGTTGTGGGCGAAGAGCAAATTGCTTGGCGGGTTGTTCATGGCTTCCGCGCTCGCCAGCGGCTCGGCCGCTGTGACGCTGCAGGCCGCGCGCCGCGGCGCGCCCGATACGACGTTGCACCGGCTCGCCATGCTCGAGTCGGCGGCGTCCGCCGGCGAGATTGCCGTACTGGCCGGCTACCTCGTGCAGTCTGGAAGAACCGCTCGTCCGCTGACCAGGGGTCGATTCGCGGCACCGTTCTGGTTGGGTGCCGTTGGAGCCGGAGCCGTGGTTCCGTTCGTGCTCCACCGGCTCGCGGCGCGGCGCCGCGGGCGCGCGCTGCAATCGTTGTCGACCGTCGCTGGCCTATGCACCATCGCCGGCTCACTCGCGCTGCGCTGGAGCATCTTCGAGGCGGGCAAGATCTCGTCCGAAGATCAGGGCGCATCCTTCGAGCTTTCCAGCGACTGAGTGAGGATCAGTCGGGGTCGCCCCCGCGTTACCTGAGCTTCACCTCTTGGGAGGCTCCGTTGCAGTCGAAGCCACAGACGAAAGCACTCACGGCGGCATCACCGGGGCCGAAGTTGCCCGGTACGAACACGCCAGCCCTTTGTTTCCTGTCGTCGCACGTCGGCTGAAACGTAGTGAACCCCTGGTTGCCATGGACATCAGTCATCCGCACGTCACCAAAGGTGCTGTAAGGGCCATAGCCTCCCGGAAAGCAGGAATAGGTGAGGTTAACGATCGCCCCGCCGGGGGCTAGCGCCGCCGAGACGATGTTGAGGGTAGTCGTATTTTTCGGGATGAA
>VBFR01000050.1 GCA_005889345.1 Chloroflexota bacterium
GCCGAACGGATGAAGCCGTCGAGCGCCCGCTGGGCCGCCGCGGTGGCCGGGTCGGAGGAGTCCTCCGGCGGGGTCCCCAGGACGATCAGCCGTCCGCACGGGCGCAGATTTCGAAACGCAGGAGCGATAAAGGCATGAAGTTCCGAGAGGCCGGCGACGTTGGTGATGCCGGTGGCATCGAACATGATGGCCGACGGAGGTTGTGAAGATTGGGAGGAAAAGGTCGTTAGGTCTATCCTTCCGCCCGCGGCTGCACCGGTAAGGACGGGGCCGTCGATAAGGGGTTGGTCGGGGGAGTAGCGGCGGAGCGCAGTCGCAGCCGGAAGCCCAGGCACTCGCAACTTCATGCGGCTTCGAGGATGGCGACGACGCCCTGGCCGCCGGCGGCGCAGATCGAGATGAGCCCGCGTCCGGATCCTTTCTCGGCCAGCAGCTTGGCCAGTGTGGCGACGATGCGTCCCCCGGTTGCTGCGAACGGATGGCCCGCCGCCAGTGAGGAGCCGGCCACGTTCAGACGGGAGCGGTCGACGGGGCCAAGCGGCTTCGATAAGCCGAGGCGGTCCCGGGTGAACGCCGGATCTTCCCAGGCTTTCAAGGTCGCGAGCACCGTCGACGCGAATGCCTCGTGCATCTCGTAGAAATCGAAGTCCTGGAGCGAGAGACGATTGCGCTCGAGCAATCGCGGTACCGCGTAGGCGGGCGCCATCAAGAGGCCTTCGCCACCGTGGACGTAGTCGACCGCCGCCGTTTCGGCATCAACGAAGTGCGCGAGGACGGGGAGGTGGTGCTCCCTGGCCCAGGCGTCGGTACTGAGCAAGACGGTGGCCGCGCCGTCGGAGAGCGGCGTCGAGTTGCCGGCCGTCATGGTGGCGGTTCCGTCTTTCCCGAAGACCGGCTTCAGTCGCGCGAGCGATTCCATGCTGGCGTCGGGCCGCATGTTTTGATCCTTCTGCAACCCCAGATAGGACGTGGCCAGGTCGTCGAAGAAGCCACGACTCCAGGCGGCCGCGAGATTTCGGTGGCTCGCCACCGCGAGCTGGTCCTGCTCCTCGCGAGTGATCTCCCACTGAGCCGCGGTGATCGCTGCGTGCTCACCCATCGACATACCGGTCCGGGGTTCGGCATTGCGCGGCGTCTCGGGGACCACTTGTGTGGGACGAAGCTTGCGCAGCAGCGCAATCCGTTGTGGCATGCTTCTGGCCCGACTGACCTGCAGAAGGACGCGACGCAGGTCCTCATTGACGGCGATCGGCGCATCGCTGGCGGTATCGACCCCACCGGCGATGCCGTTCTCGATCTGGCCGAGGGCGATCTTGTTGGCGACGTGGATCGTGGTCTCCAGGCCCGTGCCGCAGGCCTGCTGCACGTCATAGGCGGGGGTCGATGGCGAAAGTCGCGAGCCCAGCACGACTTCCCGGGTCAGGTTGAAGTCGCGACTGTGCTTGAGGATGGCGCCGGCGGCCACCTCACCCATCCGAGCACCCTGCAGGCCGAAGCGAGCGATCAGCCCGTCCAATGCCGCGGTCAGCATGTCCTGGTTGGAGGCGCGGGCATAGGGGCCGTTGGCCCGCGCAAACGGGATCCGATTGCCGCCGAGAATGGCGGCGCGGCGGAGGTCAGCCACTGGCTAGTTGTCCATTATGTGGACGCAATGGTGTAATAAATCGTACAGGTGGCAGTAGAAGTCGGGGAACTCCGGAGCTTACTGAATGGCCGCTGGGGCGGCATCCGGGAGGAGGTCCGGGCTCAGATCGCCGCGTCGCCGCTCCTCCGCCCGGTCCACGGCCTGCCGGTCGAGGAGCACCGCGCCCGAGTGTTGGAGCAGGCCCGCATGGTCAGCCAGACGCGGAGTGCCCGGCTGTTCTTCCCGCGCGAGTTTGGTGGGGAAGGGGATATGGGTGGGGCGCTCAGCGCCTTCGAAACCCTCGCGCTCGTCGACCTCTCCCTGCTCGTCAAGGTCGGCGTGCAGTACGGGCTCTTCGGTGGGGTGATCCGCCGGCTGGGCACGCGGCGACATCACGAGCGCTACTTGCGGGCGGCGATGACGATGGAGCTGCCGGGGTGCTTCGCCATGACCGAGACCGGGCATGGTTCCGACGTCCAGTCGATCCGGACCACCGCTACCTACGACCCGCAGCGCCAGGAGTTCGTCATCCACACGCCCGACGATGACGCGCGCAAGGACTACATCGGGAACGTGGCCCGCGACGGACGCCTGGCAGCCGTCTTCGCGCAGTTGATCACGGGCGGCGAGCGGCGCGGCGTTCACGTCTTGCTGGTGCCGATCCGCGACGAACGCGGGCGGCCGTGCTCCAGCGTGCGCATCGAGGACTGCGGCCACAAGGGCGGATTGAATGGGGTTGACAATGGCCGCCTCTGGTTCGACCAGGTGCGCGTGCCGCGCGAGGCGCTGCTGGATCGCTTTGGGTCAGTGGCGCCGGATGGGACCTACAGCAGTCCGATCGCGAACGAGACGCGGCGGTTCTTCACCATGCTGGGGACGCTGGTGTCAGGCCGTGTCAGCGTGGCGGGGGCTGGGCTCAGCGCGGCGAAGCTGGCGCTCGCGATCGCGATCCGTTACGGATCGACGCGCCGGCAATTCCGAGCCCCCGGCCGCGACGAGGAAGTGATCCTGCTCGATTATCTGCAGCATCAGCGGCGACTGCTGCCGGCGCTGGCCACGACCTACGCGCTGCACTTCGCCCAGGAGGCGCTGGTCGGGTCACTGCATGACGCCGGCGATGGCGACAGTCCCGACGAGGCGGAGCAGCGCCGGCTGGAGACGCAGGCGGCCGGTCTCAAGGCCATCTCGACCTGGCACAGCACGCAAACGATCCAGACGTGCCGCGAGGCCTGCGGCGGGGCCGGCTATCTTTCCGTCAACCGGCTCACCGAGCTGCGGGCCGACACCGACATCTTCACTACCTTCGAAGGCGACAACACCGTGTTGCTGCAGCTGGTCGCCAAGGGATTGCTGACGAACTTCCGGGATGAGTTCGGCAGCATGGATACGGTCGCGATGGTGCGCTACGTGGCCGACCAGGTGGTGGGCGCGGTGCTCGAGCGGACGGCCGCGCGTTCACTGGCGCAGTGGATTGCTGATGCCATCCCGCGGAGTGAGGAGGGGACCAACCTCCTCGATCGCGAGTACCATGCCTACCTGCTGGCGTGGCGCGAGAAGCACGTGCTGGAAGCGGCGGCCCGACGACTGCAGAAGCTGATGGCGAACGACGGCGACGCCTTCAGCGCCTTCAACGCCGTGCAGGACCACCTGTTACTGGCGGCGCGGGCGCACGTCGAGCGCGTGGTGCTCGAACATTTCATGGCGGCGATCGATCGCTGCGACGATGCCGAGGTGAAGGCGCTGCTCAATAAAGTCTGCGACCTCCATGTCATGGCACTGCTCGAGCGGGATCGCGCTTGGTTTATGGAGCACGGCCAGCTGTCCGCCGCGCGGGCGAAGGCGGTGATCACCAACGTCAACCGGCTGTGCCGCGAGCTGCGCCCTCACGCGCAACAACTGGTCGACGCCTTCGGGATTCCGGAAGTTTTGCTGCCTGTGAGCTAAGCCGTTACAGCCTGGTAGCGCGTTCTAGGTTGTCTTGCGCAACGCCGTGCCGCTTAGTAGAGGGTGGGAGGAGTGCCACCCATGCGGGTTTTTCGTCGACTCGTCCTCTGGGGGAGCGTCGCGGCGTTGCTCTTGTGGACGACCTCGCTGCTGCTCGCGCCGCCGAGCGCCCGAGGATCGATAACGCAGCCATCAGTTGCGCTCGGCCCGTCCGGTTCCGCAACGCCGTCAGTTGCTGCGAAGGCCGGGACGCCCACACCACGACCCGCTAGCACGGCGCATGGGACACCAACGCCAGCGCCGGTTAACAACCCTACCCCGAGGCCAAGTGCCACGCCGACGTCGTCGGTAACGCCGAGACCAACAGCAACACCGACGCCAACCGTGGCACCAACACCCACACCAACACCCACGCCCACGGCCACGCCGACACCGACGCCGACGCCAACCCCAACGCCAACAGCGACGCCGACGCCGACACCGACTCCGACACCAACTCCGGCTCCGACACCAACACCGGCTCCGGCGCTACCGACCTTCAGCCACGTCTTTGTGATCGTCATGGAAAACGAGGAGTCGAGCAGCTTGATTGGCAATAGCGCCGCTCCGTATATCAATGGGCTGGCGAGCAGCTATGGGCTGGCGACCCAGTACTACGCGATCAGTCATCCGAGCCTGCCGAACTACCTCGCGATGACGGCGGGCAGCACGTTCGGCATCACCAGCGACTGCACGACCTGCTGGGTGGGCGCCACCAACCTCGCAGACCAGATCGAGGCCGGCGGCCGGAGCTGGAAGGCATATCTCGAGGGCATGCCGTCAGCGTGTTTCGTCGGCGATGCCTATCCCTACATGCAGAAGCACAATCCCTGGATCTATTACAACGACATCCGGACCAATGCCGCCCGCTGCGGTGCCCACGTGGTGCCATTCACCCAGCTGGGCACGGACCTCTCGAGCGGATCGGTCCCGAATTATGTCTGGATCACGCCCGACATGTGCAACGACATGCACGACTGTTCAATCGCGACGGGAGACGGCTGGCTGAGCCGCCAGGTCCCCGCCATCCTCAACTCGGCGGCCTACCGCAACGGCGGCGTGCTGGTCATCACGTGGGATGAAGGCAGCACCAATGCCGGGTGCTGCACGAATGCCGCCGGTGGGCAAATCGCCACAATCGTGATCTCACCGCTGGGACGGACGGGGTTTCAATCCAGCATTGCCGAGACGCACTACAGCCTGCTGAGGACGATCGAGGATTCCTGGAACCTGCCACGCCTGGGTGGTGCCGGGTGTGCCTGCACTACCGCGATGCGCGAATACTTCCGCTGATTTGGTCAGGGTGCCGGTGGGCTGGTCCTGCTGGTTATCCAGTGCTGTGTAGGGTCCGGCCGTTTCTTGAAGGCCGTGCTGACGACGGGCAAAAAGAGTGCGATGGCGATAGCCAACGCGAGGCTGATCTGCACCAGTCGCAACACGAGAACGGCTGGGTCGAGCGCAAGGCGGTCAGCCGCCAAGGCGATCACAAGAATGATGGTGGCGGGAACCGCCAACACGCGACCCAGAATCAGCGCCCAACGCCGACGCTGAAGCAGCTTGATGCCGACCCACACCCAGAGGCTCCCGCCGAGAATGCCACCAATGCCCAACCGGCGGGATGTAGCGGCATCCTGCATCAGAAACGCGACCGCCAGGGCACCAAGCAGGCCCAGGACGCCGTAAGCGATGATTAGGGCGCCGGCGACCCGCACCATTCGCGGTGGCGGGTGCGACTCGCTCGAAAGCAATTCCTCTGCCGATAGCCCCCCGTCTGGCATGCAGACACATTAGCGTTCCTCCCTGCTTGCGGGGGGTAGCGCGGGGCTGTAGGGTTGCCTGCCGTTTCGACGTTTTTGGATCGTGCCCAACTTCGGGGAGAAGGTCCTGGCCGCCGCGATTTTCCTGGCCCTCGAACTGCCGCTCGGTTTCATCGCCTACCGGGCAACTCGCCGTCTCAAGCCATTCCTGGTCCCGGCGGCGCTCCTCGTCGCTGCCGTGCTCGTTCCGGATCCAGCCTGGGGAGCGCTGCTCTTGCTCGCCGGTCTCTTCACGATGTTTGGCCAGGCGATCGGGGCCCGGGTGCGCAAGACGGTGGCGGAAGAGCGTCGCCAGCTCGCCGCTCATGGCCCGTCGCCCTGGCTCGGTCAGAGCAGGCGCAGTTCGTTATCGCTCATCGCCGTCGGTGTGGTCGCGATGCTGGTCGGCATCGCTGGCGACACAACCGGTCCCGTCAGCAATTGGATCGCGATCCTCATCTATTACGCCGGTTCCATCATGCTCGGCATCGGCCTGTTCCGGCGCCACACGGTCCTGGTCCTCTACCTGGGTAAGCGGCGCGCCGGCTGGCTCGAAGTCATCCAGGTCTCCACCGCATTCGTTGCCTATGGTCTGGCAACCGCGGGCGAGTTCTCGTCCGATCCAGGCCAGCGGCTCACGTTCCGTCTCCTGAGCTTTGTTCCGTTCGGGCTCCACTTTCTCTTCGTCTGGATTCCGCTCATGAAGGCGCAGGAGCGTCCCGTCCTGGCCGAGACACCGTTCGCCTAGGCGCTCTCCGACGGAATCGGCTTCCGAATCGACTTGCTGATGCTCGGCAAGAAGATGGTCATCACGATCGCCGCAGAAATGACGATGTCGGCCAACCTCACCAGCGAGACGACCGGCGGTCCATTCGGGAGGCGGCGGGTGGTGGCAATCAATGCGATCCAGCCTGCGGCGCTCCACAGCGCGAGAATGCGACCGGCAACCAACGCCCAGTATCTCAACCGCAGCAGCTTTACCCCGATGAAAAAATACAGCGCCGACAGAAGCACGCCAAGAGCCAAAGCGGACCCCGGAAACCCCCTCAGAAACCAGTTCAACGCAGCGGCAATAATGCCCACGACGCCGGACGCCATGAATAGGGCTGCGACGACTCTGATCCCTCGCGTTAGTGGCAACCCCCGGCAGCGGTGACATCGCCGGAGCCGACCTGGGCCATCTTCTTGATGCCGGTTGCCGGCGTGTAGAGAGAGATGCTGCCTCCCGAGTCGCCAAACCAGATGCCGTGGGCGTCCGTCACCGGGTGAATGTAGTTGCTCACTGAAGGAACCGCGGACCCGGGCGCTGTGAGGAGGATCGTCGCCGCGTTAGCTCCCGTGATCAGGATGAGCTGCGGCGTCTGGTATTTCCAGACCGTAAGGATGGGGTGTCCGGAACCATCGGCGCCGGCGACCGTGAACTCGACATCGGTGCGCTTGTACCAGGACACGATCGCACCGGTCTTCAGGTCCATTCGCACCAGCCGGCTGCCGGGGCCGGGACCGTGGCCGGTTAATGCATCCGACGTGCCCCAGGCGCCTCCCCCGCTGATGTACTGCCAGCTGTGCGAGGTGTCGATCACCTTGACGGCGCTATTCGATGGATCCAGCAGCCACAATCCGACCAGGCCGGCCGGGCCGTTGGGCTGCGATGTGAGGTACACGCCCTCGTTCTCATAGTCGACGGCCATCCACAAGCTATCGGTCGGCGGTGCTCCAGGATTGAAGGCGTGGCTGACACCAGAGGGCAGATCAACGACATGAACCGGGCTGCTATCAACGGGTGGCAGGTCGGCGTAGGCGTAGTGCTTGCCGTCCGGCGAGATGTCGTCGCGCGGGACAGGCACCCAGCGCTCGACGGCCTTGTCGTAGCTCTTTGACAATGGGAAACCAGAAGGGCCGTGCGGCAGGCTGACGCTGGCCTTCGGGTCGGGCTGGTAGCTGCCGCCGGGGAAGGTAACCCAGCCGGCAGAGTTTTGTGTCACTACCGGCAGCTTGCAGGTCATCACCTGAGGCGCGGCCGTGGCGGCGACGGGGGCGACCGACACGGTTTGCGAAACAGCGGCGAGTGCTGATGGAATGGGGGACGTTGTCGTCGTACTCTTGAGCGCCGGCTGGCCGCACGCGCTCATCAAGGCGAGCAGCAATAGCGCCCCAACCGAAAGACCCCTCTTCACGGCTGGACGTATGGTACGCCCCCACCCGCCCTCCCCCGCGATCGGGGGAGGGGAAGCTAGGGAGTTGCTATTTAGGTTCTGCCCAGAGAAGCGCCCAGGGATTCGTTGCGGCCTTGAGCTCGGCGACGGCTCCGGTAGCGGGATCGATCTGCCAGACCTTGTTTTCGCTGGACTCCGCGACGTAGAGCCACTTGCCATCCGTGCTCAACCGCATGGTGTCCGGCTGCCACGGGTCCAGGTAGCGGGCGCGAACCTTGAGCGTCGCCGTGTCGATGGCGACGACCCCGGTTCCGCCGAAGGTAAAGAGAGTTCGGCCGTCGGATGACAGGGCGGCCCCACCGATGCGCGGCCCCTTCGCTTCCGCGTTGGTCACCAGGCCGCCGAGGAGCGTGTTGTCATGAGCCAGCGCAAGGAGGCCGGACCGCACGACCTTCGGCGCGTCGCCAGTTGTCAGGACCGACACCGTCCCGAGAGCCGGGTTGGCCGCGTAAAGCGACCCACCGTCGCGGCTGATGGCGAGCGCCCACTGAAACTGCTTTTCGATGTCGCTGGGCGCGCGTGACGGGAGATCGATGCACCAGGCGAACGGCTGACCCAGGGGGAGTGCGTGGATGAATGGCCCGCCCGCCCGGATGTAGACCGTGTAAACATAGTTGCCCGCCGGGTCGGCGGCGCTGTCGCCGCGGATGCCATTCATTGGTTCGTTGGGTTCGCGCTTGTCGGCGACCGGCTGGGGCATGAGCGCGCCGGCCGCGACGTCGTACAGCCGGACCCGGTAGTGATTCGCATCCAGCATCTTCTGGATCAGGTAGAGGCTGTTGCCGTCATTGCTCAGCGCGTCGAAGACGAATTCACCGCCCTTGAGGTGGATCGTCTTGAAGGGCTCGCTGAGTGAGCTCGGGCCGACCAGGAAGTTGCTGGAATTCTGGCTGAGGGCTAGCCACTTGCCGTTAGGCGAGATGCCCGCGGTGGGCCCCTGGAAGGCGATGTTCGGAAGGCTGTAACCCGCCGGGACCGTGATCTGCGCGATCGTGCGGCCCGATGCCGGCTCGATCGCCTTCAGCTGGGCGCTGCCGGTCAGCTGGGTGACGACGTAGTACCGCGACCAGTCGGACGAAGGCGTCCCCAGGGGCAGCTCGCGTACCACGCTGCCGGTGCCGGAATCGAGCACCTTGACGGTCTCGCCCGCGTTGGAGAATCCGCCTTCGAGGAAGATCAGGTAGCCGGCCGCCGCCGGCGGCGTGGCGTTCGCGCGGCCGCAGGCGGTCAGGATGGAAACGGTGAGGATCAGCAGCGCGATCAGGCGACTCGTCATGGACACACCTCCGGACCCTATACAGCGCGATGGCGGGTTCGGTTCCCGAGCATGGGGGCGGAAGCTTCTGTGACAGCGGAACTGCCTATTTTTCCGTGGCGGCGTCGGTTAAGATGCCGCGATTATGAAGCTGGTCAAGAGTTTTGCCGTCGCCAGCACTATTCTGATCTCAACCGGGTTGGCAAACGGCGCGTCGGCGGCTGGACCCGCGGTGACGATCAACCCCTCCAGCCTGACGTTTGGGACTGCCAATCCGGCCGGGCCGTATCCCACTCAGTCGGCGAGCGTCGTCAACTCCGGAGACGCCCCGCTCATCCTCTCCAACATCACAGTCGAAAACCCATCACCGGGATCCGGCGCGGATTTCACCCAGACCGACAACTGCTATCCCTTCCCGCGCACGCTGACGCCGGGCCAATCGTGCACCATCCAGGTCGGCTTCTTCCCGGGGGCCTTTGGTGTGCGACAGGGCGCGATCCTCGTTGCCGATAACGCGCCGGGAAGCCAGCACCGCTTGCCGCTCCTCGGCTATGCCTATCCGTTCAAGGCGATCTACACGCTCGATGCCTTCGGCGGGCTCCATCCAGCCAACCCGGTGTCGCCCAACATGACGGGCGGCCCCTACTGGCCCGGCTGGAAGATCGCTCGCGCGGCGGCGATGCTGTCCGACGGAAGCGGCGGGTACACGCTCGACGGCTTCGGCGGACTGCACCAGTTCGGCTCGGCGCCGGTGGCCACGGGCGGCCCCTACTGGAATGGCTGGGATATCGCGCGCGACGTCGTCCTCCTGCCCGGGTCGACCCCGAGCCACGCGGGCGGCTACGTCCTCGACGGGTTTGGTGGTCTGCATCAGTTCGGTGGCGCGCCGGTCGTGACCGGATTCGCGTACTGGTCGGGGCGCGACATCGCGAAGCGAGTCAAGCTCCTGCCCGACGGAAGCGGCGGCTACGTCCTCGATGGTTTCGGCGGACTCCATCCCTTCGCGGTGGGCAGCAGTCAACTCCCGCTGTCCATCACCGACAACGCCTCCTGGCCCGGCTGGAACATCGCGCGTGATTTCGATCTCTTCTCCAACAGCACGGCGGCGACCGCGGCCGGCTTCACGCTGGATGGCTATGGCGGCGCCCACGCCTTCGGGTTCACGCAGGGCGCGCCCTACTCGGGCTCGTACTGGCCCAACTTCGACATCGCGCGCTCCATCCGGCTGGACCCAACGAGCACGACCGCCACACCCTTCGGGTGGACGATGGAGGGTTGTGGTGGTGTCCACACGTTGAATGGCGCGCAGTACCTTCCCACCGGGGCGTACTGGAACGCGGATTTCGCCGTCGAGCTCGTAGTGGTCCGCTAGAGCGGCCGGCGACCGCAGATCGGGCAGCGGGTCACGGCCGGCGGGCTGAGCTCACGCCGAAATTTCACGGACAACGCCGCGAGGTGATCGCGGAAGCCGATGCCGAACGCGGTTGGCGTGCCGTTGTAGTTGCTGATCAAGGCCGGGCCGTTGGAGCAATCCCACGTGTCCCAGGTCCAGCCCAGGTAGGAGATGCCGTGGGCGTCCGCCCAGCCCATGTACTGGTCGATGTAGGCGTGGGCGCAGTCGCTCTCGCCCAGCTCGCCGGTGACCACCGGGACCTGAGCGGCCAGTGGGGCGACCGTCGTGTTCCAGCAGGTCGGGTCGCACACATTGAAGTTGTAGTTGTGGAACGAGACGACGAGCGCGTTGGCGGGATCCGACGGCCTGTTGGCGGACCAGCCGCTGAGGTCGTTGGACCAGGCGAGACCGCCGAGCATGATCGGCTGCGTCGCGCCCGTCGCGCGAACGGCGGTAACGAGGGATTGCATGCCCGCGGTTTGCCAGCCCGGCGAGGTGCAGCCGTTGAGCCAGCACGCCCAGGTGACGTCGTGCGGCTCGTTATAGAGGTCGAAGAGCACCGCCGGATCCGACTTGAAGAAGGTGGCGACCGAGGTCCAGAACGCCGGGGCGTGGTCGGCGTCGGGCATCACCTGCTGGCCGGTCGCCTTCGCTGCCCCCGGAGCGTTCCAGTGGAGGTCGAGGATGGCATAGAGGCCGTACTGATGCAGCAGGTTGACATAGGACTGGATGGCGGACTGGTAGGCGGCGCCGCCATAACCGGCGCCCACACCGGTGATGTTGAGCCAGCAGTCCTCGTTCAGGGGGATGCGCACGGCGTTGATGTGCCAGGCAGCCATGGCCGCGACGGAGGTCGCGTCATTGGGACCATCGAAGAGGCCCCAGCCCTGGATGCACGCGTACTCCGTGCCCGAGCGATTGACCCCGAGCAGGCGGATGGTCTGGCCGCTCCCATTGGTCAGATGGTTGCCCGACACGCCGATCGAGAGCGGGGTGGACGCGAAGGCCGGTAACGGGGCCATGGCCAGCGCCAGGAAGGCAGCCGAGAACATAACAATCAGGGGGCGGCTCCCTCTCCAGGACATGCCTCAAGTAAGCCAGCCGCTGGGATCAAAGGCAATGCGAGTTCAGTAACAGTTTCTAGCCCAGGCGTTCGCGGAAGTAGGCGATCGTCTTGACGAGGCCGGCCTCGAGCGAGGTTCGCGGTTTCCAGTCGAGTAGCTTGCGGGCGCGGGTCAGATCGGGGCGGCGCTGTCGTGGATCGTCCTCGGGCAAAGGCTTGAAGACGATCTCGCTCGAGCTGCCACTGAGGTCCTTGATGCGGGTGGCGAGCTGGATCATGGTGACCTCATCGTCCGTTCCGAGGTTGACCGGCTCCGCGTAGTCGGTCGCCAGCAGGCGAACGATGCCCTCGATGAGGTCGTCGACATAGCACAGGCTGCGCGTTTGCGAGCCGTCGCCATAGACCGTGAGCGGTTGGTTTTGCAGCGCCTGCGTCAAGAAGTTGGGGACGGCGCGCCCATCATCGATCCGGATGCGAGGTCCGTACGTATTGAAGATGCGAACGATGCGCGTCTTCATGCCGTGCGTGCGGTGATAGGCCATGGTGAAGGCCTCGGAGGCGCGCTTCGCCTCGTCGTACACCGCGCGCGGTCCGACAGGGTTGACGTTGCCCCAGTAGGTTTCCGGCTGCGGGTGAACCGTCGGGTCGCCGTAGACCTCGGAGGTGGACGCGAGGAAGAAGGTCGCGCCCTTGGCGCGCGCCAGGCCCAGCATGTTATGGGTGCCCAGCGTGCCGACCTTCAGCGTCGCGATCGGGTGATCGGCGTAGTCGATGGGGGAGGCCGGTGAGGCGAAATGCAGAACGGCATCGACCGGGCCGTCGAGGTAGAGCGGCTCACTGACGTTGTGCTGGATCGACTCGAACGACTTGTGGTGGCGGAACGGCGCGATGTTCGCGGCCGTGCCCGTCACCAGGTTGTCGACACACACGATCTGCCAGCCGTCGGCCAGCAGTCGTTCGCAAAGGTGGGAGCCGAGAAAGCCGGCGCCGCCTGTGACGACGGCTCGCAATTTAGGAGCGGCCGACGCCGCGGTAGACGAAGCCGCGTTCGCGCATCGACTTCGGGTCGAAGATGTTCCGGCCGTCGACGATGACGGGGCGGCGCATCAGGCTCTTGATGCGATCGAGGTCGAGCTGGCGAAATTCGTCCCACTCGGTGACGACGAGCAGGGCGTCGGCACCGGTGGCGACGGCGTAGGGGTCCTTGCAGTACTCAATCGAGTTCATCTGCGCCTTGAGGACCGGCATCGCCTTGGGGTCGTAGGCGCGGACGTCGGCGCCCTTCTGCAGGAGGTTCTCGATGACGTCGATCGCGGGCGCCTCACGGATGTCGTCTGTGTTGGGTTTAAACGACAGGC
>VBFR01000140.1 GCA_005889345.1 Chloroflexota bacterium
ATCCACCAGGGCGCCACCCAGCAGTTGTGGCAGGTGATCATCTCCAAGGCCGACGACGGCAAGGTGCTCGCCCGCGGCCAGGTCCGACTCCAGAACGTCAACCTCGACCGCTAGATTCTCGACCGCCCTAACCTATGGGCGTGAGGTTGGCTCCCAATCGCTACCTGCCTGGACGGCTCCTGATGCTTGCGTTTCTTGTCGTCCTACTCCAGCGGGACCTTGTCAATCTCTTCAGTGCGCCAATTGCTCTGCCTGCCCTTGTCCTATCTCTCGTCGTGATCGCCTCGATCTGTGCGGTTTATGCATGGTTCTGGCTTCGCGTGGCCGGAAGCGACGACAACCGTCGCGCGACCGTCGCTGTTGTTGGCCTCACCGTCCTGGTCACAGTGTTCACATGGATCGACCCCAATCGCTCTTACCCGTTCTACTACCCGTATTACTACTGCGCGATCGTCGCCGGCGCCGCCTACGCTTGGCGAGTCGGGCTGTTTGCCATCGGGCTGGTTGCCGGCGTCGCGGCGACCGTCATCCTTCTCGCAGGAGGACGCCCATCGGTCGCCACCGACGTTGTCATGATCATGATCTTGCTCGGCCTGGGCGCCCTCGGAGTCCGACGCCACGTCGCGAATTTCGTTCAGCTCCAGCTGGCGCGCGACGAGATCCGGCGGCTCGCCGTGAACGAAGAGCGGCTGAGGCTCGCACGTGATCTTCACGATGAGTTGGGCCAGACGCTGTCAACAGTGGTGCTCCAGAGTGAGCTTGTCTCTGCTGAGCTTCCAACAGAAACGAGTGAAAGCACACGCCGGCGCTTGCGGCAGGTCATGGATAGTGCCCGCAGCGCCCTGCAGTCAATGCGAGAGCTCGTCACTGGTTTCCGGCAACCGACGCTCTTGCAGGAGATTGCCAATGCTGGCGCCACCCTTGAGGCAGCGGGAATCAAGTGTGAGGTTGCTACACCGCCGACCGAGTTGCCACAGCCGGCCGAGGTCGCCCTTGCCTGGGCGGTCCGTGAGGGTACGACGAACGTTCTCCGCCATAGCAAGGCGACCTGGTGCAGGATCAGCCTCGCCGCGAAAGATGGCCGCCTCCAACTAATCGTCCTGGACAACGGCAAAGGCTCGGACACTCTTGACCCCGGCCTCGGTTTGCGTGGGTTGCGCGAGCGGATTGAACCGCTTGGCGGGCGCGTTTCGGCGGAAGATCTCGCAGGCGGTGGATTCCGGTTGACCATCGACGTACCGGTCCACCAATGATCCGCGTGCTCATCGCCGAGGATCAACTGCTCCTACGTGAGGCGCTGGCCGATATCCTCGCTCGCTATGAAGACCTCCGCGTTGTGGCTCAGGTGGGCCGTGGTGACGAAGTCCTGGCAGCGGCCCTACAGACCGAGCCAGATGTTGCGCTTTTAGACATCGAAATGCCCGGCATGGATGGCCTTACGGCCGCGGGCCAGTTGCACGATCGGCTACCGAACTGCCACGCGTTGATCCTCACGGTTTTTGGTCGCCCAGGTTACCTTCGCCGCGCATTGGATCAGGGAGCGATTGGCTTCGTCCTCAAGGACGCTTCGCCCTCTATGTTGGTGGATGCCGTTCGCCGCACTGCTGCTGGCGAGCGCGTGATCGATCCGCAGCTTGCCGTCGCGACGCTGGAGCAAGGCGAGAACCCCCTGACTCCGCGCGAACGAGAGATCCTGGCCATGAGCGCGTCTGGGTCCACGGCCGGGGAGTTGGCTCAAGCGCTCAACCTGTCGCAAGGCACCGTGCGAAACCACCTCTCGTTGGCCATCCAAAAACTTCACGCACGCACGCGCCTCGAAGCGATCAGGATCGCACAAGACAAGGGCTGGCTGTAGAACTCGCCGGGTCGTGACGATCGTCACGCCTTGAAACGTGATCTCCATGACTTCTGCTACGGCTAAATCAGCCCTACGCTGGGTAACCAGGCGATGGCTGCCCAAGCATCGGCACGCGGCAATCGGACCTCGCGGTTGACGTTCACGCGACCGGCCGACGTCGCCGTCCTACTAGGAATCGTGGTGACCGCTTGGCTGTTCGACCTCGGCGCCCATTCAGCCAATATCGGACTCGCTTTCTCGGCTTCGTTGGTGGCCGCGGCTGCGGCGCTGGCTGTCGCCGGACGGCCTCACAATGGCTGGTCCCGGCTCCTCCTCGTTGCCGCGGTGGCAATGGCGCCGTGCCTGACGCTCCGAGCCAGTCCGTGGCTTCAATGGCCGGATCTTGTTGTTACAGTCGGCTTGCTGGCCTGCGCCGCAGTCATGGCCTCCGATGGCAGCCCATTCGGTGCATCTTTTGCTCAGGTCCGTGCGTGGACGGCTCGGCTCCTGAGCAACATGGCACAAGTCGCCGCCTTTGTCGGCGCGCCACTTTCGGCGGCCGGCGACAGGCTCACCCGAGACGCCCGACCCACCATCAAACAACTCGGTCGTGGGTTGGCCATTGCCATCCCGATCGCCTGCGTGATCGGCTTCCTTCTCGCCTCAGCCGATCCAATCTTTGCTTCCTTCTTCAAGCTGGACCTCGACCCCGCAAGTCTCCTTGAGCACCTTTTCTGGCTGGCCCTGGGCGGATGGGTCATGGGCGGCTTGCTCCGGACATCGCTGAACGCCGCTGGCGAGCAACCGCCGCGGCCACTTTGGCGGATCAATCCCCTCGAGGCAGTGGTGGTCCTGCTGGTCGTCGACGCGATCTTCCTGGCGTTCGGCGCTGCTCAACTGGTAACGGCATTGGGGGGCGGCGTCGAAGCGCTTCACGCGGCCAACATGACCTATGCGGAGTACGCCCGATCGGGCTTCTTTCAGCTTCTCGCTGCCGCGGCGATAACTCTTCCTCTACTCCGTATCCTCACCACCCTGAGCAAAGCCCCAACGCGACGGCTGCGTCTCGCGATCACCGTTCTGGTCGAGCTCGCTGTCCTGCTTACCATCGCAGTCGTCGTGGTTGCGCACCAGCGACTGAGCCTTTATGAGGCGGCATACGGCTTCACCATGCTTCGGTTATACAGCCACGTTTTCGCTTTGTGGATCGCCCTCGTGTTCGCCTTTTTCGGCGCCAGTATCCTCGGAGCTGGATTCGACGCCCGGTGGTTCCCTGGCGCTGCGGCCGCAGCCGGACTGGCTCTTTTATTTGGCTTGAACATCCTCAATCCAGAAGCGCTCGTCGTGCGCCTCAATGTCACGCAGAGCAGCGCCAATCACCTTCTCGACCCTGCTTACCTCGCCGGGCTGTCGGACGATGCCGTTCCGGACTTACTCAAACTTCTCCCGCACATCAGCCCCGGGCAGCAGGGGGAACTCCGTCGGCAGCTCTGCCAGCGCAATGAGTCCCAAGGCGGCTGGGCAGGCTATAACGTCGCACAGCAGACGGTCAGGACGGCTCGCGACTCGTGCCCATAAGGCGCCTCTGGATCAGAACGCGTAGGTTGGTGTCAAACGCTGGTCGACGGATCTTCCAGTGGTTTCCCGGCCCCGCAGAGCGGACACTCATCCGGGGTCCACAGGTTGTTCCCCAGCCTCTCGAGCGCTTCCAGGGCGAGATCGTGCTCGGCAGCGAAGCTAGTTGACCAGGTGCCGAGCGTGATGAGCGTCCCGAAGG
>VBFR01000141.1 GCA_005889345.1 Chloroflexota bacterium
TGGGCATCTTCCGCACCCACGAGTACGCCCCGCGGGTGCTGATCGCGAACAGCCTGCTGGTGCCGCGCTGGGCGACCTGGGAACACTTCTGGGAGCTGGAGCGTCTTGGGCTGATCATGTACGGCCAGATGACCGCCGGCAGCTGGATCTACATCGGCAGCCAGGGGATTCTCCAGGGCACCTACGAGACCTTCGGCGCGCTGGCAGCGAAGCGATTCGATGGCACGCTGCGCGGCCGGATCGTCCTCACCAGCGGGCTCGGCGGCATGGGCGGCGCGCAGCCGCTCGCGGTCACCATGCACCAGGGTGTCGCGCTCTGCGTCGAGATCGACGCGGCGCGCATCGAGCGCCGGCTCAAGACACGCTACCTCGACAAGGCGACGGCCAATCTCGATGAAGCCGTCAAATGGGCCGAAGAGGCCCGCCAAACGAAGTCATCGACGTCGATCGGCGTGGTGGGCAACGCCGCCGAGGTCTACGCGGAGCTCCTGCGCCGTGGCTTCGAACCCGATGTCGTCACCGACCAGACGTCCGCCCACGACCCGCTGCGCGGCTATATCCCGGCGCCGCTGAGCGTCGACGAGGCCGCCGCGCTGCGCGAGCGCGATCCGCAGGAATACCTCGAGATGGTGAAGCACTCCGTGCGCGAACACGTCGGGGCTATGCTCGGCTTCCAGCGCAAGGGCGTCGAGACCTTCGATTACGGCAACAACCTGCGCGGTCTCGCGCTCGAAGCCGGTGTCAGCAATGCCTTCGACATCCCGGGCTTCGTACCCGCCTACATCCGGCCGCTCTTCGCCGAGGGGAAGGGCCCGTTCCGCTGGGTTGCGCTGAGCGGCGATCCGGAGGACATCTACCGCACCGACCGCGCCGTCATGGACGCGTTGCCGGACAACGAGCACCTCCACCGCTGGCTGCGACTGGCCCGCGAGCGCGTCCAGTTTCAGGGTTTGCCGGCGCGCATCGGCTGGCTCGGCTACGGCGAACGGGCCAAGGTCGGCCTGCGCTTCAACGAGATGGTGAAATCCGGTGAGCTCGGTGCGCCGATCGTGATCGGCCGCGACCACCTCGACGCGGGTTCGGTCGCCTCGCCGTATCGCGAGACCGAGGCGATGCGCGACGGCAGCGACGCGATCGCCGACTGGCCGATCCTCAACGCACTGGTGAACACCGCCGCAGGCGCCAGCTGGGTCTCGGTGCATCACGGCGGCGGCGTCGGCATGGGTAATTCGATCCACGCCGGGATGGTCGTCGTCGCCGACGGGACGCCCGCGATGGCCGCCCGGCTTGAGCGGGTGCTGACCACCGATCCCGGAATGGGCGTCATCCGTCATGCCGATGCCGGCTACGAAACGGCGATCGACTTCGCCGCCGCCCACGGGATCGACCGGGCGACGTGACACCCAGCCGGCTCCGTTGATCCGCGCCGACTTCGCGCTCCGGCACGCGAGTCAGCTGGCGACCATGCTGCCGCGAGAAGACGATCCGCTCGGCCGCATCAACGACGGCGCGCTCGCGGCACGCGAGGGCCGGGTGGTCTGGATCGGCGACGACCGCGACCTCGAGGCGCAGGTAACGCTCGACGGCGACCTGCTCGACGCCGCCGGCGCCTGCGTCATCCCGGGATTGGTCGACGCGCACACCCATCCGGTGTTCGCCGGGTCGCGTGCCGATGAATTCGCGGAGCGTGTGAGTGGCGTCGCCTACCACGCGCAGCAGTCGGGCGAGCGCGGCATCGCGCGAACGGTACGGGCAACCCGCGACTCCGACGTCGTGACGCTGACCGAGTTGGCCGCCGCCCGGGCCAACCGCTTTATCGCCAATGGCACGACAACGATCGAGGCCAAGACCGGCTACGGCCTCGACCTCGAGCACGAGGCCCGCTCTCTCGAGGTCCTTCGCCAGGTTGCCGAACAGACGCGTCTCCGGGTGATTCCCACCTTTCTCGGCGCGCACGTCGTCCCAGCCGGTGTCGACCGCCGTGCCTACTTGCGCTCGCTGATGGACGAGATGCTTCCCGCCTTCAAACCGTGGGCGGTCTTCTGCGATGCCTGGTGCGAGGCGCCGGCTTTCACTGCGGCCGAAACGCGCGCTGTGCTCGGGCGAGCCAAGTCACTCGGCTACGAAATTCGCGTTCACGCCGCGCAACTGGCTCCGGGCGAGGGGCCTGACATCGCCGCCGAGCTCGGTGCCCGCAGCGCCGACCATCTCGAATTCGCGACGCCAGCGCAGATCAAGGCGCTGGCCAAGGCGGGGACGGTGGCCGTTCTCTGTCCGAGCGCGAACTTCACGACCCGCGGACCGCGCCCGCCGATCGAGGCCATGCGCGAGGCGAAGCTGCCGATCGCGATCGCCTCCGATCTCAACCCCGGCACCAGCAATTCCGAAAGCCTGCCGCTGGCCATGAGCCTCGCCTGCGTCCAGTGGGGGATGACGCCGGTGGAGGTGCTGGCCGGCGCGACCATGCATGCGGCGCATTCGCTGAAGCTCGATGGACTGGCCGGCTGCTTGCGGCCCGGAAGTTTCGCGGACTGCATCGTCGTCGACGCCGAAAGCCCGGAGGCCATTCCCTACTATGTCGGCGTGAACCGCGTCCTGCAGACGGTCGTGGGAGGTGCGGTCTGGCAGCCCTTGTAGAGTGCGTCCCGAATTTCTCGGAAGGCCGGCGGCTCGACGTCATCACCGCCATTGCCGACGCCATCAAATCGGCGGGCGCGCGGGTGATCGACGTCCAGGCCGATGCCGCCCACAACCGCATGGTCGTCACCTTCGTCGCCGAGCCGGCGCTGGCGGTCGATGCGGCGATGGCGGGCGCCACCGTTGCGACGGAGCGGATCGACCTGCGCCACCATCGTGGCGAGCATCCGCGGATGGGCGCGACCGACGTGGTCCCCTTCGTTCCCTTTGCGGATCTCCCGATGAGCGTGTGTATCGACCTGGCTCACGATTTCGGCGCGCGCCTGTGGAAGGAGCTGCACGTCCCCGTCTACTACTACGGCGAGGCCGCCCGTCGAGTCGAGCGGCGTGAGCTCGAGAAGGTCCGTCGGGGGGGCTTCGAGGAGCTCTTCACCCATATCACGGACGCCGATCGCGTGCCCGATGAAGGCCCGCCGGAGCTCAATCCCAGCGCCGGAGCGACCGCCGTCGGCGCCCGCATCCCGCTCATCGCCTACAACGTGAATCTCAAAACATCGGACCTGCAGGTCGCCAAGGATATCGCGAAAACGATTCGCGCATCATCGGGTGGTTTGCCGAACGTCAAGGCGCTCGGCTTCGAGCTCGCTGATCGCGGCCTCGTGCAGGTCTCGATGAACCTGACCGATTACCGCGTTACGAACATCTGGAAAGTCTTCAGCGCGATCCGTGACGAGGCGAAGCGCCGTGGCGTCGAGGTCGAAGCCTCGGAGATCGTCGGCACCATTCCGCTGGATGCCGCCGTTGGCGTCATCAAGGACGCCGTCGTCGAGCCGGCGTTTCGCATGGACCAGATCCTCGAGAAGCGGGTATGGGCCGCGGAATGACGACACCGGTCAGAGATCAGACGGTTGGCGACTACCTCCAGGCCCTGGCATCGACGGCGGCCGTGCCCGGCGGCGGGAGCGCGGCCGCGCTGGGCGCCGCGATGGGCGCGGCGCTCGTCAGCATGGTGGCCAAGCTCAGCGCCAAAAAGGCCAAGGCGGTTGGGGATCGCGACGTTCTCACCGGCCTGGTCCCGG
>VBFR01000142.1 GCA_005889345.1 Chloroflexota bacterium
CCAGGCGGCGGCGCGCAGCGGCGCCCACGGGCTGGCCCGAAGCAGGGCCACGACCAGACCGAGCGCCAGCCCAAAGGCCATGGCGACCACCGTGAGCGTGATCGTGACCCTGACACCGTCGATGAACGCGGGCGACGTCAGCGCCTCGAAGAAGACCGACGGCTTGAAGTCCACGCTAAAGCCTCACGGGAATGGCCAGCCCTGGGCTAACGCCTACTTGATGACGTCCAGTACCACCGGGTCCATCTGGTATTTCTTGGCGAGCGTGCTCAGCGTGCCATCCGCCTTGAGCGCCTTCAGCGCCGCCGAGAGCGCCGTCTGCAGATCCGGTTTGTTTTTCTGGAAGTAGATCCCGTAGGAGTCCGTCTTCGGCGCCGCATAGCCGACCTCGTACTTATCCGGGTACTTGATCATCCAATCCGAAACGGCGGTGTCCGTCTCCCAGACGGCATCCACGCGACCGACCACGATCTGCTGGAACTCGTCGGCGACCTTGGGATAGCCGGCGATCTGGATTTCTGCCTTTCCGGCGTCGGTGCAAGTCTTGCTCTGCGCTTTGACCCGCTGCTCGACGACCCCGCCCGTCTGGATCGACACCTTCTTTCCACAGAGATCGTCGAGCGACTTGATGTTTTTCGGATTGCCCTTGGGAACCATGACCACGTGGCCGGTCGCCATGTAAGGCACGGCATCGGCAACTTGCAGCCGGGTTTGCGAAATGAAGAGCGCGGTCCATACGATGTCGCAGCGGCCGGCCGCGAGATCCGGGATCAGGGCGTCGAAGCCGGTGTTCTTGATCTGGAGCTGGAGCCCAAAAGCCTTAGCGACGGCACGCGCGCCTTCCACGTCGAAACCCACCGCCTGGTTCGGGTCGGTCACGCTCGCTGAGGAGAAGAACTCCATGGGCGAGTACTCGATGTCGACGCAATCCGTAAGCGTGCCCGACTTGATCAGGCTCGTTGGAGGCGTCACCGATACCTTTGAGGACGTTCCCGATGTGGTGCTGGTGCCTCCGCAACCCGCGATCACGAGCGCCAACCCGAACAGTACCGACGGCATGACCATCAGCGGTCGCTTCATGAGCTTCTCCTCCCTCTACGAGCCATCGCGCGGTGGCGCAACCAACCCCTTACGGGGTTGCGTCCGCATCGTGGACGGTTATACCATGATGCAGACGCACTGGCAAGACCGGCCGTTGGTGGAGCGGGCGTCCGAGGAGGTTGGGATGCCGGGGGATGCGGAACAGCCAGTGGGCCCACTGACGCGATCGGCGACGCGGACGTTCTTCGGCGCCCCCGCGGTCGATGACCTCGACCGGCTCGACGCCCGCGTCGGCTTCCTGGGCGTGCCGACCGACCAGGGGGTGATCATTCCCTTCATCCGCTCGGGGGCGTTCGCGGGACCACGCCTCGTTCGCGAGACCCGGACCAGGCTTCGCGAAACCCGCCCCGATGGCGCCAGCGCCGGTTGGTTCGATATCGAGACCGAGCGCCATTACCTGGAAGGCGTGCGGCTCGCGGACTGCGGGGACGTTCTCATTGCCGGTGGCGATATGCCCCTCAGCCAGGCGCGCACCACGGCCGCCGCGCGCAAGATCGCGGAACGAGGCGCGATGGTGGTGGCGGTCGGGGGCGACCACTCGATCAGCTTCCCGGTGGGCCGCGGCGTGGCGGAGGCGCACGGCATGGTCGACGTCGTGCACATCGACGCCCACCCCGACTTCGCCGACTCGATCTACGGCTCGAAGCTCCAGCACGGGAGTCAGCTCCGTCGTTTGTTCGAGCTGCCCAGCACGAAGCGCTTTACGGCGCTCGGCCTGCGATCCGTCGATCGCGATCAGTACGAGGACATGAAGCGACTCGGGGTCGGCTTCGCATCGACGCGCGCGATTCTCGAAGAAGGACCTCGCGCGGTGGTCGAGCGGCTGGTGCAGCCGGCGGACAAGCTCTACGTGTCGATCGACATCGACGTGCTGGATAGCGGGCTGGTTCCCGGCACGACCCTGCCCGAGCCGGGCGGCATCAGCTATCGACAGCTGCGCGAGCTGCTTGCCGCAATCGCGACCAAGGGTCAGATCGTCGGCTTCGACGTCGTCGAGACCAGCGCGGCGCAAGCCGATCTCGCGACGGCGATGACGAGCGCGTGGCTCATCATCCACTTCCTGACGGCGATCCTCTCTTGAGGTCGGCCCCCACCCTGCCCTCCCCCGCAAGCGGGGGAGGGAAGACGCAGGCCTTCTCGGTCATAATTCCCTAAGTCATGGACCTGACCCTGGCCGCCATCGTGATCATGGGCGGCTGGGTCGTCGCGATGGTGGCTGCCGGGCTGGCGATGATCCTCCGGCCTGGTGGTGTTGCCATCCGCTTTGCGCCGGCCGGCGCTCCCCTCAACGACGTGACAGGTCGGCGAGACGAGATCCTTCTGGGTGGGGAGGTGGAGGTCCTGGGTAACGTCCGCGGAACGGTGCGGGCGGTGCAACTTCGCCCCGAGAATCGCCGCCTCCAGGACCTCGAACTGGCGACGGGGCTGGGTTTGGAGGAGCAGCAGGTTCCATCCAACGCCATCCTGTCGGCCGATGGGCGCGTGGTGCGCCTCGCCGAGGGCTGGAGTGAGTCACCCGAGCGACCCATCACTGATGCAGCAAGCGTGCGCCGGGACATGGTGGTGAGAAGCGCCGATGGCAAGCGCCTCGGCCGCCTGCGCCTGGTGTGCTTTGACCAAGCCTCCGGCACGGTGACCGGGCTGGTGGTCGCCGGCCGCGGAGCGCCCGGACTTCGCCTGCTCCCCACCGAACGAGTGCGGGAGGTTGGCCCCAACGGCATCGTCACCGATCTACCGAATGGAGATTGGGCGAGGCTGCCCGCCTTTGCGACCGATTGGGACATCACGCAGGCTTTCAGCGATCAGCTGATGTCCGACCCGGCACTGCGGGCCTTTCAGCGCACGGTCACGATCGATGTCCAGGACCAGGTGGTAACGCTGCGCGGCTACGTGGCCGATCAATCAGAGGCGGAGCGCGTGGCGCGCGTGGTCCGGTCGATACCGGGCGTCATGCAGGTGGACCGGCAGCTCATCACAGACGACGACATGGCCCGAGCCGTGACTGATGCGATCCGCGCAAATCCCGCCACGAGAGGGGCGGATGTGCAGGTCAGTGCTCACCATGGCACCGTCGATATCACCGGAACCGCGCCAGACCGAGCCGCGGCACGTCGGATCGAGGCGCTGGCGAACCAGGTGACCGGTGCGCAAGTGGTGCACAACATGGTGGCCGTCCCCCAGCCGCTCCTGTAACCGCCGGACGAAGATATTGTCAGCGCCCCGATCTGACATATGATGCTAGCCGCAGGGGCGAAAGTCTCGGGCTCTGGGAGCCACCACTCAACAGGAGGAGCTTCATGAAGGAAGAGGCGTCTTTCGGGCTGAGCCGGCGTGAGATTCTGAAACTGGGAGCGGGAGCGGCCGCCGGGGCAGGGGCGCTGGCCGCGCTGGGCAACCTGCCGGCCGCCGCAGCGACCACGGCCGCGCCGACCAGCCTCAACGAGATGACCATCGCCCAGATGCAGGCGGCGATGGCCGCCGGCAGGCTGAAGTCGATTGACCTGGTCAACTTCTATCTGTCCCGCATCCAGACCATCGACCAGAGCGGACCGACCGTCAATTCGGTGATCCAGGTCAACCCCGACGCCAGGGCCATCGCCATGGCCCTTGACGCGCAGCGCCAGGCCGGTAAGGCTCTCGGACCGCTGCACGGCATTCCGGTCCTGCTCAAGGACAATATCGATACCAGCGACAAAATGCAGACGGCGGCCGGGTCACTCGGCCTGGTCGGCACGCCGGCGCTCCGAGATGCGACCATGGCGGCCCACCTGCGCGCCGCTGGCGCGGTCATCCTGGGCAAGACCACGCTCAGCGAGTGGGCCAACTTCCGTTCGTTCTTTTCTTCGAGCGGATGGTCGGGACGGGGTGGGCAATGCAACAACCCATATGCGACCGACCGCAACCCCTGCGGTTCCAGTTCCGGATCAGGTGCCGCCGCGTCCGCGAACTTCACGGCCGTTTCCATT
>VBFR01000051.1 GCA_005889345.1 Chloroflexota bacterium
GGTCGAGCGCTACCTACATGTGGATCTCGTCGACATGGGAATGGACCGGCACCGGCGCAGCCGTCACCCGGTAGTAGCTGTGCTTGCCCATGATGTTCGAGTGGAACTCGATGTTGGCGAAGACGTGGAGCCCACCGTGGCTTAGCGCCTTGGCATAGATCTCCGCTGAGGCGTTGATTCCCCCACCCTGGGGGCCGCCGAGGACCCAGGAAAACTCCCGGCGGCTGAGTTCAGTTGGCACGACCAGCGTTGATTGTAGTCCGCCAGACTCCGGGAATTGGCTGCTGGCAGTTGAAGCAGATCCCCCTCCCGGTAAGCCGGTCTTCGAGGATGCGGTAGCCGATCCGGCGGATCAAGGTGGTCTGGCAGCGCGGGCAGCGGGTGTCTTCGTAGCGGCCGACCCGGCCGGGGAGGTTGCCGGCGTAGATGTACTGCAATCCCGCTGCCTCGCCGATGCGCGCGGCTCGCAGCAGCGTCTCCGCCGTGGTGTTGTCCGGGTCCTGCATCTTGTAGTCCTTGTGGAACGCCGTGACGTGCCAGGGAATGCTGGGAGACAGGCCGCCGAGGAACCGGGCGATATCGCCCAGTTCTTCGTCACTGTCGTTGAAGCCCGGGATGATCAGGGTGACGATCTCCAGCCAGAATCCCATGGCGTGGACCATCTGGATGCCGTTGACGATATTCTCCAGCTTGCCGCCCAGCGACCGATAGTTCTTGTCGCGGAAGGACTTGAGGTCGATCTTGTACAGGTCCGTCCATGGCCGGATGTATTCGAGCACCTCGCGGGTGGCGTTGCCGTTCGAGATATAGGCCGTGGTGAATCCGCGCGGCCGCGCCTCCTTGAAGACCTCGACGGCCCACTCGGACGTGATCAAGGGCTCGTTATAGGAGGTGGCGACGACGCTGGCGCCCTGCCGCTGTGCGATGTCGACGAGCTGGCGGGGCGTAACGTCCATCGGATCGGCGAGCGCCCCCGGATCACGCAGCGCCTGCGAGGTGACCCAGTTTTGGCAGTTGTGGACAACCGCGTGGTTGGCCAGGTAGGTGTGAGGGCCGTCGGTCTCGAGGTTGAAGACCGGTCCCCGGTAAGGCCGGCGGCTGACGGCATGGATCGGAAGGAAGTCCAGCAAACCGGACACGGGGACGCAGACGAAGTGTCCGGTTGTGAGATCTCCAGCCGGTACGAACGTCGGCTCATCCTTTCCCGGCCCCCGGGTTGCGAGAATCGGATGCTCGGGCGTGGCCTCGAACGGATTGAGCAGCCTTGGCTTAACACTGACCAGCTCACCCTCATAGTCGTGGCGGAAGACCCAGCGCACATCGTGCTGTCGACCATCCTGTCCGGTCGCTGTCAGACCCGCACGTGGCCGGCGCCGCTGCGGATCACCATCCGGGTCATCGAGTGACTCCTCCCACAAGGCGATAAGGCGTCGCATTCCCGAGTTGGTCGCAACCCGCACCTCGCCGGTGAAGCAATAGCTGCAGTGCAGGTCACAACCGAGCATGCCGAACGTGAGCGCGTCTGTCCCGGGAAACGCGTGGAAGAACGGCTTCTTCTCGATTGGATCGCATTGCAAGGCGCCCACGTAACCTCGAGGGACCATCAACGTGCCGCCCCGGTTGTAGCGGACCTTGCAGATGCCGCGCAGGCCGTCTTTGATCAGGCAGCGGTGGGCGCAGGCGTAGCAACGGACTTCGTCGTCCGCCAGCTTTTCGTAGAGCGTTCCAAGCGCGCCCTCCTCGACTCGCCGGTCGAGCTCCAGCGAGAAGGGTGTCGCCTCTTTGGCGGGCATTCCCTGAATATAGAGGGATGGAACAGTATCGGCAGCTCGTACTCGTGCTGCTTGCCGTCGCGGCGGTCGTCACCCTGGCTGCGGCTGCTGCCTCGTTCTACGAGATCAGGACCGGGCGTCTGGTGCCTCTTGCCATTCGCTGGAGAATCCCCGCAACGCCGGAAGACATTCGAAAGAACGCTCTGGCCGGCTTGCTCAGCAACCTCGCTGCGCTCCTTATTGATCTGATGGCCCTCTTGAGCCTTCTGCCGAGCGAAGTTGGCCTGACCTCCACAACAGCCATCGTCTATTGGGCCGCTGGAGGAACCGGGCTCTTAGCGGCAGGGCTCTCGATGCTGACCTCGGTCCACTTACGCGGCGAGGTCCGTTATCGCGAGCGACAGAGGCCCAGCTCGGACCGCGCCTGAGGCTTAGGCAGCGTTGGGGACGACGCGGAGCCGTTTCGGCCGGACGAATCCGCTGTCCGGATGGGGGTCGAAGAAGCTCATGGGCACGGCATTGCCGGTAGACTCGAGCACTTCCATCATCCGCGGGACCGCACCGGTCGCGGTGAGCAAGCCCGTGACCTTTCCGTTCTCGTATCCCGTCTGCTTGTAGACGAAGATGTCCTGGAGGGAGATCTGGTCGCCCTCGATGCCGGTCACCTCGGAGATATAGGTGATCTTCCGACTGCCGTCCCGCAACCGGTTCTGCTGGATGATGATGTTGATCGCCGACGCGATCTGCTCACGGATGGCGCGGGAGGGGAGCTCCATGCCGGCCATCAACACCAGCGTCTCGAGCCGGGAGATCGTGTCTCGTGGCGTGTTCGAGTGGACCGTGGTCAGCGAGCCATCGTGACCGGTGTTCATGGCCTGGAGCATGTCCAGCGCTTCTCCGGAACGGACCTCTCCGACGACGATCCGGTCGGGCCGCATTCGGAGGGTGTTGATGACGAGGTCGCGGATGCTGACCCCACCTTTGCCTTCGACGTTGGTCGGCCGTGACTCCAGGTTGATGACGTGAATCTGGCGCAGCTGCAACTCCGCCGCGTCTTCCACGGTGATGATGCGCTCGTCACCGGGGATGAAGCTGGAGAGCACGTTGAGCGTGGTCGTCTTTCCCGAAGAACCACCGCCCGCCACGACGATGTTCATGCGGGCGTTGACACAGGCCTTGAGGAAGGTCGCCATCTCCTCGGTCAGGGTGTTGTTCTTGATCAAGTCCGTGATCTGGAGTGGGTCTTTGCGCATCTTGCGAATCGTGACCGATGCGCCCTTCACCGCCAGCGGCGGGATGATCACGTTGACCCGAGATCCATCGGGAAGGCGGGCGTCGACCATCGGCGAGCTCTCGTCGACTCGGCGGCCGACGCCGGTGACGATGCGCGAGATGATCTGCATCAGGTGGGCATCGCTGTCGAACTTGATGGCCGCGCGCTGCATCTTGTTGCCGCGCTCGATGTAAACCTTATTGGGACCGTTGACCATGATGTCGGAGATCGTCTCGTCTCCGAGCAGCAGGTCGAGCGGGCCGAAGCCGAGGATGTCGGCCAGTAACGCGCCCAACAGCTGGCCTCGGGTTTGAGCGGTGAGCGTGACCCGCCGGGCGCTCAGGTAGTTGTCGAGGACCTCGGTGGCCCGCTGGCTGATGGCTTCCTTGTCGAGCTCGTTGGCGCGCTCGCCCAGTTCGCCGATGATCCGGTCGTGGACGGCGGCCTTGATTCGGTGAAGCCGCTCGGCTTCTGGCAGGTCGGCGAGGTTGGCGTTGGCGGGCATCGGCGCCGACGCCTCGATTGACGCGGTGGGCCTGGCAGCGGCAACCCGCTCGGCCAGCGTCTGGGTCGGTGCAGGCGCGGGCGCGGGCGCAGGCGCAGGTGCCGGAGCGGCGATGGGCCGTGGCGTTGGGACGGCCGGTTTCGGCTGGGCCGGGGCGACGGGTGGAACCGGCCGGGCGGCCGGCGGCAGGGGGCGTGCGGCCGGCGGCATGGGGCGTGCGGCCGGCGGCAGTGGCCGGGCAGGTGGCGGGATCGGTGCGCTCCTGGGCGCCGGCGGGGCCTGGGGAGGCGCGGCGGGGGGCTGGGCGGCTTTGGCCGGCGGCGTGGGGGGCGACCCGGGCTCGCCCTGGGATTTTTGAATACGTTCGAGCAGCGACAAGCGGTTCCTACCCCCAGTTCGTTCGAATTCGCGAACTGCGCCCGATGCTACGTAGGGAGCCTTACGAACCAGACTGCGTCGAGGTAACAGGCCGATGGCACCGCTGCCACAGGCATTTCCCGGCAGCGTGACTGGGAGTGCAATTCCCTGCGCGGATCGAATTCAGGGTACGATGTCGCCAATTTTGTTTGGAGGTAGTTCATGTCACTGTCCAAGATCCTGCTGATCATCGCCCTCATCTGCTTCATCCTCGATGCGATCGCCGGCCGGATGAAGTTCCGGGCGCCCTTCAGCCTGCTTCCGGGCGGGCTCGCGTTCCTGACCGCGTCGTACTTGTTCTAGGCGCTAGAGAAAGCCAAGTTCCATCTTGGCGTCGTCGCTCATCATGTCCGCGCTCCAGGGCGGCGAGTAGACGAGCTCGACCGTACAGGAGTTGACGCCCGGGACTTCTTCGACTTTCGATTTGACCTCGTCGAAGAGGTCCTGGGCCCACGGACAGCCGATCGCCGTGAGGGTCATCTTGATCAGGACGTTTGCCTCATCGATCGCGACCTCGTAGACCAGCCCCAATGACATGATGTCGAGCCCGATCTCCGGGTCGCGGCAGGTGGCGAGTTGCGCATCGATCTGCTGACGCAGATCGCCTGACGCCGGCGCCTGGGTCGTTTCCATGATGTCCGTCATACCTGTGATCTTAGTCCGGCACCTCGACGAGGACATCGCCGTTCTGGATCGTTACCGGATAGGTCTTGGCCGGGATGACCGCCGGTAAGCCGGTGACCTGACCAGTGCGAACGTCGAAGCGCGATCCGTGCCGCGGACATTCGACCGACATCTCCCAGAGCTCCCCCTCGCAGAGCGAATACTCCTCGTGCGTGCAGGTGTCGCCCAAGGCATAGAAGTTGTCGTCTTCGGCGTGGATCAGGCAGATCGGTTCGCCGTCAACCTCCACCCGCATCATCGACTCCTTGGGCAGCTCGCTGGTGGAGGCGACCCGCTGCCGGGCCACGTTAGTCAATCCGGGCGGCCAGTTCCTGATCGACCGCCTCACGAACCTGGGGAACCGTGATTCGATCCAGGACCTCCCCGAGAAATCCCTGGACGAGCATCCGCTCGGCCACCGGGTGCGGGATGCCGCGGCTCTCGAGGTAGAAGAGGTGTTCTGGATCGACCGGGCCGACCGTCGCCCCATGGCTGCAGCGCAGGATGTCGTTGTTGAGGATTTCGAGGATCGGCTCCGAGGTTGCCTTCGCCTTCTCCGAGAGCAGCAGGTTGCGATTGGCCTGGTTGGATGAGCTGCCTCGGGCTTCCGGCTCGACGCGGACCACTCCGACGTAGACGCTCTTCGCTCGATCACGCAGCGCTCCCTTGAACAGCAGGTCCGAGGTTGTGTGCGGTCCAACGTGGTCCTGCAGCGTCCGAAAGTCGAAAGCCTGGTCCCCGGTGCCGAAGAAGAGACCCTTCAGATCAGCGCTCGAACCAGGACCCTGGAGAATCGCCTCGACCCGGAGCCGCGCCATCTGACCGCCAAGCGCGATCGTCACCGCGTTGAGATGTGAATCACGGCCGAGCTGGAACCGCTGGTTGGCGAACTGCCAGGTCTTGATGCTCCAGTGCTGGAGGGCAACATAGCCGACGTTGGCGCCTTCCTCGAGAAAGACCTCGGCCGAACCGCTGGCGAGCGCCGCCTCCTGGCGGTCACCGCTCAGAAACTCGTCGACGTACTGAAAACGAGAGCCCTTCCCACCGATGACCAGCGAATGCGGCAAGACGGCCGCTCCTGAGCCCGCCGACCAGAACTGGCTGACCAGCGGCTCGTCAATCGTCACGCCGTCAGGAACGTAGAGGAAGGTCCCGCCGCTGAACAGCGCGCCGTGCAACGCGGCGAACTTGTCTTGCTCGGGCTTGACGCCGGTGAAGAGGTATCGCTGGACCAGCTCGGGGTGGGCCCGTGCGGCCTCGGCGAGCGGCATGAAGATGACGCCCCGTTGCGTAAGCTCTGGCGCGATCGACACGACCGCCGGCGACGTTCCGCGCTGTCGAAGTGTCGCCCCAACGTTCTCGAGCGTGCCAAGCGGCGCCCTCCCGTTCGGCTGCTGGAACGGCGCATAGGCCTCCAGGTCCAGGCCTTTCAGATCGACCTGACGCCAGTCCTCCTGACGCTTCGTGTCCGGGACTGCCAGGCCCTCGTAGATGCCAAAGGACGTCAGGCGTCGCGCCCGCAGCCAGTCGGGCTCGCCGTGGAGGGCGCTGAGCTCCTCGACGGCAGATCGGCTAAACGCCATCTACCCGACGGAGCCGATCATCTCGAGCTGGATCAGACGATTCAGCTCGACGGCATACTCGATCGGAAGTTCTTTGGTGAACGGCTCGATGAAGCCGTTGACAATCATCGTCTCCGCCTCGGCCTTGGTGATGCCGCGGCTTTGCAGGTAGAAGAGCTGCTCATCGGAGACCTTGCTGACGGTTGCCTCGTGGCCGATGCGGACTTGCGGCTCGTCCACCTCGGTGGTGGGATAGGTGTCCGAGCGAGACTCATCATCGAGCAGCAGGGCGTCGCAGCGAACGAAGGATTTCGAGTTCTTCGCGCCGGGGTAGACCTTGACGAGCCCGCGGTACGAGGTCCGGCCGCCATTCTTCGAGATCGACTTGGAGACGATGTTCGAGCTGGTGTTGGGCGCCACATGGACGGCCTTGCCGCCGGCGTCCTGGTGCTGGCCCTTGCCGGCGAACGCCACGCTCAGCACGTCGCCCTTCGCCCCCGGCTCCATCAGGTAGATCGAGGGGTACTTCATGGTGATCTGCGAGCCCAGGTTGCCGTCGACCCACTCCATGGTCGCGTCGCCGTAGGCGACGGCGCGCTTGGTCACCAGGTTGTAGACGTTTGTCGACCAGTTCTGGACCGTGGTGTAGCGGCAACGGGCGCCGCGCTTGACGATGATCTCGACGACGGCGGAGTGCAGCGAGTCGGTGGTGTAGATGGGCGCGGTGCAGCCTTCGATGTAGTGGACGAAGCTGTCCTCGTCGCAGATGATCAGGGTCCGCTCGAACTGGCCCATGTTCTCGGCGTTGATCCGGAAGTAGGCCTGCAGCGGGATCTCGACCTTGACACCCTTGGGGACGTAGATGAACGAGCCACCCGACCAGACCGCGCTGTTCAGCGCGGCGAGCTTGTTGTCACCCGGCGGGATGATGGTCCCGAAGTACTGCTTGAAGAGGTCCGGGTGGTCTCGCAGGGCGCTGTCGGTGTCGGTGAAGATGACGCCCTTTGCCTCGAGCTCCTTGTGCAGGGAGTGATAGACGACCTCCGACTCGTATTGCGCCGCCACGCCGGCGAGGAACTTCCGCTCCGCCTGAGGCACCCCCAGGCGGTCGAAGGTGTTCTTGATGTCGGCCGGGACATCGTCCCAGGTCTTGCCCTGCTTCTCGGTCGACTTCAGGTAGTAATAGATGTTCTGGAAGTCGATCATCGACAGGTCGGCGCCCCAGGTGGGCATTTCCTTCTTGTCCCAGATCTTGAGCGCTTTCAGCCGGAAGGCCGTCATCCACTCCGGCTCGTTCTTCATCCAGGAAATCTCTTTGACGACCTCGGGGCTCAGCCCACGCTTCGCCTTGGAGACGAACTTCTCGGGGTCGAAGCAGCCGTACTTCTCCTTGTAGTTGTCACCGACGTCGATCCGCGGAATGACGGTTGCCATTATTTTGCCTCCAGGGCCGCCGGCGCCTTTGCCGGCTCCTTGACCCATTCCGAATAGCCTTTAGCCTCCAACCAGTCGGCGAGCTCCGGCCCGCCGGAGCGAACGAATTCACCGTTGACGAGCACGTGCACGTAGTCCGGCTTGATGAACTTCAAGACCCGCGTGTAGTGGGTGATGATCAGGACGCCGAGTTCCGGACCCCGCATCCGGTTGACCGCATCGCTCACAAACTTGATGGAGTCGATGTCGAGCCCCGAGTCGGTCTCGTCGAGGATGGCGATCTCCGGCTTCAGGACCGCCATCTGCAGGATCTCGGCGCGCTTCTTCTCACCGCCCGAAAATCCTTCGTTGACATAGCGGGAGAGGAAGGAGTCATCCATACGCAGCACGGACATCTCGTCCCTGAGCAGCGCGCGAAACTCCTTGACGTTGATCGCCTTGGATTTGTCCTTGCCGTCGTAGCCACGCTTGGCGTTGATCGCCGTCCGCAGGAAGTTCGACATCGTGATGCCGGGCACAACGACCGGGTACTGGAGCGCGAGGAACATGCCGAGCTTCGCCCGTTCCTCGGGCTGCAGGGCCAAGATGTTCTTGCCCTTGAACAGCACCTGGCCACTGATGACCTTGTAGTTCGGATGGCCCATCAGGGTGTGCGAGAGCGTGCTCTTGCCCGACCCGTTGGGGCCCATCACGGCGTGCACTTCGCCCTTGTTCACGGACAGCGACACGCCCTTGAGGATCTCGCGACCCTCGACGCTGACCCGAAGGTCCTTGATCTCGAAATCGGCCATCGTCCCTGTCAGTTTACCCGTGGATTCCGTATTCAAATCGATTCAGTCCTCCTCCTCGTGCGAATCGCCGTTGAGCGCGACCCGGAGGGTGTTGACGGAAAGCGTCGCGCACTTCATGCGGGCCGGGCTGATGGGGATGCCCAGCTCATCGAGCAGCTCCCGGGTGGGAAAGCTCTTCAGCTCCTGCACCGGCTTGCCAACGATCATGTCGGTCAGCATCGAGGCGGACGCCTGGCTGATGGCGCAACCCCGGCCACGGAACCGGACGTCCCCTAGCCGGCCATCGTCCAGCTTGAGGTAGAGGGTGATGACGTCGCCGCAGAGAGGGTTGTCGCCCTCCTGGGTGATGTCGGCATCCGTGATCTCCCCGAAGTGATGCGGGTTCTTGTAGTGCTCGAGGATCTGCTCGCGGTAGAGATCGTCCATGTCTTTAGGCGAACACCTTTTGCGCCTTTTGAATTCCGTTGACCAGCTGGTCAACCTCGTCGGCGCGGTTATAGATGTAGAAGCTGGCGCGTGTCGTCGCCGGCACGCCCAGCCGGTCCATCAGTGGCTGGGTGCAGTGGTGACCCGCCCGCACCGCGATCCCTTCGCGGTCGACCAGCGTCGCCAGGTCGTGCGGGTGAATGTTGGGCAGCGTGAAGGAGACGGCGCCACCGTGGAGCTCGGGATCGCGCGGCCCGTAGAGCGTGATCCCGGGGATATCCTGCAGCCGCTCCATCGCGTAATCGACGAGGGTGCGCTCGTGGGCGCGCACCGCGTCCATGCCCAGGCCGCCGAGGTAGTCGACAGCAGCCCCCAGGCCGATCCCTTCGGCAACGCTGGGAGTCCCGGCCTCGAATTTCCAGGGCAGGTCGTTCCAACTGGCTTCGTTGAGCTTGACCCGCTTGATCATGTCCCCGCCGCCGAGGAAGGGGGGCATCGCTTCAAGCAGGGCGCGTCGGGCCCAGAGCACACCGACGCCGGTCGGCCCGCACATCTTGTGGCCGCTAAAGGCATAGAAGTCAACGCCGAGATCCCTGACGTCGACCGGCATATGGGGCACGGCCTGGGCGCCGTCGATCAGCACCAGTGCGCCAGCTCGGTGCGCCGCCTCCGCGATTGCCTTGATGGGGTTGATCGTCCCCAGTGTGTTCGACTGGTGCGTGATCGCCAGCAGGCGGACCCCCTCGAGCTTGCGCGCCAGGTCGTCGAGCTGCAGCAATCCCTGGTCGTCGATGCAGAGGAACTCGAGCGTGGCGCCCACCTCCCGCGCGAGCAGCTGCCAGGGGACGAGGTTGCTGTGGTGCTCCATCTCGGTGAGCAGGATGCGGTCGCCGGCGCGGACGTTCGCGCGGCCCCAGCTGTAGCGGACGAGGTTGATCGCCTCGGTCGTGTTGCGGGTGAAGATCACTTCCCTCGGCGACGCCGCGTTGATGAAGGTCGCCACCCGCTGCCGCGCCGACTCGTAGGCCGCCGTGGCTTCCTCGCTGATCGCGTAGACGCCGCGATGCGGGTTGGCGTTGTAGCGGCGGTAGTAGTCGTCCATCACATCGATGACTGCCGCCGGTTTTTGCGACGTGGCGGCACTGTCGAGGTAAACAAGCGGGTGCCCGTGAATCCGCCGGGCGAGGATCGGGAAGTCCTCGCGCACCTTCTCGACGTTGAGCGTCTTTGCCTCGATCATGCGGGCTGGGCCTCCTTCATCAGGTCGGCCACCGTGACCGATTCCAGCGTCGACGTGATCGTTCCCTGCAGGCGCTCCCAGAAGGCGTGCGCCGAACAGGGTGTGTCAGCGTGGGTGCACTCCCCGGGCCCACCGCCTTCCGCCAGGCAGCTGACGGGCGCCAGCGACCCCTCGAGATTGCGAACGATGTCGGCCATCGAGATGCTGGCGGGGCGCCGGGCGAGCGCATAGCCGCCCTTGACCCCCATCCGGCTTGTCACCAGGCCGCCACGGCGAAGCTGGCCGGCGATCTGCTCCAGATAGGCCGGTGGCAGGCCCTCCAGCTCGGCGAGCTCCGCCAGCGGGATCGGGCCGTTGCCGTAGCCCCGCCCCAGGCGCACCATGACGCGGATTCCGTATTCGGACCGAGTGGAGAATCTCATAGATCTCCGACTGGAGTAGTCGGACATCACGAGTATAGCCGAGGGGCGCCTCAGCCCGGCGAACGTTCCATGTAACAGTTGTTAGGGTTGCGGGATTCCCGCATGTAACGTATCGGCGTGACCCAGCTGGACAGAGGCTCCTTCCGCCATGCGATGAGCCACTTCGCCAGCGGTGTCACGATCATGACCACCAGCGCGGCGGGTCGGATGCACGGCATGACGGTGAGCGCCTTCGCTTCGCAGTCACTCGAGCCACTGCTGATCCTGGTTTCGGTAGAGCGATCGACCACCATGCACAAGCTGGTCATGGAGAGCCGTGCCTTCGCCATCAACATCCTCGGCGAGCAGGGGGAGGGAACCGCCCGCTACTTTGCGGACAACGCCCGATTGAGCGGTCCCGAGTTCAGGGAAGGCGCCTATCACCTGGGCGTCAGCGGGTCACCGATCCTCGAGGAGGCGACCGCTTACCTCGAAGCAACCCTCGAGCGGACGCTCGAAGCGGGCGACCATACGATCATGGTCGGCCGGGTGGTGGCGCTGCAGGTCGTGCGCGATACGGCGCCGCTGATCTACTACCGAAGCGGCTACCGCAGCTTGAGCTAGTCCTCCAGGAGCTCCGTCAGCTTTCCCTGGAACGCCGCCAGCCGCTGATGCGCGTCCAGCACGTCGTCGTGGGTGAGCGGCTCGCCGTCGATCTCGTCGGCGTCGCGCGGTGACGGTGCAGCCACCCGGGTGACTTCTTCGACAGCGTTGACGATGGAGCCGGCGAACTCGACGTGCAGGAAGAACGAGTCGCGGCAACGTCCGCAGGTCACCTGCACGATCAGCTTATTGTTGTGGTTGCCGATCTTGCGGAGCTGCGAACCTTTATGGTTGCTGCCGCACACCCGGCAGCGATAATTCCGAGCCTGGGACCGCAGGAACTCCAGGATGGGGTCTTCCATCGTCGCCGTGTCCAGTATACGGGTGGGGAATGGGGCATCATTGATGGCGGAATCGTGGCGAAACCGCTGATCCTCCTCACCAACGACGACGGCATTTACGCGGCTGGAATCCTCGCCGCCTGGCAGGAGCTGCGCAAGATCGGCGACGTCGAGGTGGTGGCGCCGGACGCCGAGCGCAGCGCCGTCGGGCACGCCATCACGTTGCTGCTTCCGCTGCGGGCCAAGGAGGTCGTGCGGCGCAATGTCCGCTTTGGCTACGCCGTGAATGGGATGCCGGCCGACTGCGTGAAGATCGCCGTCAAGGCGATCCTGCCGCGGCCGCCCGACCTCGTCGTCTCCGGCATCAACCTCGGGTCCAACACCGGCACCAACGTGATTTATTCCGGCACCGTCAGCGCGGCGACCGAGGCACGCATCCTCGGGATTCCGTCGATCGCCGTGTCGCTTGCTACCTTCACCCATCCCGATTTCACCTACGCAGCACGGTTCACTCGCAAGCTCGCGCTCGCCGTCATCGCCAAGGGGTTGCCCGACAAGACCCTGCTCAATGTCAATGTGCCGAACATACCCGAGGACAAGATCAAGGGTGTCGCCATCACGCGACAGGGCGACTCACGCGTCGAGGAGCGCTTCGAAAAGCGGACCGATCCCCGCAACCAGACCTACTACTGGCTGGACGGGACCTTCAAGATCCAGGAACCGGAGGAGCACGCCGACACCAAGATGGTGAGCGAGGGGTACGTCTCGATCACGCCGGTGCAGTACGACCTGACCGCCTACCCGGCGATCGACTTGCTGGAGCACTGGAACCTCCAGCCCTAACGAACAGGATTCCTCAGCACGCCAATCCGCTCGACCTCCGCCTCCATCACGTCGCCGGGCTTCAGATACTCGGGTGGTTTGCGGCCATCGCCGACACCTTGTGGGGTCCCGGTCGAGATGCAGTCTCCGGGTTCGAGCGTCATCCCGGCGGAAAGATCGGCGATGATCCGGGCCACGGAGAAGATCATGTCCCCGGTGTTGCTGTCCTGCTTGGCGACCCCGTTGACCGACAGGCGCAGGCGTAGAGATTGCGGATCCGGAATCTCGTCAGCAGAGACGATCACGGGCCCCATCGGGCTACTGCCGTCCAGGGACTTGCCTTTGAACCATTGGGACGTGCGGTACTGGAGATCGCGCGCGGAAACGTCGTTGAGGATCGTGTACCCGAAGACGTGATCGAGGGCGTGATCCTGGGGAATGTCCTTGCCCCGGAGCCCGACGACGACGGCGAGCTCGACCTCCCAGTCGAGTCGCGTCGTCAGCCCGTGCGGAAACGGGACCGCATCGCCTGGACCGATCACCGTCGTCGGCGGCTTGGTGAAGTAGATTGGCGCCGTTGGCGGAGGACTTCCCGACTCGGCGGCGTGGGCCGCGTAGTTCTGGCCAAGACAGAAGACATCCTTCCTGGGCCGGACAATCGGCGCGTGACGCTGCACCCGGTCAGCGGGATAGGCGAGGCCCGCTTCGGCATCCTGCGCCAGGTCGTGGGTGGACAGCTCCGCGGTGAATCGCGCGCAGAGCGCGGAGGCATGCCGCCACGCATGCGGACCGGCCGCGATCAGCTCCAGCATGTCCGCAGGCAGACGCGGGCCGTCATGGAGATGCGAATAGCGTCCAAGATCGAGGATCGCCCCGGCGCACTCGCCCCCCAGCCGCGGCGCACCCGGTTCGACCGAGTAGGTACAGAGTCTCATCGGGTGATCAACACGGCGTCAGCTTAATTCAGGCTCAAACGTGACATCCCCGAGACTTGACACCCCGTCGCCTGACGTTCACTATGAACGCGTTCGGTTTTACAGGGGTTAACCGTTC
>VBFR01000052.1 GCA_005889345.1 Chloroflexota bacterium
GGGAGTGGGCGCGCTGTGGTTCGACGGCAGGTTCTATTTCGTGAGTGGCCCTGGGACGCGCAAGAGCCAGAACCTCGCGAAGAATCCGAACTGCGCCATCTCGGTGATCCTCAAAGGGATCGACCTGGTCGTCGAGGGAACCGCCCGCGTGGTCACCGATGAGCCGACGCTCCAGCGCCTGGTGAAACGCTACAACGCGGAGGGGTGGCCGGCGAGCGTGAAGGATGGTGCCTTCACCGCCGAGTACAGCGCGCCAAGCGCCGGACCCCCGCCCTGGAACCTTTACGTCATGACCCCGTCGACCGCCTTCGGTGTGGCAGGCGCGGAGCCATATGGCGCGACCCGCTGGCGCTTTTAGGATGACTGACGAGACCGCGCCTGGCATCCGCCTGCGGCGGGCGGAGGCGAGCGATGCCCAGGCGATCGGGGCTGTCTTCGACGCGGCCGTCCGTGAGGGCTGGGGGTACCTCGGCGAGCTTGCCAGGGAGCCAATGTTCTCGGCGGCCGAGTGGGACAAGGATGTTGCCGACCACGCGCCACCCAATGTGTTGCTGGTCGCGACTGACGAGGGTGATCGGGTCGTGGGCTTTACCGCCGCGCATCCCAAGGACTGCGAGATGTACCTGCTCTTCGTCGACCCGGCTGCGGCGGGACGCGGCGTTGGACGGATGCTCCTCGCTGCGGCCGACAACGCGCTTCGCGCCGCGGGTTGCAGCGAGGCGTTCCTCTACACCCACGAGCAGAACGCGCGCGCGTTGCATGTCTACGCGAGCGCTGGTTACCGCCCGGACGGATCGGTACGGGAGTCGGACTTCCGCGGGACCATGATGCGCGAGCTCCGCCTGGTGAAGCGGCTGTAGGATTTGCAAGCCCTTGACAACCTGAAAAACAACGCCTAGAACAGCGAGGGGTAGAAACGGTCGAGAGGAGGGTGGCAAACATGGGTTCGCTATATGAGCGGTTGGGCGGGATCAAGGCCATTACCGGAGTGGTCGAGAACTTCCGGGATAGGGTTGCCGGGGATAACCGGATCAACCAGAAATTCGCGAAGACCGACCTGGGCCGGCTGAGGGAGATGCTCATCGATCAAGTCTGCGAAGCTGCCGGGGGGCCGTGCCGCTACACGGGACGCAGCATGAAGGACGCGCACGCGGGCATGAAGGTGACGAGCGGAGAATTCGACGCGCTGGTTGCGGATCTCGTCGCGACCTTGAATCACTTCAAGGTCGGCAAGACGGAACAGGACGAGATTCTCGCTGTGCTCGGGCCGCTCAAGACGGACATCGTCGAAGTGGAATCAAGCGAGGTCGGAACGCCATTGCCCAGGACGTACGAGCCCGCACCAGCACTCAGTAGGTAAGGAGGACACGACAATGTCGGAGAAGAACAAGGCGATCGCCGCGCGCATCCCGCTGGAAGCCTTCAACCAGGGCAAGCTCGAGGTCATCGACGAGGTGATCGCGGATGACTCCGTCGACCACGGCACCATGCCACCAGGCATGCCGGCCGGAAAGGAAGGTGTCAAAGCCCTGGTCAAGGCCCTGCGTAGCGCATTTCCAGATTACAAGATCACGATCGATCTTCAAGTCGCCGAAGGCGACCTGGTGGTGCAGCGTGCCACGACCACCGGCACGATGAAGGGCGAATTTGCCGGGATGCCTCCGAGCGGGAAGAAAGCGACATGGGAGGCGATCCACATCAGCCGGATCAAGGGCGACAAGATCGTCGAACACTGGGCGGTACAGGACCAGCTCGGCATGCTCCAGCAGCTGGGCTTCATCCCCACGCCGGAGGCCGCGGCCGCTCGCTGATCGGTTCAAACAAAAAGAACGGCGGCTGGGGAAGCCGCCGTTCCTTTTTACGTTCGACTTATCGCTTGTGAGCCGCCGCGCTTACCGCGCCGCCGTGGTTGACGGTCTTGTTTCCCGTCGAATGGGCGGCTGTCGCCTCGCTGCGGGCGATCGCGCTCACCGCGTCGCCCTGGCCATCGCGTTCCGTGGCCGCGGGCTTGGTCCGGTCCGACCGGCCGTTGGTTTTAGCCAGCGCACTGACGGCGTCGCCGCGCGCCTCGCCGACCAGTGCCTTGCTCGCCTTGGCCAGGTCGCTGACGGCCTCACCGTGTGAGTTGGCCGCGGCCGCCGTCACCAGGCCGAGTCCGAACACCGCTGAAACGGCCAATACGATTGGCTTTGTCGCTCGATGCATATGCATTGAGCCTCCTTGTGAAGAAGTTCCCCAAAGATATAACGCAGCGTGGCGGCAGAGGCGTACTGCGTAATGTTCAGGAGATCGAGGGTACGGCGGCGTCCACGTCCTTGAGGTACGGCATCGCCTCAGAGCAGGGGACCTGGCTGGCGACGTAGGCACCCGCCCAGTTCGCGCGCCGGACCGCTGTTTCCAGGTCGATACCACGAAGTAGACCGTGCGTGACAGATGCCAGAAAGGCGTCGCCGGCGCCCAGGCCGTTGACGACTTCCATTCGCACCGGAGCTACCTCGTTGACGCGGTCGCCGTCGAACAACGCTGCGCCCTCGCCGCCGCGCTTGAGGATCAGCACGCCGGGTCCGAGGGCGCGCAGCGCGGCGACGCCTTGCCTGGGATCCTCGACGCCGGTCGCAGCGCGAACTTCGTCTTCGTTCCCGACGACGATGTCCGCGCGGGGCAGCGCGGCACGGACCGCGTGCCGGTAGGCCTCGGCTCCTGACCAGAACGACGGACGGTAGTCCAGGTCAAAGATCGTCGTGTGCCGGTGTCGCTCCAGCGCTGCCATGTGCGCGACACGGCTCTTGTCGCGCGCCAGGCCGGTGCCCGAGACGAGCAGGATGGCTACCTCGGCGACCGCCTCCAGGTCGAAGTCGTCCGTGGTCAACTCCCAGTCCGGGCAGGTCGGCGTCCGGTAGAAGAGCAGCGGGAAGCGGTCTGGCGGCCAGATCTCGCAGAAGACGACGGGCGTGTTCAGGGTGTGATCGATGCGGAGCCAGCCCGCGTCTACACCCTCACCCGTGAGAAAGTCGCGGATGAACTCGCCGTGGCCGTCGTTGCCAACTTTGCTGACGATGGCGGTGCGGACCTGCAAACGAGCCAGGCCGGTACAGACGTTGCCGGCGAAGCCGCCGACGTAGCGGACATAGTTGCGTTGCTCCCGCAGGGGGGTCCGGATTTGCGCCGGATAGATGTCGGCGCTGAGGCGGCCCATCACGACGACCTCGGGGCTGCTCATGTCTTCTTCCAGTCCATCAGCCACTGGTGGTCCGGGTCGGTCGTGAAGAGCCACTCGCGGACCGCGCCAGCCATCGCGTTCAGGTAGTAGCAGTCATACCCTGGTGCGGCTGAGACCACGTGATAGCCGCGGGGAACGAGCACGAGGTCCTCGTTGCGGGCGCGGATGGAGACATTGAGGTCTCGCGATTTCGTATAGATGCCCTGGAAGGCGAAGCCCTGCTCCGGGTTGAACCGGTAGTAGTAGAGCTCCTCCAGGGCACGCTCGACGCCGGCCTTGTCCTCGTCGTGCTTGTGCGGCGGATAGGTCGACCAGTGCCCCGCCGGCGTGAGGACTTCCACAAGAAGCAGCCGGGCCGCCGGATCTTTCTCCGAGAGGATCCAGTGGATACGCCGTTCGGTGACGCCCTTGCCCCGGATCTCGACACGCACATCGTCGGGTCGGATCAGTCGGGGAGGGAGCGAGGATTCCGCGGGCGCCGAGACGATGGCGAGCCGTAGCGGCGTCCGCGCGCGGAGGCGATAGCGCTCACCGGGCGGCAGAAGTAAGGCTGACGGGTTGCCGCTGAACACGTCCTCGCGCTCGCCCACGTGGCCAAAGCCCTCGACGTCCGCCGTTCCCCCGAGCCAGATGAGCGCGGTCTCCTCGTTGCCGGTTTCACCGGCCAGCTCCTCGCCAGCGTTGCGCTGAACTGTTCGAAACGAGAGGTAGGTCCAGCCGGCGGTCGCGGGGCGGATGCCGGAGGCGGCATCGCGGACGAGGTTTGATTCGCTCATAGGCCGCGGGCACGGAGATAGGCGCGGTTGCTGTCCTGATCTCCGGCGGCCGCATCCGCTGTTGTCTCGGGGCCGGGGATCATGTCCTGCTCCACGACAATCCAGCCGCGGTAATCGCGGGCGCGTAGCCCTTCCAGGATCGCGTCGATGTCCAGGTCGCCGGTGCCGAGCCGGCAGAAGGCACCGCGACGCCAGACCTGCATCATGTCGCCGCCCTCGCGGATGACGGCGTCGATCACCGAGCGCCGGACGTCTTTCAGGTGTACGTGATTGATGCGTGGTCCCCAGTCGCCAATCGCCCGAACCGGATTGCCGCCGCCCAGCACGAGGTGGCCGGTATCGAGACAGAGGCCGACGTCACTGCGGGCCAGCAACTCCTCGATCTCCCATGGCGCCTCGACATAGGTGCCCGCATGATGGTGGAACGTCGGCTCGTAGCCCCGCGCGCGGCAGAGCTGGACGGCCTCCTGCAGGTTGGCCGCCAGGCGATCCCAGCCCTCGGGCTGCAGCCCGAGGCTCCGGTCCGCGTGGGCCCGTCCCGGTGCCAGGCGGCGCGCGGCCGAACCGGCGTCGGCCAGCGTTGGCTTTGGCGCCGGAACGCGGTCCGGACTCCTCGCGCGATCGAACAGATCCAGCAGGGTGGTGAGCTCGCGGGTCGCGGGTTTCATGCCGGCCGGATCGGATAGCGGCAGGGGCATGTAACCGCCGGCGAGGTGGAGCCCGCGACTTCGCAGATGCTCGCGCAAGTTATCGCGTGTCCCCAGGTAACCGATCGGTCCCAGGTCGATGCCGTCATAGCCGTCCCGCTGCACCGCATCGAGGACACTGACCGCGTCGGGGACGTGGGGGTCGATGCCGACCGTGACTTCAAAAGCGCCGAACGAGACAGGCGCGCTGGCGACGGCGATCGATTTGCTCAGCTCGGTCGGCACGCCGCGGATTGACCGGTCATCGGTGGTCGGAGTATAGTCGCGCGCAGCTTGGCTCAGCCTCGAGTGCGCGTCGGCGTCATCGGATGCGGACTGATCGCACAGGTGATGCACCTGCATTACCTGCGGGAGCTGAGCGACCGCTTCGAGATCGCCGCCGTCTGCGATCTCTCGCGGACTGTGGTCGATTCGGTTGGGGAGGCGTACGGCGTCGACCGACGTTTCACCGATTGGACGGCACTGCTCGAGGAGCCGCTCGATGCCGTGATGGTGCTGACGACCGGCAGCCACGAGCCGATGGCGGTAGCCGCGGCGCAGGCCCGACGGCACGTCTTCATCGAGAAACCGATCGCGCTCTCCGAGGCGGAAGGCCAGGCGATCATCGCAGCCGGCAAGAAAGCGGGCGTGCGCCTGATGGTCGGCTACATGAAACGGTACGACCCCGCGGTCGAGCGAATGGCGGACGAGCTTCGCGGCCTGCGGCCGCTGCGCTTCGCCCGCTCCACGACCGCGGAGTATCCCCTCAAGTGGTATGTCGCGCACTACCCGATCGTCCGCGGTATGGACATCGACGCCAAGACAGTTGCCACGTTGCAGGCCGACGATGAGGCGCGGGTTACGGCGGCGATCGACGTCACCGACCCGGTGCTGCGCTACGCCTACCGGCACTCGCTGCTGGACAGCATGATTCACGACATCAACCTGATGCGCGGCTTGCTCGGCGAGCCGAAGGCACTCCGCTTCGCGAGCGTGGCGCAGGAAGGCATCTCGCTCTTTCTCGACTTCCCGCAGACGGCGGCTGCCATGCACTGGGTCAACCTGACCGACGGCGTGGCCCGCTACCAGCAGGAGTTCACCTTCTTTTATCCAGAGCGGCGCGCGTCACTCGTCTTTCCCTCGCCTTTCCTGCGTAGCGCGCCGGTCGAGCTGGTGCTGGAGGGTGGAAGCCAGGAGGGTCCGCGGTCGTGGCGGACCGTCGAGACGATCTCCTTCCAGTCGGCATTCAAACGCGAGCTTCTGGAGTTCTACGCGTGTGTCACCCAGGACCGGGAGCCGCGCACGACCGCCGAGGACGCGGTTCGCGACGTCGCGCTCTGCCAGGCGATCATCCGGCAGCACCTCGCCCCCACCCTACCCTCCCCCGCAAGCGGGGGAGGGAATCCCCGCTAGTTCATTCGCGCCGCCAGGTCGAGGATCCCCTGCACGTACTGTTGCGTATCCGGGAACATGCCGTTCGCGCGCAGGCTGGTAGGGCCCTGGTAGTAGGCGGCGAGCGCCATCGGGAGATCCCGGAACGCGACGACGTCCTCTTTGAGAACCGCGGTGCCGACGTCGGCGTTGTCGTACGCATCCGTGATGTCGACCGCCCGGCCGAGCAACGCCGGCCCTGCCTCCTGCGCGGTCGCCGGTTCGACCTGCATCAATCCGACTGCGCCCGTCTGAGAGACGAGCGATTGGTCCCAACCGCTCTCCCAGTAGGAGACGGCCAGGACGAGCTTCGGATCGAGCTGATGACGGAGCGCAGCGTCGCGCAGGATCCGGTGCGCGTGGACGTGAGCAGCACGCCGGACGCTGGGCTCGGGATCCTGGGGGGCCGTCGATATCGCAGTGACGACCTGGCCGTTCGAGGTCGGCGCCGACGTTGGTGCCGGTGCACCGGACGGAACCCGGACGATGGCGCCGACCAGACGCTGCTGAGCCTGGGTGATCACTGTGCTCGACTGCGCCAGCGTTGCATCCTTTGCGGCGCGGAGGTCATGCTGAAGCTGATCCGTCGGAACGACCGCGCCGATCGGACTCGTGAGTGCTCCTTTCACCGTCAGCGCAGTTGCGGCCGCTGTCAGTAATGCGCCACCGAGGACGCGTCGTGCCTTGGGCATCCGGACATGAAACCGAATCCACGCCCGACCTAGCAAGCTCGAGCGGGGCAGTCCCCGCCCACGCTACTCGGCGGCCGGGAGACCCAGTTGCTGCCGCGCCAGGCGCACGCCAGCCGTCATGTTGCGCAGCTTCTCGTAGGCGACCTTCCAGGACCGGGTGCGCAGCCCGCAGTCGGGCGTCACATGGATGCGGTTGGCGTCGCCAAAGACCTTGACGGCGTAGAGCACGCGATCGCGGACGAGCTCGGGTGACTCGATGAAGTCACTGTGGATATCCAGTACGCCCAGCCCGAGCGCCGGCTTGTACGGCAGGTCGCGGAACTTCTTGATCACGTGGTAGCCGGGACGCGCCTCGTCCGAGGTTCCCAGCTCGCGGCTATCGTAGTTGGCGAAGCCGACCGCGAACTGCTGGCAGTGCTCCATGCGCTCGATCGCCGGAAAGAAGAGGTTGTAATCCGAGAAGCACAGGTGAGTCGAGAACATCGCGTTGAGGCCCTCGACGCTGGCGTTAAAACTGTCAACAAAGAGGTCCAGCTCATCAGCCTCGGTTGACGCGCCCGGCTCGTCGACCTGGATCCATCGCGCGCCGAGTTTGATCAGGGCCTCGAGGTTCGGCCGGATCAGGTTGCGCGCGACTTCCAGAACGAAGTCCCGACGGGCCGCCTTGCGCTGACGGCTGCGCTCCGCCGCCGGCTGCAGCAGCTTCTCGGGCGTGCGGTTGCGCTCGTCGAACGACCAGTCCGCGATCGTGTAGGCGCCGGTCACGGGGATCTTGAGCTCGGCCTCGGCGACGGACACCAGGTACGAGAACTCGGCATTGTGGAAGGGCGAGCCGAGCGAGATGGAACCGACGACCGCCGCCTTGCTGTAGTACTTGTTGTCGAAGGCGCGGACGCTGCCACGGCGTTCGAAGCCGTTGGCGTGGCTGACCGCCCAGTCGTACATCTCGGTGCGTTGCTGCTCGCCGTCGTAGACGACGTCGAGGCCGGCGCTCTCTTCCAGCCGGACCGCGTACAGGCTGGACCAGCGCTGCAGCTCGGCCTTCTGCTCCTTGCTGAACGGGGCGTGGCGCAGCAGATCGAGCAGGCGCTCGTACTCCGGAACCTGGAGCCTCTCCCCCCAGGTACGTGCTTCCTCGAGGTCCTTGTCGTCGAGCGGCTTGCCGGCGTAGGCCTTCACCCGCCAGCCAGGCTTGTCGAGCGAGCCCACCTCGTGGGTCAGCAGTGGCTTGTGGTCGACGACCTGGTTCATACCGATACCAGCTCCTTTACCTTGCGCGCCGCCTCCCCGAGACGCTGGACTTTCTGTTCTGCGACTGGGGTCGGAAGATATCCCAGCTCGCAATTCGAAGAAAGATACAAGTCACGGGGACGAACTTTGTCAGCGAGGTGGCGCGCGACGTCGACGAGGTCCTTCGGCGATTCCAGGATCGAGCTCCTCCCATTGATAACGCCGGCGATCAGCCCCTTGTTCCAACCCGATCCGAGCGACTTGACGTCGGTTAAGACCAGGTCCACGCCGATCGCGTCCACGGGAAGTTGCTGCAGCTGGTCGAGATGGGGCGCGGCGTCCCCGAAATAGACGTGGAATGCCAGTGTTGCCTTCAAGTCCCGATGGAGGATCGTCAGGGCGTCGCGGAGTGGTGCCCAGTCCTCGCGCGCGATGCCCGAGTAGCCCAGCCAGGGATCCTCCAGGTGGATCACCTCGGAGCCGGCGGCCACCGCCACGTCAATCGCCGGCCGCAGGACGTTTTCGGCGAGCGCGAGCATCAGCGCATTGCGATCCTGGTCGGTGTGCGCCGCCCGCGAGAACATGTACGGCGAGGGCAGCGTCGTGACCCGCGGCCGCGGTACGGAGGAATCCACAACGACGCCATCGGGACGGGTCGCCCCCGGCAGACGGCCCGACAGCTCGGGCTCGCGGAAGAACGTGTTGGTGTCGAACCAGCGGACCAGGATGTGAGGTTTCACCCCGAGCGCCTCCGTCAGCGGCCGGAAGATGTCCTGCCATTTGAGGAGGCCGTCGGAGAAATAGTCGAGGCCGGCCTCTTTCTGGACGCGGACGAAGGCCGACAGGTCATCGGCGAAGGCGCGCCCGACCGCATCGGCGCCGACCCGGCCGCGGTCGATCCCCCGGGTGGCCGCCACGACCTGCTCCGAGCGGGGGTAGATGCCGTGCTGGTAGGCGAAAACGTTGATCCGGAAAGTTTAGTTCTTGCGCATCAAGGCGAGGCCGTCGCCGGTGGCAATCGTCCGATATCCGACCGCCTCGAACGCCGCGATCTGCTGCTGGAGCGCCAGTGGGTTGCGCCCGAGCGCGGCGTCGTCGAGGGCCAGGTACTGGGCGTCGTTCGCGCCCTCGAATTCGATGTTGTAGATGTAGCGCCGCTGGGAAAGGTGGGGCGTCAGGTTGTTCTCCGCGGCAACGCTGGCGTCCGGCGGAATCCGGTCCAGGTTGGTCGCGAACGCAGCGTAGCGAGCCTCCGGCTCGAACATGCGCGGGTCGAAATGGCGCGAGTAGGGCAAGTCACCAAACAGGTAGGAGAACACGAGCGAGCTGGCGAGCACGCCGGCCGCCGCGAGTGGTCGCAGCGACGGCCGCAGGCGGGCGAAGCCAAGGATAGACGTGCCGATCACCAGCGCGATCAGGGGCGCCGAGTAGTGGCTGGTGAAGGCGTACTGGGGCGCGTAGTTGGACAGCAGCAGGATCGCCAGCGTCGGCAGCACCAGGACCACGGCAAATCCCGAGAAGGCCGTGAGCCCGAGCACCGGGCCAAAGATGCCGACCAGGAACTTCAGCTTCTGCGGCTGGAGCAGGATTTGCGCCAGGCGGCCGGGATGAGCAAAGACGGTCGTGAGGATCTCCTGCGGCGTGGTGCCGAGTTCCGCATAGCGGTAGTTGATCCGCCGGGCAAAGTACTCGTAGGAGCCGCCGCCGAACGCCGGGATGAAGACACGCACGACGGCCAGGAAGATGGCGAGGCTGCCGATAAGGACGCCAAGGCCCAGTTTCCAGTTGCGCCTGGTCAGCAGGATGTAGGCGCCGAACCCGACCCCGACCAGCGGCAGTTCCTCTTTGATCAGAAAGGTTGAGGCCAGGCTCAGGAGAAACCAACCGGGCCGGCCTTTCTCCAGGTAGTAGATGGCGAAGCCGAGCGGAAGCACGGCCAGCGCGAGCTCGTGGAAATCGAAGAGGTTGATAAAGGCGACCGGCAGAAACAGAAAGTAGGCGAGCGCCCAGACCAGCCGCTGGAAGCCCGGCTCGAGCTTCAACCGCGCCAGCAGGTAAAGCGGCCAGACGCCGAGCGCCAGGAACAGCGTCTGGATGACCAGCAGCGTCTGCGGACGTGGTAGCAACGCGTAGGCGGGCACCAGCAGAAGGTAGACCGGAGAGAAATGATCGGCGAGGTACGAGTGCGGCTGGCCCTGGGCGAGGCTCATGGTCGACTCGAGGACGCGGCCATGGACCGTGTTCCAGAAGACCTGGTCGAAGATCCCCAGGTCCGGTCCGAAGGAATGGTAGGTCACATGGCGGAGGACCGAGAGCACGCTGTAGAGCGCGAAGTAGATCGACGCCAGGCCCGCCACCAGGAAGGGCTCGACGCGAATCAGCCGCCGTTGAATGTCACCCATGGCGAGCGCGACATATAATGCGCCTAGCTCGGTGGTCATGAAGGGGTTTGGGGCAGGACTGACCGTCCTGGTGTCCGTGGTGCTGGCCGGATGCGGCGGCAACAGCACGACCACGTTCGTCATGGATAGCGGATCGGCGAGTGCCTCGACGAAAGCCGGCGCCTCGCCGTCGGCTAACACCAGCACCACGCCCGCGAGCTCGTCGCTGCCCGCGACTGCCGCAACGGCGATCCCCGGCGATCGGAAGATCATCATCGACAGCCCGGATGCCAGCACGGCGATCAGCTCCCCGGTCCAGGTGTCCGGGACCGCGAGCGTCGACAAGGGGACGGTCGTCGCCGTTGTGCTGGATGCGGCGGGGACCGAATTGGGCCGTGCCACCACTACCGCGTCCGCATCGAAACCCGACTACGGCCACTTCGACGTGAGCGTCACCTTTACCGGTGGGGCCTCGGGACAGAAGGGCCAGATCAAGGTGTTCGGCGTTAGCCCGCGTGATGGGACGACGCCAACCTCGTACTACTTCATCGAGATCAGGTTCGCTTAGCGCGATCGTAGCCCGGCCGCCACCGGCAGCGGCCTGGGGGCTACAACTCCGGTCGCCTTTCGAAGTGCAAAGATCATTTCCGAGCCGCCGACATAGTCGACACGCTCGATCGTGAATCCGCGCGCTTGCATGAAGGCGGCCAGGTTGGCGCGGCTGTAGTGGGTGATGTGCTCATCGGCATAGCCGCCCGGGGCGAGGCGGCCATAGAGCCATTCGAGCGCGCGCCAGCGCCAGCGGTCGTAGTCCGGGGTGCCGAGGATCAACACGCCACCCGGCTCGAGGACGCGCTCGAGCTCGCTGAAGACGCGCTCATCGGCGGGGACGTGTTCGATCACTTCCGAGCAGATCACACAGTCGAAGGCGGAGTCCTTGAAGGGCAGCTCGAAGATCGAGCCGTGCACCAGCGGGTTGCCGTACCGGCGAGCGTAGCGAAGCTTGGCGAGAACGATGTCGAGCCCCACCATCCGCGTGAAGCCGATGATGCGACTCGACCCGCAGCCGACATCGAGCACGCGGCGTGAGCGGGCGGCCATCGTCGTGATCACCTGGTAGCGCCGGCGCTGCCAGTAACGCTGCAGTGGCACGACGCTGGCATAGGCGCGGGCATCGTAGTCGGCCGACGCGATCGAGTTGCGCAGTTTCCACATGGCGAGGAAGGTCTTCAGGTGCGAGAGGGCAAAGCGTGCCAGCCAGGCACGGCTGGTGCCGAGCGCGCGGTAGCGGAGTGGCACCTCGCGGATCTCGTACCCGGCGGCGACCATGCGGATCAGGACCTCCTGGAGGATGTCAAAACCCGTCGCGTGGAGTTCCAGAGCCGCGACCGCCTCCCGCCGGTACAGGCGGTAACCGCTGGACAGGTCCGAGTAGGGGAGGGAGAGGCCACGGCGCAGGACGCGACTCAGCGTCCGGCTCAGCGCCTGCCTCGCGCGAGGCATCTCGGCGGCCCCACCGGGGACGTAGCGCGAGGCGATCACCACGTCGACGTTGTGGCGCGCCGCCCAGATCGCCGTCAGAAAGCTGGGGTCGTGGGAGCCGTCCGCGTCGAGCGTCAGGATGTACTCTCCGCGCGCCTGCTCGAACCCGATGCGCAGCGTCGCGCCGTAGCCAGACCCCGCCGGCTGGAGGATCTCGTGGCTGATCTCGAGGGAGCGCAGCTCGCGTTGCAGGGCGGGGAGGAGGCGATCCAGGTGGCTCGCCTGCCTGGAGGCCGGGATCACGACGGTCAGGTCGTATGTGTCCCTTCCCCGCCCGCCAGGGAGCTCGTCGGCGACGGTTGGGGTGGGGGCGGGGACGAAAGACGGGATCCCGTCCAGGATCGGGTACACCGCCGCACATCCCTGGCAGCTGAGGCTCGACTCGCCGTCCGCCCGAAGATCCCCCCTGCAGGCCGGGCAGGCGAGCCCGGGGACGGCGTGCATTGCGTCATGCTACCCGCAGGCGGGGGAGGGAGATCCTCGTTGCATTGATGATGGCCGGCGAGCCCCCTTCGATCTCGATTGTGATCCCCACCCTCAACGCCGGCCGGGCCTTCGGGACGGTCCTGCACCGGATCATGGGCCAGGGCCGCACGCCACTCGAGATCGTCTGCGCCGACTCGGGCTCGACCGACGGCACCCGGCACATCGTCAGCCAGTTCCCGCTCGCCCGCTTCGTCGAGATTGCCGAGCCGCTCGGCCCGCGCACTTGGAACCGCGCGATGGAGGAGGCTCGCGGCGAGGTCGCTGTTTTTCTTGCCCAGGATGCGGTTCCCGGCAACGGCGACTGGCTGGGCCGGCTGACCGCGCCCTTCGATGACCCGTCAGTGGGCGGCGTCTACGGACGCCAGCAGGTGTCAATCGTCGGCGATCCACTGGCCGGATTCCGGCTCGCCCAGCGCTACTGCGGAGAGCCGCATCTGCGGCGGATCCGGGTCGGTGACCCGATCGCCTACAAGTCGCTGCCCTTCTTCATCGACAACGCCGCGGTGCGCCGCTCGGTCTGGCATGGGATCCACTTCAACGAGCATCTCCCGATCGGGGCCGACCGCGTCTGGGCGAGGCAGGTCGTCCTCGCCAGCTATACGATCGGATACGCGCCGGATGCCTTCATCATCCGGGACGATCTTCCCAGCCTGAAGGGCGAGTACCGCCGGGCGGTGCTGACGGGCTTCACCGACCAGCACCACGGGGACGAGGGCGGCACCCTCTGGCCGGATTCGCGGCACTTCGCAAAGCGCGCCGCCTGGTACCTGTTGAAGGGCCTGGCGTGGGGCCGTCTGCCCTACCTGGCGCTGGAGGACGTGGCGCAGCGATACGGCTACAAGCTCGGCCGCCGGCTCGACCGGTTCAGTCCGCAACTCCGCGGCCGGTTCGCACCGCAGACGGCACGGCCAGAACGTCCCATCGACAGCGACGACCTCGCCGCCTGAGCTCAGACCGTGCGCCTGGCAGGCAATCTTTGACATTTTGGGGACGTCGCGACAGACA
>VBFR01000053.1 GCA_005889345.1 Chloroflexota bacterium
GTCGCTCGCTTGATCGTTACTTGCCATGACCGTTGCTCCTTCCGTTCAGGAGATGGTTGAGTGCCTTGCTCAGGGAGACCCACGTCTGCGCCGATTGGTCGAGCGCCTTTCGACCGCGGTTGTTGAGGCCGTAGTACTTGCGATGCGGCCCCTCGTCGGAAGGAACGACGTATGAATTCAGCGCGCCAGCCTGGTAGAGCCGCCGTAGCGTTCCGTAGACCGATGCATCGCCGACGCGGTCTAGCCCGTTTTCGCGAAGACGTCGAACGACGTCATAGCCGTAGCTGTCCGCCTCCGACAGCACGGCGAGGATTGCCAGGTCGAGGACGCCTTTGAGCAGCTGGGTGGTATCGACTTCCGCCTGGTTCATCTGACGCCATAGACACTACTACGGATTGCGCGGTAGTGCAACACCGCATTGCAGAGTAGTGAAACGGTTTTCTACTCGCCAAACTCTGGACCGTAGTCGTTTGGCGCGCCCGGCGTCGAGGCTTTGTCGACCCTGATCCCCCACGCCGGGTGGATCTCGGCCCAGTTTTCTGCGGCCCGACCCTGGTAGAGGATACGGTGCAGGCTGTTGGTGTCGATCACATAGGGTCCGGTGACCGTGACGTGGTCGCCTGGGGCTGGGGTCAGCGGGTCATTGAAGCCGCCGGCATCGGCGTTATTGGTGCGAAAGAGAACGCCATGGGGGTGCTGGGGAATGATTTCCACCACGAGGTGAGGGCCGGCGTGGCCGGTACAGGTCTGCAAGTCATTGGCCGGCGTCAGCAGCGCCACGTACTGCTCGTCCACCCTGAGCCGAACGTGGTAGTCGCCATCCGGCTCGAGCTTCAGACAGTCGACCGTGCCACTCACCGTCTTGCAGCGATCGACCAGGCGAAGGCGACCCGAGAGATAGACGCCGGCGAGCGGCGGACCCCATTTGCATTGCCCCGCCTGCAGGGTGAACTTCACGAGGGGGATCTGCACCCAGTAATAGGTCGTGGCCGCCAGAGCCGCGATGATGAGCAGCGCGAGTCCCGCGATAACCGATACCCGGCCCCTGCGATGCATTATCGTCGGCCGGCTGGACTAGGCCTCGCCCCTGGGCGGCAGCGGCTCGGGATCCTTTCCCGCGCTCAGGCTTTCGGAGAGCGACATCGTCCGGCGGTAGGCCGCCCAGACCGCATCGGCCAGCACCGTGCGCAGGCGGCCGCGCTCGAGCTCGTGCAACGCCGCCGCTGACGTCCCGCCGGGCGAGGTCACCATGTCGCGCAGTTGCGCCGGATGTTTCTGCGTCCTCTCGGCGAACGCAACCGAACCTTTGAGCGTTTCGAGCACCAGGTCGTGCGCCAGGTGGCGAGGAAATCCGAGGTGCACAGCGCTGTCGATCAGCGCCTCCATCACGAGGAAGACATAAGTCGGACCGGTGCCGCTGACCGCCGTGGCCATCGCGACGAAGCGCTCGTCGGCGACCTGGAGCTCGTGGCCGAGCGCGCCGAGCAAGGCGCGAGCCTGCTCGCGATGCGCCTCGGTCGCCTCCGGCGTCGCGTACCAGATGTTGACGCCTTCACCGATCTGTGCGGGCGTGTTGGGCATGACGCGGACGAGCGCGCCGTGGTCAAGACCCCTACGGAGCGTCTCGGTCGTCGCCCCGGCGATGATCGAGATCACCAGTTTCTCGGGCGCCAGGCTGCCGCGCAGTTCTTGCAGCACACCCGGCATCACCTGGGGTTTGATCCCGAGCACCACGACCTCCCCGCGGCGCGCCGCCTCGGCGTTCTCGGCGGTCACGTGGATCCCGTACTTCTCGCCGAGCGCGTGCCGGCGGTCGGCGCGAGGGTGACTGGCAACGATGTTTCCCGCCGACACCAGCTGACGCTCGAGGACGCCGGCAATGATTGCCTCGGCCATCACCCCGGTTCCAACAACGCCGAGTGTCGATGACCGCAGTGGACTCATCTGCGGATTGTACGAAGCCGGGTCACACGATCAGGTTGCCCTGGCCGCCTTCATCGTTCCGCGTTGCGTGCGGCTCCCGAGGGCTGCCGCTGCGCCTGCGCCGGATCGGATAAGGGCTGGAGGCCTTCGCCGGTCAGCATGTAAGCGGCCGCTGCCTCATCGCCTGCGGCAAGGCTGACGAACGCCCTCCCGGCAATTTCGGGGGTCACCGGCTTGCCCAGCTGGCGTTCGTAAGCGTCCTCACTGATGCCCATCCGGGCTGCATACGCTGTGGCCGCAGCTTTACCCAGCTCAGTCAGGGGCGTCAGCCTGGGCAATACCGAGCTAACTGTGATCTGAAGCCCACCGCGCTGCGCTTCCTGTGTCGCGTAATCCGCCATGAAGCGCTGCGTTGCCTTGGCTCCGGCATATCCTCCGCTCAGTGGTGACCCCATGATCGCGGCGCCGCTGCTCATCACGATCACCCGGCTCCCAGGCCGCAGGGGCAGGAGGAGCGCTTCGCGGAGCCAATGAAACGTCATCTGGACATCGGTATTCCAGTTGCTGGAGAAGGACTCCCACGTGTGCTGCTGGAGAGGGCGCAGCGATGGCGCCGCGCCGGCAACGAGTGCCACGATGTCGGGGCTGTACTGCCTGAGCAGCTTGCCGGCCACGGCGGGATCACTGCCATCCGCGGCTTCGATCTGCAGTCGCTTTTCTTTAGCGGTGAGTTCGCTGAGTGGGCTTGGATCACGCGCCACGGCGACCACGGACGCCCCCTCGGCGAGGAAGGCCTCCGTCACGCCCCTGCCCAGTCCGCGGCTGGCCCCAACTACGATCGCACGCTTGTCAGCAAGCCGGCTCATCCCGCACCTCCTGTCATCAAGGAAAACGCCAGTGGGTCAGGTTGAGGCTAACCGAGTTGACAAACGAACACATGTTCGCTAAACTTACACAGAATTGTGTTAGAGACCGAGCCGAGCGTAGAGGCAGGAGCTCATCTGTCGGATCTGCTGGGCGCGATCGACCGCTTCCGCCAGCGGCCGAAGGCGAAACGCCAGCCCCAGGAGCTCGCGGCGGAGCTGAAGGCGATCCGGCACGGCCAAGACCTGCTCGAGCTCGAGTTTGCCGAAACCGCAGCCGCCTTCAGCAAGACGGAGGAGTACGACGAGCAGGGTTCGGTCAGTCCGATCGATTGGATCCGACACCAATGCCGGATGTCGACCGGGGCCGTCTGGAACAGTTTGGCGGTCGGCGAGCACCTCGACGACCTTCCGCGCAGCGTTGAGGCGGTCGAAAGTGCGGAGATTGGTTACGCCCACCTGACGCTGATGGCCCGAACCGCGCAGTCCGTGCAGGGATCGTCCACTGCCGCGCCGTTCGAGGAGGGCGGATTGCTCGACAAAGCCCGCGAGTACAGCGTCGGCCGTCTCTGGTACTTCTGTCATCACATGCGCCACGCCACCGACCCCGAGAAATTTGCCGCCGAACAGAGCCGCGCGACCGAGGCGCGCACTTTGAAGATGAGCACATACGAAGACGGCTCCCTCGCCCTCGAGGGCTGGTTCGACTCAGTTGGTGGCGCCGTGGTCCGAAGCGCGCTCGAGCCGTTGGCCCAACCGCAGGGCGATCACGATGAGCGCGGCAGGGAGCACCGCAACGCCGATGCATTCGTCGAAGTCTGCAGCCACGTCCAAGACATTGGCGTGCTGCCACAGCGGCCTCATCTTCAGATCACAGCCTCGCTCGATACCCTCCGCGCCGTGGCGGGATCGCCGGCCGGCGACATGGAGTACTCCTTGCCCGTGTCGGCGGCGACCGTCCGCCGTTTGGCGTGCGACGGCACCATCACGCGCGTCGTGCTGGCACCCGAGTCAGTGGTCATCGACGTCGGCCGCGCCCGTCGGGTGGTCGCCGGGGCCGCGCGTCGCGCCCTCAACGCCCGCGACGGTCATTGCAAGTGGCCGCGCTGCGAGCGGCCGGCTTCCTGGAGTGATGCGCATCACGTCGTCCACTGGACGGACGGCGGCGAGACCGACCTCGCCAACATGATCCTGCTCTGCCACCGCCACCACTGGATGGCGCACGAGGGCGGCTGGCAACTGGTGCGGACCGACGAAGGCGAGGTGCTCGCGGTGCCACCTCGCCCACCTGGGCTGGCCCGTTTGGCGGACGCGGAGGATCCTGTTCAGGCTGCTCGCCAGTTCGCGGAACAGCTGCGCGTCGCCCGGGCGCTGCGAACCGACTGGCCGCCAGGAGAACGTGTCGTCGGCGACGACGCGGCGTGGGCCCGAGTCATGGAGGCCCATGATGCCGCGCACCATCAGGCGAATCAGCACTCAGACCTGGACGACAACGCGCCCGACCCCGCCGCCTGAGGTGAGCCGGAAGCGGCGGGGCGGCGCAGATCCCCTACTGCTGCCAGGGTTAGCCAACGTAAGCGGCGAGGCGACGCGGGTTCCCTCCGGAGCGGCGCAGCGGGGCCGGGTCGCTCAACCTATGAGCCCACATCTGAAGAAGGGGATCTAGACACGAACGGCCCAGGCGTTTACGCCGGCCGACCGATGGCGCGTTCAGGCTCAGCAGGCCGGCCCTGCGAGCAGTCCGGAGGGTGCGACGCCGTCAGCCGCTGATGGCGGCTGGTGGTGGCGGGTGCGACGCCGTCAGCCGCTGATGGCGGCTGGTGGTGGAGGGTGCGCCTACCTCAGCGCCTTGCGGGCTCGAGATTGCCGCCTCGCGGCTACCCTACCCTCGAGAGGCGACCGTCCCCTCGTGCGCGTTCTCGATGCGGGCGACATCGGCCCTGGGTGCGACCCGCCAGAACCGGTGCAGCGCGACATGCCAGTCGTCGAGGATGGCGCGTGCCGCGGGCGAGCCGGTGTACTGCGCGTGCTGTTCGATCAGTCCATGGAGGCGGAGGCCCTGCTCCGCCAGCAACTGGTGCTCCCCGCTCAGCCGGTGCGCGTCGACCAGCTCGGGATTGACCATCGCCGGTAGTCCAATTCCGTCGTCGTAGACGAAGACTTCGCCGCCGGTCATGCCGGCGCCGAGGTTGTGCCCTACCGGGCCGAGCACCACCAGGGTGCCGCCCGTCATGTACTCCGCCGCGTGCTCTCCAACACCTTCGACCACCGCCGAGGCGCCGCTGTTGCGGACCGCGAAGCGCTCACCCGCTTTTCCTGCGCAAAACAGCTCGCCACCGGTCGCGCCGTAGAGGACGGTGTTCCCCAGCAGGTGCGGATCGCCCGCATCGTTGGCTGGCGGCCGCAGGATGATCCGGCCTCCGCCCATTCCCTTTCCCACATAATCGTTCGCCTCACCGATCAGGATGAACTCGATACCGTCGGTGAGGAATGCCCCGAAGCTCTGGCCGGCCGCACCGGTAAACGTGAATGACGCTGATCCGGCCGGCGCCGACGTGCCGCACTCCCTGGCGAGCGCGCCACCCAACCGCGCCCCGACCGAGCGGTCGGCATTTTCGATCACATAGCTCGCCCGCACATGGGCGCCCATGAGGACCGCCTTCAACGCGTCGAGGCAGATCCGGTCGCCCAACTCCGACGACGGCCGCTGCAATGGGATCGCGCGGACGAAGCGGCGCGGTTCCGACCCGTCGTCGCTCAGCAGCGGCGAAAGGTCCATACGGTCCGCTCGCGCGTCGCCGGTGGTGCGCTGCGACAGCAGGTCGGTGCGGCCGATCGCGTCGTCCAGGCTCTTCAGGCCGAGACCCGCCAGGATGTGACGGATCTCCTCGGCGACGTGCGTCAGGTACGCCTCGAGCATCTCCGGCGTGCCGGCGAACTTGGCCCGCAGCTCCGGACGCTGCGTGGCGATCCCGGCCGGACAGGTATCGAGATGGCAGGTGCGCACCATGATGCACCCCTCGGCCAACAGCGCCGCGGTGCCGAAGCTGTACTCGTCGGCGCCGAGCAGCGCGGCGATGACGACGTCGCGGCCGGACTTGATGCCGCCATCGACGCGTAGCCGCACCCGCCCGCGCAACTCATTGATACGCAACGTCTGTTGCGTCTCCGCCAGCCCGATTTCCCACGGCATCCCGGCATTCTTGATGGACGACAGGGGGCTGGCTCCCGTCCCGCCATCCATGCCGGCGATGTGAACGACATCGGCCAGCCCCTTCACGACGCCCGCCGCGATCGTCCCGACACCGGCCTCGGCGACCAGCTTGACGGAAACCGCGGCCAGAGGGTTGACCTGCTTGAGATCGTAGATCAGCTGCGCGAGGTCCTCGATGGAATAGATGTCATGGTGCGGCGGGGGCGAGATGAGGGCGATTCCCTGCTGCGTATGCCGAAGGCGGGCGATCTCCTCCGTCGCCTTGTGACCCGGGAGCTGGCCGCCCTCGCCGGGCTTCGACCCCTGCGCCATCTTGATCTGCAACTCATCGGCGAAGACGCAGTACTCGGGGGTGACCCCGAAGCGTCCCGACGCGATCTGCTTGATCCGCGAATTGCGGTCGACCGGGAGGCCACGGGTGCGATATCGCGCCGGGTCCTCGCCACCCTCCCCCGTGTTGCTCTTTCCACCTAGCCGATTCATCGCGATCGCGATCGTTTCGTGCGCCTCCGCGGCGATCGAGCCGTGCGACATAGCGCCGGTCGAGAACCGTCGGAGGATGGCGGTCGCCGGCTCGACCTCGCTGATCGAAACCGGCGGGCCGGCCGGACGCATCGCCAGCAGATCCCTCGGATAGGTCGGGGGACGGTCATTAACAAGCCGGACAAAGCGCTCGTATGAGGCGTGGCCGTTGCCGTCAGGTCCGGTGGCAACCGCGCGCTGGAGCGCGTGCGCCGCCGCCATCTGGGCCAAATCCCCTCCCCCGCTCGCGGGGGAGGGCAGGGTGGGGGCACCCGCGAGCGCCATCGCTGCCGGCACAGCGTCGTGAAGCGCTTCGACGACATCGGGGTTCGTCGCGTGGTATTCGGTCCCTTGCTTATGGTGCTTGAAGAAGCCAGGGCTCACCAGGGCCGGCGGCGCGGCGCCAAACCCGGCCGCATGGTGTGCGAGCACCTGCTCGCCGAGATCGGTAAAGGTCGCGCCCCCCACCGGCGAGGGCGTCCCCACAAATCCGACGTCCACCACGTCGGCGTCGAGCCCGATGATTTCGAAGATCTGCGCCCCCTGGTAGCCGTCGAGCGTCGAGATGCCCATCTTGGCCAGCACCTTCAGCGTTCCGTCCTCGAGCGCCTTGACGTAGTGCTCCTGGGCGCCCCGGCCGTCGGCCGCCTCCCCTTTCAGATGGCCGGCCGAGGCCAGCGCTCTGATCGATGCCATGCCGAGTCGCGGGCAGATCGCCTGCGCCCCGTAGCCCAGCAGACAAACAACGTGGTGGACCTCGCGGGCTTCGTCCGTCTCGACCACCAGGCTGGTCTGGCCGCGCAGACCACGCCGCATCAAGTGGTGGTGAACGGTTCCGACGGCGAGCAAGGCGGGGATGGGCGCCCGCTCCGGCCCGGCATCGCGGTCGGTGACGATCAGGATGGAGGCACCAAAGCGCACCGCCCTCTCGGCATCTTCCGCCAGACGCTCGCAGGCCGCGCGTAGCCCGGAGGCGCCGTTGGCCACGGGGAAGGTCGCGTCGAGCTCGCTTGACTTAAAGGGTGTGCCCAGCGCCCGCACCGCGTCGAGTCCCGATGGATGGAGAAGAAATGAATCGAGCTGGACCAGGCGGGCGGCCTCCGGCCCGCCCGACAGCAGCGGCGCGGGAGGCCCAAGATAGCTGCGCAGCGACATCACGAGCCGTTCGCGGAGATGGTCGATCGGCGGATTCGTCACCTGCGCGAAACGCTGCTTGAAATAGCTGTAGAGGAGGCGCGGCGGCTGCGCCAGCACGGAGAGCGCCGTGTCATCGCCCATCGAGAAGATCGGCTCCTTGCCCTGGGTCGCCATCGGTCGTAGCACGTAGGTGAACTCCTCCTTCGTGTAACCGAAGGCGGCCTGGCGGGCGACCAGATCCGGCATGACCAGATCGTCTGGTTCCCCGGCCTCAACCGACTGCAGGTTGTCCTCGAGCCAGCGACCGTATGGCTCCTGCGCCGCGAGCCGGATCTTGATGGCGTCGTTTTCCTCGAGGCCCCCGCGCTCGGGGTCGACGCAGAGCATCTCGCCGGGTCCGAGCTTCCCGCGCCGGACACGACCGTGTCCGTTGACATCGACGGCGCCGGCTTCCGAAGCGCAGGCGATCAACCCGTCCTCGCACACGGCGTAGCGCAGCGGCCGCAGACCGTTGCGATCCAGGACCGCCCCGACGCGCGTCCCGTCGGTGAAGACGAGCCCGGCTGGTCCATCCCAGGGCTCCATCAGGCAGGCGTGGTAGCGATAGAAATCGCGGACTGCCGGATCGACCCCGAAGCCTTCCCAGGCTTCCGGCACCAGCATCGCCAGGCCCTGGCGGATGTCGCGGCCGCCCCGGACGAGCAGCTCGAGGGCGTTGTCGAGCATCGCCGAATCGGAGCCGCGTTCATCGATGACGGGCACCAGCAGGGCTTCGTCGGCCGAATGCTCGGCGCCGAGTCGGCCTTCCCGCGCGCGCATCCGATTGACATTGCCCTGGATGGTGTTGATCTCGCCGTTGTGGCAGAGCATGCGGAACGGCTGAGCCCGCTCCCAGGAAGGCGCGGTGTTCGTGCTGTAGCGCTGATGGAAGATCGCGAAGGGGGCAATGAACCGCTGGTCACGGAGGTCCGGGTAGAAGGCGGCCAGCTGGTCGGCGGCGCACATTGCTTTGTAGGTCAGCGTCTTAAACGACATCGACGCGACGTAGGCGCCCAACCCCGCGGCGCGGAGCGCGCGCTCGACGCGCTTCCGGGCCCGGTAGCAGCGCGCCTCGGCGTCGGAACTCGAGACCGAGCCTCTAACCGTGATGATGGCCTGCTCGATCTGCGGCGCGGTGGAGCGGGCCAGGTCGCCCAGGGCATCGCGCTGCACTGGCACCGGCCGCCAGTCGATCAGGTCGAGGTGCTCGGTCCGGCAGGCCTCATCGAACAACCGCCGGGTCAGACGCCGCTGTTGATGACCATCCGCCCCCGGGGCGTTCGAGAGGAAGACAACGGCGACGCCAATTCGGGCGGCGGGCTCAACGTTGATGGCGGCTCGCTGCATCCAGTCGCGGAGGAAAGCGTGGGGAATCGCGAGCAGGAGACCCGCACCGTCGCCGGATCGGTGATCCGCGGCGACCGCCCCTCGATGCCGGACACGATGCAGCGCAGCGAGGGCGGCATCGACAACTCCTCGGCTGGCTCGCCCTCCAGCGTCAGCGACGAAACCGATCCCGCAGGCGTCGTGCTCGAAGCGAGAGTCGTACAAGCCCGCGTGACGCAAGGTGTGGTAGTCACGCTATCGACTAGCGCCAGTTCACGCCACGGACGATTGCACCAAAAGGACGGCACACCGTCGTTCCTTCCGCACAAGTGGGCGCCAGGCGGAGCGGCGCTACAGACAACCGCTCTGCGCCGGCATCCATATCGCCGCCCCCTTCGCCGCCATGGCTGCAGGGGGCACGTCGCGACCCCTCCGCTGATCGTCATGCTAGCCATCGGATTTGGATCTGTCAAACGTTTGGCTGAGGCGAATCTCACTTATGGCCTCGCCGGCGCCAAACGTTTGGCAGGGGACGTACCGTGACCCTGCCGAACTGCTTTGCGTTATGGCTCAGGCAGAGCCGGTTCACCAGCCGTTAACGTTGGGACCAGGCGCCGGGCACCTAGGCAATGGAACGGAGGGAGCGCGAGGTGGAGGGACGCGACGCGCGCCGGGGACGCACGACCGTGACCCTGGAGGATGTCGCTCGCGCCGCGGGCGTGCACTACTCGACCGTTTCACGCGCCCTTGATCCCGGCACGGTACGTCGGGTGAGCATCGACACCCGCAAGCACGTCCAGGCCGTCGCGAAGAAGATGGGCTACCTGCCGGACATGGTGGCCAGCGGTCTGAAGAAGGGTCGCACGCAGACCGTCGCAGTGATCGCCGGGGACCTCGGAAATCCCAATATCGCTCCAGTGCTCCGAGGCATCGCCAACGAACTGGAGAAGGTGGGGCTGATGTCGCTGATCTCAGAGACGCAGGACGATTCGGCACGCCTCCAACGGGTCCTGAATCACCTGATTCGCCGTCGGGTCGACGCCATCATCATGACCGCCGCGCGGCACAACGATGCAGCGAAACTGCGCTGGATTCGCCGTCAAGGCATCCCGCTCGTGCTGGCCGTCCAAGACGTTCCCGGCATGCGCTTGCCGGCCTGCACCAACGACGACCACCTCGGGGGTGTGCTGGCCGCCCAGCACCTCCTCTCGCTCGGGCATCGGCGGCTCGCCCAACTTCGGGGACCCATGGACATCAATTCCTGCTTCATGCGTGCTCAGGGGTTCACCAAGACGGTCGCGGCCGCGGGCGCCGTGGAAGTCGTGGTCCGGTCCACCGCCCCCACGGGCTCGATCGAAGAGGGTGCACTCCTGATGGGCGAGCTCCTCGATAAGAAAGGGCTCCGGGCGACTGGGATCTTCGCGCACCACGACCTGATGGCGTTCGGCGCGCTGACCGCGGCTGAGGAGCGCGGCTTGACATGTCCCCGGGACCTGTCGATCGTCGGCTACCACAATTTGCCCCACGATGATCGCATCGTGCCGCCACTGACCTCCATCCTTCAGCCCCGCGAGGAGCTTGGCCGGATCGCCGCAGAGATCCTGGTGGCGATGCTCGACTCGGGCCGGCCACCGTCGCCGCGCCGGCTCGCCCCGACGCTGGTGGTACGGAAGTCGACCGGGCCGCCTCCGGAACGGATCGTTCAGACCGTGCGAAAATCAATGTGATGACTCCCGTCAGTGAGCTGATCTCCGTCCGCCACACCGATCTCTACATCGGCGGCTCGTGGCGCCCCGCGTCGGACGCGCAGCGCATCGAGGTGCAGGACCCGGCGACCGGCGAGATGATCGCCACGGTCGCGAGCGCCTCGGTTCAGGATGCGCTCGCCGCCGTCGATGCCGCCGCTGAAGCTTTCCGTCCATGGGCCGCGCGCCCGCCTCGCGAGCGCTCGGAGATCCTTCGAGAGGCATTTCAGCTGATGCTCCGCGACCGCGAAAAGCTGGCCGAACTGATGGTTAGGGAGAACGGCAAGCCGCTCACCGAGGCGCGCGGCGAGGTCACCTACGCCGCCGAGTTCTTCCGCTGGTTCTCGGAAGAGGCGGTGCGCAACATCGGCTCGGTCTCGATCTCGCCCAGCGGCGCGAACCGGATCCTCGTGGAGCATCAGCCGATCGGCGTTTCGGTGCTGGTCACGCCCTGGAACTTTCCGGCCGCGATGGCGACCCGCAAGATCGGGCCCGCGCTGGCAGCGGGATGCACCGTCGTCCTGAAGCCGGCTTCCGAAACGCCGCTGTCGGCGCTCGCGGTCGCCGATCTGCTGGAGCAGGCGGGCGTGCCCAGGGGCGTGGTCAACGTCATCCCGTCGAAGCGTTCCTCCGAAGTCGTCAAAGCGATGCTCAAGGACCCGCGGGTTCGCAAGCTGTCCTTTACCGGATCGACCGAGGTCGGCCGTATCCTGCTGGCGCAGGCCTCCGAGAACGTCATCAGCTGCTCCATGGAGCTTGGTGGCAACGCGCCGTTCATCGTGCTCGACGATGCCGACCTGGACGCGGCGCTCGAAGGCGCGATGATCGCCAAAATGCGCAACACCGGGCAGTCGTGCATCGCCGCCAACCGCTTCTATGCCGATGCCAAGGTCGGGGAGAAGTTCGCGGACATGCTGGCGAAGGCGATGGGCGCCTTATCGGTTGGGTCGGGGCTCGACGCGGCTGTCAAGGTCGGGCCCGTGATCAACGACCCGGCCCGCCAGAAGATGCTCGGCCTGGTCGAGGAGGCCGCCGGCCACGGCGCCCGCGTCCTGACCGGAGGCAGAGCGCCCAGCCGGCCGGGGTACTTCGTGCCGCCGACCGTGCTCAGCCACGTTGCCCCCGAGGAGCACATCCTGAAAGAGGAGATCTTCGGGCCGATCGCGCCGATCGTGACCTTCCGCGACGTCGACCAGGCGATCGAGTACGCGAACAAGACCGACCGCGGTCTCGCCTCCTATGTCTACACGCGAGATCTGGGGAAGGGCCTTCGCGTCGCGGAGGCGATCGAGTCGGGAATGGTCGGGCTCAACCGCGGCTTCATCTCCGATCCGGCGGCGCCCTTCGGTGGGGTCAAGCAGAGCGGCGTCGGCCGCGAAGGCTCGCACGAGGGGCTGCTGGAGTTCCTCGAAACCAAGTACATCGCGACGAACTGGTAACCATCCGCGATTCGGGTCCTTGCCGTGCATGTAGCGAAGGAGGGATGCCTATAAGGGGATCGGCAGCGGAGCCATAAGGGGCAGGTTTCCGAAAACGAGGGAGGTAACATGCGTCGAACACTCAGCGTGCTTACCATCGCGACGGTTGTCATCGCGGCCGGCGCGATCGCCGGATCCGCCGCATCGCCGAAGACGCCACCCAGCAAGCAAGAGATCGCAAAGCGGATTCTGGCCACGCCGGCGGGCAAGACGCTAACGCCGACGGCCCGGATCGCCCTGGAGGCGATCGCGCGCGGTGACCATCGCGCGACGCCCGACTCGAATGGGATCAGCGCGCCGAGCGCGATCCGGCAACCCAAAGGGCTGAAGCCGAGCGGCGGTCCCCTTCCGAATGTCCGGGTCAACGACCCGAGCAAAGACTCGAATCAGG
>VBFR01000116.1 GCA_005889345.1 Chloroflexota bacterium
GTCGGTGCCGCGTGCCGGATTCGGCGAAGACCCCGGCACTGTTCGGAACGGATCCGGGGAGGGCGTCACCGACGGACTGGGGGACGGGCTCGGCGGGGGCACGGTCTGGCTGCCACGGTAGGCGACCAACTGGTTGCCCGCCGCAACGAAGAAATAGCCCTGCGCCGAGGCCATCCCCTGCCAGGGCGCCCCGCCTTCGTAGCCGCGCGACACGCGCATGGCGACGCCGAGGCTGTCGTTCCAGAGCACCTTGCCGCTCGTCCCATCCAGCGCGTAGAGCTTGCCGCTGTAGGAGCCGATATAGACAATGCCGTGCACCACGACTGGCGCGGTGCTGAGCGTGCCGTCACCAGTAAAGCTCCAAACCAGCACATTGGTGGCCGCATCGCGCGCCTCGAGCGTGCCGGCGTACGCATAGGCATTCGTCACGAGGAAGACCAGCGAGCCGTCGGCCGCCGGAGGCGCATCCGCAGCAAACGATCCCAGCATCGCGCCGTTGCCGGCGTTGAAGAGCTCGTTCGCGCCCAGGTAATCGCGCTCGTAGAGCTTTCCATTGGCCAGTACCGGCACTTCGCCATTGGCGCAATTGGTCCCGTCCGAGTGCTGCCAGATGATCGCGCCGGACGATGGATTGAAATCCGAGATCTGGTGGCACTGAAACGTCTCATAGACGCCGGTGGCGGAGACGGCGGGCGAACTCCCCTGTCCATTAGCGACCGGCTGTTGCCAGCGGAGTGTGCCGCTGCCGGCGTCAATGGCGAAGAGCTCCCCGGTTCCATTGCCAGCGCCGGTGACAAACACCGACCCGTTCATCGCGGTCGGAGGCGCGTTGACCGTCTGGTATGGACTCGCGAGCCGCATTGCCCACAGCTTTCGCCCGCTGCTCGCGTCCCAGGCTTTGAGCCAGCCGACCGAGTTCACGGAGAACAGCCGACCGGAATCGTACGCGAGTGCCGCCCAATGATCGCCGACGTCGAGCTCGAGGGGAACCGGGCCCCACGCAATCGTTCCAGTCGCCTGGTTGAGCGCGTACAGATGGGTGAACGGGTGATCGTTGTTGTTGAACAGCCCGGTGGCGACGAAGACGCGTCCCTGCGCGGCGACGGGATAGGAGACATACTCACCGAAATCGACGGACCAGCTTTTCGTCAGTGGCGGCTGGAGGGCGGCGCCGGGAAGATCCCCGTTGTGCTGCGGATTCACCTGGTAGGCGACCGACTGATCGGTGGTGTTGGGGACGGGCGTGAAATTCGGCGGCGGCCAGGGCGGATTGCCGGACGAGCCATACACGAAGAGTTTGTTGCCCGCCGGCACCGCCAGCACTCCCTGGCCGACCGTCAGGCCCGCGAGCGGCGCGGAGACGCTGTACTCATCGGGTCCGGTGATGCCGTTCCACAGATAGTCGTAATAGACCTGCCGCCCGGTCTGCTCATCGAGGACATAGAGCGTCCCCACCCCGGTACCGAGGTAGACGTAGCCATTGACGATGATCGGCGCAGTCGACGGCCTGTCCTCGGTGAAGGTCCATAGCACCTGGTTGGTCGTGAGATCCTTCGCTTGCAACGTGTCGTAGTTCGTGAAGAAGAGACCGATCGATCCGTCGATCACCGGTGCGACCGCCCCGACGAACTGGCCGACGCCGGCTCCGGTCTCGCTATCGATAATCGGATTGGGAGCCAGGGCTAAATCGCGCGCGTAGACCTTGCCCGCGTTGAGCACCGGTGTCTTGCCGCCGCCGCCCGAGCACGATCCCTGGTAGTGCCAGACCGGGGCGCCGGTCGTCGGATTGAAGTCATAGGCCTGGTTGCAGGCATAGGTCACGTATACGCCGTCCGGCGAGACCGCGGGCGAGCTGTGGTCGCTCCCGATGACGCGCTGTTGCCAGGCGACTGCTCCCGTCGATTCGCTGAGCGCGGACACCTGGGCGACGCCGCCGCCGCTCGTGTACACGATGCCGTTGGCGGCTGTGGGCGCCGACGCGAAGCAGCCGCAGGTGGTGGTGCCGGCCGGATCCGGGATCTGCTTGCTCCAGAGGAGAGCTCCCGTTTTCGCGTCGTAGGCGCGCACGAGGCCGTCGACGTTGAGGGCGAAGACGCGACCGTTGTCATAGGCCGCGTTAGCCCATGGCCAGCTGCCGCCCAGTTCATACGGTCCCCAGATAGTCCGGCCCGTTGCCTGATCGAGCGCGTAGAGCTTCGCGCCGTGCGGTGATCCGGTGGCGGGTGGTGGGTCCGCGACGGTCACGTACATCATGCCCTGGGCGATGAGCGCATAGGAGACGCTGCCACCCAAGTCGACCGACCACTTGCGGCTCAGGGCGGGACGCAGGCTGTCGGCGTTTTGCAGGCCGGTGTGCGCGACGTCGTTCTGGTAGGTGACCGCCTGGTCTCCATCCGGGATCGGTGGCGGGTACGACGTCGGCACAGTGCGCATCGCACTCGGGGTCGTTGGAGACTGAGGCGATGACAGCCAGCTGCCATTGCTCCAAAACATCGTCATCGACGCAGCGGCCGCGATCGCGCGTGACGAGACAGAGCCTCCCATCCCCCTATATCAATGGATGATACCGGAGATATTATTTAGGTTACTGGCTCCCGGCGAAGGTCAGGCAGACCTCCAACTACCCGAAGAAGAAGTAGGGGCTTTAGCGGCGACCGATCCCGAACGCCACCCCGTACCAGCGAAGGTAGTGCGGCAACCAGTGCCACAGCCGGAAGCGGCTTTGGCCGGCGGTGCGGTCGTGCCAGACGGTGGGCACCTCGTCGACGCGCATGCCGAGGCGCTGCGCCTTGACGGTCAGTTCCAGCGCCAGCTCGAAGCCGGCCGAGGATTCGATCGTGACGGCGTCGAGCAACCGGCGGCTGTACATGCGGAAGTTACTCGTCGCGTCGTGGATCGGCAGCCGTCCCATCACGTGGAGCGATAGGCCGGCGGCGCGCGACATCGTCCGCTTCAGCAGCGGACCACCCTGCTGGCCGCCACCCTTGACGTAGCGCGAGCCGGCCACCACATCAGCGCCGGCACGCGCCCGCGCGAGCATCGGGTCAATCGCCTCGGGCTCGTCGGAGCCGTCGGCCATCATCACCAGCACGAAGGGCGCGCGCGCCACCTGAAAGCCTTTGCGAATCGCGTTGAGCACACCGCGCCCCAGGTCGTTGCGCTGCAGCTTGAGCTGCGGCATCTCGGGCAGCAAGCGCTGCACCACGGGGACGGTCGTGTCGGCATCGAAGTCGTAGACGATCAGCACCTCGTAGGGCGTGCCCTTCACTGCAGCGACGAGGTTGCGGAGCACCGGGGTAA
>VBFR01000117.1 GCA_005889345.1 Chloroflexota bacterium
ATTGGATGACGGCCCGTCATCGGCCGGTCATCTCACGCCTCTAGCCTTCCCGGACATATTCGAACCATTGTCCCGAGGAGGAAAAATGCGATATCTGATTCGACTGTCTGCCGTCGTCGCCGCCATGGCGACCGCGCTGTTGGGCGCACCCGCGGTGCTGGCCAACGCCGACGAGGGCGACGGCGGCCATCACGCCGTTTTCGTCCAGACCAACGACCCTAACGGCAACTCGATCGCCGTCTATTCGCAGAACGAAAACGGCACACTCGCCTACACGGCGACCTACCCCACTGGTGGAAAGGGCGGTCGCGCGGCCGGTGCCGCCGTCGATCCGCTCGCTTCGCAGAGCTCGCTCGTCTACGACCACTAGCACCATCTGCTCCTCGGCGGTGATCGGTTGCGCCTCAACCAGATCGTGGCGTCCGGCGGACCGTTCCCGGCCAGCATCGCGATTCACGACAATCTCGCCTTTGTGCTCGACGCGGGGCTCGCCGGCTACGTGCAGGGGTACCGCATCGCGGGCGGACGGCTGCACCCGATTGCGGGATCGTGGCGCTCGCTTGGTCTCGCCAATAGCAACCCGCCGGCTTTCCTTCAGTCGCCCGCGCAGGTTGGCTTCACGCCCAACGGCCGCGACCTCGTTATCACGATGAAAGGCAACAATCACGGCTCGGTTGACGTCTTTGGCGTATCGGATGACGGGCAGCTGTCGAATGCACCGACGGCGACGTCGGTGGGCGGCAACGCCTTCGCGTTCGTGTTCGATTCGGAGGGTCGCCTGGTGATCGTCAATGCCGCGTTTGGCAACCTGTCGACCTACGCCGTTAACAACAACGGCAGCCTCTCGTTGGTCAGCGCCGGCGCCTCCGACAGGCAGATCGCTGCTTGCTGGGTCGCGCGCGTCGATGGCAATTACTACGCGGCCAACGCCGGAAGCGGCAGCTTGAGTCAGTACACCATCAATGAGAACGGAACCGTGGTGCTAGGCACGTCGCCGGCGGCGACCGGCATTCCTGGCGCCGTCGACATGGCAGTGTCCGGGCACTTCCTCTACGCGCAGAGTGGTGGAAGTGGCTCGGTGAAGGCATTCTCGGTCAGCGAGGGCGGCGCCCTTTCGCCGATCGGTTCATGGACGGTGCCTGATGGCAGCAGCCAGGAGGGTATCGCCGCCTCCTAACAGACGGAAGGGCCGCCTCGTGGCGGCCCTTCTTCACTAAAGACCGAGGAGTGTGCGCAACCGGACGGTGACGGTTACCGTCTGACCTGGCGCCACACTTACCGACTGCGTGCTTGTCTGGTAGAGGAGGCCGCCGCTGACGGTCAACGTGTAGTTGCCGGGCACCACGCTCGGGAAGGTAAAGGCGCCATTCCCGTTCGTCGTGGTCGTGAGACTTCCTAACGTGACGGTCGCACCGGAAATTGGAAGGCCGGTCAGGTTGGCCACGACCGTTCCGGAGACGATGCCTGGTGCGGGGGTCGGCGTCGGCGTTGGGGTTGGAGTCGGCGTTGGCATGGGCGTGGGCGTGGGCGTTGGCGTCGGGGTGGGCGTGGGCGTTGGCGTCGGGGTAGGTGTGGGTGTTGGCGTCGGGGTGGGTGTCGGGATGGATGTGGGCGTGGGGGTCGGGATCGGCGTAGGCGTGGGGATGGGCGTCGGGATCGGCGTCGGGATCGGCGTCGGGATCGGCGTTGGGATGCTCGTCGGCCTAGGTGTCGGAGGCAGCGTAGGCTTGGGCGTCGGAGGCAGTGAGGGGGTGGGCGTTGACCCGGGGACCGGTGTCGGCGTGGGCCTCGGCGCGGTAGTAGGCAAGGCTGCAGGGGTTGACGATCCGGATGGGGTTCCCGCATCAGCTCTCGCCTCATTGAGGACACCCGGTGAGAGGGGCGCGAGCGACGTCAACAAATCGGCGCTGTAGTCGCCGAGGCCCATCGTATGGACGCTCGTCCCCAGCGAGGTGATCCATGGCACGCGTGAGGCCAGCTGGCTCGCCGTCCATAGGAGCAGAAGAAGGAGAAGTACCGCACTCGCGCGTCGTGCGAACGACCGGCCTCGTTTCATGACGCTTTCTCCAGGATTCGCTCATCGGTCTGGGAAGCCCCCACCCTACCCTCCCCCGCAAGCGGGAGAGGGGAATTACTTGCACGCTGCTGCGTGAGGATGGCGATGATGCCATCCTTCCTGGCCTTGAAGGCCGCGACCACCGCTGGGTCGAATTGGCGGCCGGCCTCACGCTCGATCATCTCGGTCGCCTCCGCAACCGAGAGGGCCTGCCGGTAGGGACGGTCCGACGTCAACGCGTCAAAGACGTCGGCAACGCTGAGGATGCGGACCTGCACTGGAATCGTCTCGCCGCCCAACGTGTCTGGATAACCCGTCCCATCCCAGCGCTCGTGGTGATGCCGAATCCCGCTCAGACTCGAGTGCAGGAACGGAACATCTTTGAGCATCTGATGGCCGATGACCGGGTGTTGACGCATTTGTTTGGCCTCGAGGTAGTTGAGGGCGCCGGCCTTGCGCAGAATGTGGTCTTCGATCCCGATCTTTCCGATGTCGTGCAGCAGGGCCGACCGGCGCAAGCCCTCCCGCTTGTCTTGCGGATAACCGAGCTCATCGGCGATCTCGAGGCTGAAGGCGGCGACCCTGGCGGAGTGCCCGTACGTGTAGGGGTCCCGCGCATCGATAGCGCGGGCGAGCGCTTCGATGGCGGCAAAGTAGGTGTCTTCCAGAGCCTGCGTCTTTTCCTGAAGGCCGACCGTCATGAGGTTGAAGACCTTGCCCAGGTACCCGATCTCGTCGGAAGGTCCGGCGGGAGCGCGTTGCGCCAGGTCTCCGGCGGCAACCGCCCCCATCGCGCCGACGAGCCGTTGCACCGGCCGGGTGATCGCACCCGCCAGCATCAGACCGATCACCAGCGTGAGCAAGGCCGCCGCGGCGAAGAGGATCAGGAGGAAGAGGCGAAGCTGAGCGAGCCCGGCCTGCAGCTGCGCGGTGTTGAGCGCCACGGCCAGGTAGCCAAGCTGCATCTTGCGCATCGTCCAATCGCTGAGGAGGTTCATGTAGGGCTGGCCGGCGGAGGTCTGGCTGAATGTCACTGGCCGATCTGGGTGGACCGAGTTCCGGGTCGCCGCCGTTAACGCGCCGGTTGAATTCAGTGAGGACAGGAGGACGTTGCCAGTCGGCCCGTAGAAGGACAATTGGTCGGCGCCCGAGGACCGGATGCCGGCGGCGATGGCCGATAGCGGCTCGCCCACCAGTGCCACGCCAATGACCTGTCCGGTCAGGCTGCGGATCGGCCCTGTCCAGTAGAGGGTCGTCCCCGCCGACTCAGTCCTGAGAAACACGTACTTGTCACCCTGGACGTCGGTCGTCCCGGCCAGCACGGCCGCGACCGCAGGCTCGGAGATGAACTCGCTGCTCCCTGGCTGGGCCGCCACGGGGCCGTTGGGCCCAATGACGATCACCTCTCTTCCCTGCCGGTCGAGCACGTGAAGAAGGAGGCTTGGTACCGAGGCGTTGCCGACAACCGGGTTGAGCAAGAGCTGCAGTGCGGCGGTGTCATGAGCGGTGGTCGCCTCCGCAACACCGGTGGTCGCGGCGGCCGCGCGCAACGTCGTGAGCCGAGCCGCCTCCACCAGCGACAGGTGGTCGTTGGCGAGCAAGCTGGCGCGAAGCAGACTGCCGTTGAATTCCGCGACCGACTCATTCGTGACCAGGGCGGTGACGGCCGCCGTGCCAATCGTGCCGATGAGCGCGACGATCAGGACGAAGGGCCCAACGATCTTGGTACGCAGCGATAGGCGCACGAAACCCATCGCTCCGATCATCGAACAGGGTGCTTGCGCCGAACCTTGCGCGGGCTCACGAAGCTTGCGGCGCGCGTTACATCACCGTGCCGGCGGAACTCCGGGATCGGGCGGTGTTCCCATTTCCGTTTAATATGTCGGTGCCTCACAGATCCAACTTGGACCGGTTGCGGTTTGGCGGCTGGCTCCGTAACGGACTGATCGCTGGCGCGATCGCTGCCGCCGCCACCATGGTGCTGGGACTTCTTCGAGCAGCGGCCAAATCGGACTACTGCCAGCATGGGATCGTGGCCTTCGGCGCTCATGCTGACGTGGCCCCCTCCGCCCTTGACATCGTCCTGAGCCTGACCAGTGTCGCCGTCGTGCTGCTGACGGCTGGCGTTGCTGGATGGCGGACCGCCCGTGCCAAT
>VBFR01000054.1 GCA_005889345.1 Chloroflexota bacterium
CGCGGCCTTCTTCGCCATCGGCGCCTACACCGTCGGCATGCTCTCCTCGGGCCAGCTCTACGGCAGTCCGTTGCACCACGAGATCCACCTGCCCTTCTGGCTCTTGCTGTTTGTCGGCATGTTCGCCGCCGCCGGCTTCGGGGCCCTGCTCGGGGCACCGACGTTGCGGCTCCGCGGCGATTACCTCGCGATCGTGACGCTGGGGTTCGGTGAGATCGTGCCACGGGTCTTCCGCTACCTGGGGCCCGGATCGGTCCTTGGGAACTGGACCGGCGGAGTGAACGGGATCGCCGGCATCGATCCTCCCTCGCTACCCTTCGGGATCAGCGGGCCTTGGGAGAACGGTGCCGCCTTCGGCTTTCTGCCGCGGTTCGACTTCATCGACCCGCTGGCGTTCTACGTCCTAATGGTCATCCTGGTGATCATCTGCGTTATCGCGGCGAACAATCTCTATCGCTCGCGCCTCGGCCGTGCCTGGATGGCGGTGCGCGAAGACGAGGTGGCCGCCGCCGCGACCGGCGTGAACACGGTGGCGATCAAGCTGCTGGCTTTCGCGATCGGTGCCTCGTTCAGCGGCTTCGCCGGCACCTACTACGGCGCCAAGCTCTCACTCGTCAGCTCGGAGAACTTCGCCTTCGTGGTATCCGTGACCGTCCTGATCATGGTCGTGCTCGGCGGCATGGGCAACATCCCGGGCGTCATCCTCGGCGCCCTGGGCATCTACTACGTCCTCTTCAACCTGCTGACCAACCTTCCGGACCTCGCCACGAACGCGGCCAACTCGATCGGTCTCGGCTTCCTCAACACCTCGAAGGGCGACTGGATCGGCCTGCACGACGAGGTGCAACGGCTCAACTTCCTCGTGTTCGGACTCATCCTTGTGCTTGTCATGCTCCTGCGCCCGCAGGGGCTGCTGCCCAGCCGTGTTCGCGAACAGGAGCTGGCCAAGGGCACCAGCGAAGAAGCGGTCTTCGATCTCCGCGAGGAGAGCTGAACCATGGGGCAGAACGGTCAGATCCTGACGGTGAGCGCGCTAACGAAACGTTTCGGAGGATTGACGGCGGTCGACCAGGTAAGCTTCGAGATCGGAAAGGGCGAGATCTTCTCGCTCATCGGGCCGAACGGCGCCGGCAAGACCACCCTCTTCAACTCGATCACCGGCATCTACTCGCCGACCTCGGGCACGGTCATTTTCGAGGGGAAGAACATCACCGGGCTCAAGCCCTACAAGGTCGCCGAGCTCGGCGTCGGACGGACGTTTCAGCAGATCCGGCTCTTCGCCTACATGACGGCCTTCGACAACGTGCGCGTCGGCCAGCACTCCCGCATGCACGCGAAAGTCTGGGACGCCCTCTTCAAAACGAAGCGCGAGCGAGATGAAGAGGCTCGGGTCACCGAGAAGGCGATGGACCTCTTGACGTTCGTGGGCATCGAGCAGCACACGCACAACTATGCGCGCAACCTCCCCTATGGTCACCAGCGGCGGCTGGAGATCGCCCGCGCGCTCGCCAGCGACCCGCGGCTGCTGCTCCTCGACGAGCCCGCCGCCGGCGCCACGCCGCAGGAGAAGGTCGAGCTGATGGAACTGGTGGAGAAGGTCCGAGCCGAAGGCGTGACCGTCCTGTTGATCGAGCACGACATGAAAGTCGTGATGGGGATCTCTGATCGCATCGTCGTCCTCGACTATGGCGAGAAGATCGCCGAGGGCAAGCCCGCGGATGTCCGCCGTGACCCCCGCGTGATCGAAGCCTACCTCGGGAAGAGCGCCTAACGGAGCCTGATGGCACTCCTCGAAATCGATGCCGTCGACACCTACTACGGGCGGGTCCACGCCCTCCAAGGCGTGTCCCTGCACATCGAGGAGGGAGAGATCGTGACCCTCATCGGCAGCAACGGCGCCGGGAAAACGACGACCCTTCGAACCATCTCCGGGCTGACGCCGGCGTCGCGGGGACAGGTGCGGCTGCGCGGCAAGGACATCACCCACCTCCCCGCCGCCCAGATCGTCGGGCTCGGGGTCGGTCACGTCCCCGAAGGGCGACGGATCTTCCACCGCATGAGCGTGCGCGACAACCTGGTCCTCGGCGCCTACCGCCGCAAAGACCGAGACGGGATCCGTCGCGACCAGGAACACGTCCTCACGCTCTTTCCACGGGTCAGACAGCGCCTCAACCAGATCGGCGGCACACTCTCGGGCGGCGAGCAGCAGATGCTGGCCATCGCCCGCGGGCTGATGTCGCAGCCCAAGGTGCTGCTCCTCGACGAGCCCTCCCTGGGCCTGGCGCCCATCCTCGTCGACCAGATCTTCGACATCATTCGCGACATCAACCGCGAGGGGACGACCATCCTGCTGATCGAGCAGAACGCCACCAAGGCCCTCACGGTCTCCCATCGCGGCTACGTGCTGGAGACCGGACGCATCGTCAAGGAAGGTCCGACCAAGATGCTCCTGGAGAGCCCCGATGTCCAGAGGGCGTACCTCGGCATTTAGCGGCGCGTGAGACGGCGAATTCTCGTACTGATCGTGACGGTCGCCCTCGCCGCGACGGCCTGCACCGCGTCTCCCGCGCCGCCAAACGGACCGTTGCTCGCCACCATCGCCGTCGGCCTGAGGCCGGCGACGCCGGTGGTCGGCCTGGGCGCGATCTGGGTCCCGAATACCGGCGACGGAACCCTGTCCCGAATCGATCCGGCCTCAAACCGGACGGTCGCCACGTTCCGGGTCGGCAACGCTGAGCCGTTTTACCAGAGTGTGTGCCGGCCCTACGGATCGATCCACAGCTGGATGGTAACGACCTTCCACGTTCGTCGATGCGACTTGCCGAGCTCGGTGGCTATCGGTAACGGATTGGTCTGGGTCGCGAAAAACGATACCAAGGAAATCCTGGCCCTCGACCCCAAGGACGGTCGCCGGGTCGCTGCCATTCCGATCGGCGTGACCCCCTTCGAGTTAAAGGCCAACGACCAGGCGCTCTGGGTCACCAGCTATGACGACAACGTCGTGGTCCGGATCGATATTCGGTCTAAAACAGTCGTTCAAACGATCACACAGCTTGGTGGTCCGTCAGGACTTGCGCTGGACGGCGACACGGTGTGGGTGGCGGTCAGCCGGTCCGGTACGGTGGTCCGGATCGACGCCCGGACGAATCAGGTGGTGGCCACCATACCGATTCCCTGCTCGGCAACGTGCTGGTCGGCTCCCACGCCACTTCCCGTCGCGGTCTCGAATGGCGCCGTGTGGGTTCGCAACGAAGGCATCGGCACCATGTCGCGGATCGATCCCACCTCCAACACCGTGGCCGCGACCCTCGACGTCAACACCTTCAATGGGCGCAGCGGGCAGGACGCGATCGCCGTCTCACCGTCCGGCCTCTGGCTCGGCGGCGTCCGCCTGGAGGAGATTGACCCCCGGACGAACCGCGACGCGCAGACAATCGACCAGCCCGGCATCGCGCTCGCCTATGGCGACGGCTCGCTCTGGGTGACGGACATCGTCGGCCACGTCCTGCGGATCGATCCCCGGCAGGCCGGTGGAGGATGAGCCGCGGCCGGCTCGCGTTCCTCATCCTCGCGGCGCTGATCGTGGCCGGCTGCGAAGTTGGCGCCAGTGCGCCCACACACTCCATCGGCGTCATCAAGCTGGGGGTGGACCTCCCCCTCACCGGCGATGATGCGCCGGATGGGTTGCCGGCGAAGAACGCGATCGACCTCGCCTTCAAGCAGGCGGGGCGGGTGTGCGGCCCGTCGCGGCACCCGGATGCCTGTTTCGATCTGCAGGCGGCCACCTATGACGACGTCAGCCAGGGCATTCACGATCCGGCGAAGGGCGCGAAGAATGTCCAGCTCCTGGCGGCTGATGCGCGCGTCCTGGCGATGATCGGGCCGCTCCACGACAGCGTCGCCAAGAGCGAGCTGCCGGTAACGAACGCCGCGCGGCTCACCATGATCAGCCCCGGCACGACCAACGAGTGCCTCACCCAGGAGCCGGCCGACGGGCACTGCCAGGGACTGAGCGCGCGGCTTCGCTCCGGCAATCCCAACAACTTCTTCCGGATGCTGACCACCCAGCCGGTCGAGGGCGCGGCCGGCGCCGACCTCGCGTTCAGGGCGTTGGGCAAGAAGCGCGCCTTCGTCATCAGTGACCAGACGAGCTTCGGACTGGGGATTGCGACCACGTTCGTCGCGCGCTTTGTTCGAGACGGCGGGACCATCGTCGACCCGTCGGACCTGGGCGCCTTCGATCCCAACCAGCCGCCCGCCTTCGGGTCGCGCGTCCAGCGCGCGCTCGAACTGGGAGCGGACGTTATCTACTTCGCCGGAACCGGCATCGGCGCGGCGGCTTCGTTGCGGCGCGAAATGGCGGCGAGGATGCCCCAGGTGCCGCTGATCGGGAGTGACCGGCTGGCCAGCAGCCAGTTTGCCAAGGCCGCCGGCGCCGCGGCGCGGGGCAGCTATTACACCGTGGTCGGTCCCTACCCCGCCGTCCTCCGCGGGGCGCAAGGGTTCATGCGCGACTACAAGACGGCGTATGGCCACGAGGTGGGCACTTTCAGCCTGCCGGCCTACGATGCCACCCGGCTCGTGATCGCGGCGATCGGGCGGGCGATCGACGATGCCGGCGGGGCGCTGCCCACGCGCGACCAGGTGCTGAAGCAGGTCGCAGCCAGCCAGGATTACCGCGGCGCGATGGGCACCATGAGCTTCGACGCACGCGGTGACACCACCCTGAAGTTGATCACGGCCTATCAGTGGTTGGGAGCGAACGATGCCGCTGGGCAGTTTGTCGCGCAGCCCTTGATCGATGGCTAACCGATCGGGCGGCCGGTCACCAGGGCGAGCGCGATCAGGTAGATGCAGATCACGGCGAAGAGCCCGTATTCGAACATGATGCGGCGCGTCAGGGAGTCGTCGAGCGCGTGGACGGTGAGCCCCTGCCAGGCGTACCAGGCGAACGCCAGGATGACGGCGACGTACTGGCTCCCCTGGTTGAGGTAGGTGACCATGCCGAACGCGCCGAACGTGACGGTGCCGGCGGTCAGGAAGGCGGACAGCAGGGCCAGGCCCTCGCGCTTGGTCGCGAAGCGGAAGCTGCGATAGCCGCTCAGCAGCGCGATGACGAAGATCGCGCTGAACTTGACGACGTTCGGAAGGTCATTCGACTGCAGCACGAGGAAGAAGAGCGCGAGGAGCGCGCAGAAGGTGGTCGCGTCGCGGAGGAACCGGTGGAGCGGGCGCTCGCGGCCCATGCCCCGCGAGAGATCCACGAAGCTGCTGGCGAAGATGAACGCGCCCATCGTCAGCATCGCGAGCGCGTGCACCCGGTAGTCGGGCGCCAGGATGGAGAACGCCGCCGCGGCGATGATCACCAGCACCGGTGTGATGTAGTGGTCGAGACTCAGAAACGCCGGGGTGCGATTGCGCGCGTGCAAGAAAACCAGGCCAAGGGTGACGAGCACCGCCAGCGCCGCCGTCGCCTGCCACACCTGGGTCGGAGACAGCAGCTCGGACTTGAAGGTAAGCCCGACCGCGACCGCCCACGCCGAGAGGAGTCCGAGGTAGCGGGTGCCGAGTTGAACAGGTCGCGCAGTGGGCCGGACTCTCGCTCGGACTTGTTGCCCTGGCCGAAGGGTCGCGGAAGAACTCGCCAGGGCTTCCGACATGGCGGCTAGTCTAGCAGGGAAACGTCCGTTTGGGGCTGGGGAAAGACGGCATTAATCCCGACCGAATTTGTATTCAAAAACAAATGTTCGACCGGCCGCAACAGCTCTGTGGAAAGTGTGGAAAGGTGAGTTAGGCGGTGCTGGTTCCCTGCCGTCCGTATTTGTCTTCCAGCCGGACGACATCGTCGATCTCGGGGGACGACACTTCGAAGAACTCACACTCCTCCACTCCAATCATCCGATGCTTGCGTCCCGGAACGATCCGGCGCGCCATACCGGGGGTCAGCCGGTGGGTCTGGAGCTGGCCCCCGTCGTCTTCCAGCTGGAGGTCCATCGCTCCCTTGACGACCAGCAGGGTCTCGTCCTTCTGCCGGTGGTATTGAAGGCTGAGCATCTCCCCCGCGTTGATGTGGATCACCTTGCCGAGGTATTTGTCGGTGACCGCGAAGCGGTTCTCCCATCCCCAGGGCTTCTTAACGACGTCAGACAAGTTGGCGCAGCCCGAGCTTCTCTTCGAGTGAGGCGAGCAGCTGATCGACCCGCTCCTTGGAGGACGCTTCGCTGTAGACGCGGATCAGCGGTTCCGTCCCGGAAAAACGGACCAGCACCCAGCTGCCGTCCTCGAGGTAGTACTTGAAGCCATCATCGGTGCGCGACCGCGCCACTCGCGCGCCGGCGATCTCGGTGGGCGGCTCCTTTTCGAGCCGGGCATAGAGCTCGGCGCGCCGGGCCGCGTACTCCTGCCGGTCGAGATGCAGGTCATGGCGCGCGTAGAAGTGCGGTCCCACCAGCTCGGTCAGGTGGGCCATGATCTTCGACAGCGGCTTGCCGTACTTGACGATCATGTCGGCGAAGGTGATGCCCGAGAGGATGCCGTCGCGCTCGGGGATATGGCCACGGAAGGCGAAGCCACCGCTCTCCTCGCCGCCGAGCATGGCGTTGGTCTCGGCCATCTTCGGCCCGATGTACTTGAAACCGACCTTGAGCTCGTGGACTTTGACGCCGAAGCGTTCGCCCAGCTTGTCGACCATCGAGGTCGAGGTCAGCGAGCGAACGACATCACCCTTGAGCCCCCGCTTCTCGACCAGGTACATCATCAGCAGCGCCATCACCTGGAGCTGGTTCACGAAGGTGCCGCGCTCGTCGATGATGCCGACGCGGTCGGCGTCGCCGTCGTTGGCGATGCAGAGGTCGAAGCCGCCCTTTCGCATCCGCTCCATCGCCTGCGGCATGTACTGGGCGATCGGCTCCGGGTGCATGCCGCCAAAACCGGGGTTGCGCTCGCCGTGGATCTCTTCCACGCTGGTCTTGCCGCCCGAGAGGAGCGCCCTGACGTAGCCCTGGCTCGCGCCGTACATCGGCTCATGGAGGATCTTCAGGCCGGCCGCCTTGATCGCACCCAGGTCGACGAGGCGGTTGAGCTGGGCGGCATAGGCCGGCTGCGGGTCGAAGAGCTCGATCGTCCCGTCGGCCCGGGCGTCGTCGAAGCGGACCTGGCGGACGCGCCCGCCGCGTTGCACGCGCTCGATTTCCTCCTCGAGTCGGGCGGTGACCTCAGGGCTGGCTGAGCCGGCGTACTCCGGCTTGTATTTCAGGCCGCTGAAGTAGTAGGGATTGTGGCTGGCGGTGATCACCAGTCCGCCACTCGCCTGCTTGTCGAGGATGGCGTAGGTTGACACCTGGGTCGGCGCGGGGGCGTTGATGACGAAGACCTTGATGCCGTTCGCCGCCAGCACCTGGGCGACCTCGCGGGCGAACAGGTCCGAGGCGAAGCGGGTGTCGTATCCGACGATGGCGGAAGGATTTTTGCGGCTGACCAGGTACTGGGCGATCCCCTGGGTCGCAATCCGAACCGACTCATAGGTGAAGTCGTCGGCGATGATGCCGCGCCAGCCGTCGGTGCCGAACTTGATCTCGACGGCCAACGCTATCGGGTCCCCATCCCGCCACTAATCCTAGCGGGGATCGATCAGCTGGCTTTTGCCGATCGCTCGCGCAGGTACGACTCGGGCTTGAGCCCGGAGGCGGCAAGGTCGTACTGGAGCATCTCGCGGATCATTTCCTGGAAGGTGATCTTCGGGCGCCAGCCCAAGCGGGCCCGCGCCTTGCTGGGGTCGCCTCGCAGGTCGGGAACTTCCGCGGGACGGAAGTACGCCTTGTCCACCTCGACGTAGTCCTGCCAGTCGAGGCCGACCAGCCCGAAGGCGAGCTCCACCAGCTGCCGGATCGTCCACTGGACCCCGGTGGCGATGACGTAATCGTCGGGCTTGTCCTGCTGCAGCATCATCCACATCGCCTCGACGTAGTCTTTGGCGTGACCCCAGTCGCGCTTGGAATCCAGATTCCCGAGGCGGAGTTTTGACGAGCGCTTGGCGACGATGGCGGCGACTCCGCGGGTCACCTTGCGCGTCACGAAGTTCTCGCCGCGACGCGGCGACTCGTGATTGAAGAGGATGCCGCTGCAGGCGAACATGTCGTAGGCCTCGCGGAAGTTGACGGTCATCCAGTGCGCGTAGACCTTGGCCACGCCGTAGGGGCTGCGCGGATGAAAGGGCGTTTGCTCGCTCTGCGGCGGCGGCGTCGTGCCGAACATCTCGGAGGTCGAGGCCTGGTAGAAGCGGGTTCCACGGCCGGTCGCCCGAATCGCTTCGAGCAGCCGCGTGGTGCCGAGCCCGTCGGTGTTGCCGGTGTACTCCGGCTGGTCGAACGAGATATGCACCTGGCTTTGCGCGGCGAGATTGTAGATCTCGTCGGGCTCGACCGTCATGACAAGCCGGTTCAGGCCGCCCGAGTCTGTCATGTCACCGTAATGCAGCGTGAAGCGTGCTCCCTCGAGGTGCTCCGGATGGGCGTGCTCCAGGTGGTCGATCCGGCTCCGGTTCATGCTCGAGGAGCGGCGCACCACGCCGTGCACCTCGTATCCCTTCTCCAGCAGAAGCTCGGCGAGGTAGGAGCCGTCCTGACCCGTGATCCCGGTGATCAGCGCGCGCTTTGCCACGGCCACAGTGTAACGACGCTCACAGGTACTGGGTCTTGCCCATCTGCTTGAGGCGATCGACGATCAGTTTGACGTCCTGGGAGCGCGCCTTGGGACAGATCAGGATGGCATCGTCGGTCTCGATCACGACCATGTCCTCGAGGCCGACGGCGGCCACCAGTTTGCGCGGGGAATGGATCATGCAGTTTTTCGAATCGATCAACACCGACTCGCCCTCCACGAAGTTGCCCGCCTCGTCCCGCTGCAGGATGTCGTGCAGGTCCGCCCAGGATCCGAGGTCGTGCCACTCGAAGGTGGCGCCGACGACCAGCAAATTGTTGGTGCGCTCCAGCACGGCGTAATCGATCGCCTCGGTGGGCAACAGCTGATAGAGGCGATCGGCCTCGTCCGCCTGCCCAGCCCGGCGGGCGTGCCTCACCTGCTCCAACCCGGCGTGGAGCTGCGGGGCGTGCGCCGCCATCTCCCTGAAGAGGACGTCGACCGGCCAGCTGAAGAGGCCCAGGTTCCATAGGTAGGCGCCCGAGACCAAAAAGCCTTCGGCGGTTTTGAGATCAGGCTTTTCCACAAAACGAACCACCCGATAGACCGCCGGTGCTTGGTCGCCGTCGAGCGGCGGGCCCACCTGGATGTAACCGAAGGCGGTCGAGGCATACGGTGGTCGCAGCCCCACGGTCACGAGCGAACGCCTCGACTCGGCCCAGCGCGCCTCGGCCTCGAGCGTCTTCAGGTAGGCGTCCTCGTCGTGACCGAGATAGTGGTCGGCGTGGACCGAGAGCATGGTGGCCTGTGGATCGCGCTCCGCGATCGCGAGCGCGGCCAGACCGAGGGCCGACGCGGTACCGCGCCGGGCGGGCTCGACGATGAACTGTTCGTCTCTGAGCTGCGGCAACTGCTCGCGAATGCTCTTGACCTGGGACTGCTCGGTCACGATGTAGACGTTGTCCGTCAGGCGTGACACCCGCGCGTGCGTCGACTGCAGCAGGGATTGCGCCCCGTGCAGGGTCAGCAGGTGCTTGGGCGACCTCTCGCGCGAACGTGGCCACAGCCGGGTCCCGCTTCCCCCCGCCAGGATCACGACATGCCGAGCCATCAGGCGGCGCTCCGCTCGTGGCGCCGCCAGTCGTCGAGCGTGTCGCGCAGCGTACGCTCCAGCCCGATCGTCGGGCGCCAGCCGGTCAGCCGCCGGAAGCGGCGCGCGTCGCAGACGTAGACGTCGGCCTCGACCGCGTGCTTTCGCGCCGGATCCACTTCCAACGTGATATGGGCGCGGGTCATCGTCAAGAGCACGCCGACCACATCGCGGAGCCGCGTTGCGGTTCCCGACCCGACGTTGTAGACCTCGCCCGGCTTGCCCTTCTCCGCCGCCAGCAGGTAGGCGCGGACGATGTCGCGCACATCGGTAAAGTCGCGGCGCGCCTCGAGGTTGCCAACTTTGAGGACCGGCGGCTGCTTCCCCAACTCGATGCGGGCGATCTGCTGGGCGAAGCTGGCGACGGCGAATGTCGGCGCCTGTCGAGGGCCGGCGTGGTTGAAGGGCCGGATCCGGATGGCCGAAAGCCCATGGCTCAGGTGATACTGCAGCGCCAGCAGGTCCTGCGTCACCTTGCTCACGCCGTAGGGTGACAGCGGCCTCAGCGGGGTCGACTCATCGAGCCGGCGAGCGCCACCGACCGGCCGGCCATACTCGTCCGCGGAGCCGACCACGACCACCCGCGGCATCGGTTTCTGCTTGACGAGCGCCGCCAGAAGGTTCGCCTCGAGCCCGGCATTGGTTGCGATCGTCGACGCGGGGTCGTCCCATGACGCGGCCGGGCTGCTCAGCGCCGCCAGGTGAAAGACCCACTGCGGCTGAATCTCGCGAACGACGGTCTCGACGCGATCCCGATCGAGCAGGTCCACCTGGTGGGTGCGGACGCGGGGCGCGAGCTCGGCGCGCGACGCCGCGCGGGCACCTCGGATGGTGCCGTGAACGGTGTGGCGTCGCCGCAGGAGAAGGTCGGAGAGGTGGCTTCCGGCGAAGCCGTCGATCCCCGTAACCAGGACGGTCTTAGCCGTCCTGCGACTCCACCACCTGGAGCCGTTGGACACCCGCCTCGGAGGCGAGCAGGTCCGCCTTGTCGGTCCGTTCCCACGGAAGGTCGACGTCGGAGCGGCCGAAGTGGCCGTAGGCTGCCGTCTGCTTGTAGATCGGGCGGCGTAGCTCGAGCTGCCGGATGATCTCCAGCGGGCTGAGGTCGAAGTGTTTTTGGACCAGCTGCTCGATCTTGGAGACCGGGACGCGCTCCGTCCCGAAGGTCTCGACGAGGACCGAGACCGGCTTGCGCACGCCGATCGCGTAGGCGACCTGGATCTCGCAATGGCTCGCGAGCCCGGCGGCGACGATGTTCTTGGCGACGTAGCGCGCGGCGTACGCGCCGGAGCGGTCGACCTTCGAGGGGTCTTTCCCGCTGAAACAGCCCCCACCGTGCCGGGCATAGCCGCCGTAGCTGTCGACGATGATCTTGCGGCCGGTCACACCCGCATCGGCCCTGGGCCCGCCGAGGACGAAGCGGCCCGTCGGGTTCACGTGGATGGTCGAGCGCTGGTCGAGCATCTTCGCGGGGACCACCTGTTCGAGCACGAGCTCCTGCAGGTCTTCGCGGATTCGCGTCAGGTCGACGTCCTCGGTGTGCTGCGCCGAGAGCACCACGGTATCGACGCGCATCGGGCGGCCGTCGACGTACTCGATCGTGACCTGTGTCTTGCCGTCGGGTCCCAGGTAGGGCAGCGTCTTGTCTTTGCGGACGCGGGCCAGCTGTCGCGCCAGCTGGTGGGCGAGCTGGATCGGCATCGGCATCAGCTCGGGCGTCTCGTCGCAGGCGAAGCCGAACATCATGCCCTGGTCGCCGGCGCCGCCGGTGTCGACGCCCTGCGCGATGTCGGGCGACTGCTTCTGGATGGAGACGATCACGCCGCAGGTCTCGGCATCGAAGCCGAAGCCCGGGTGGTCGTAACCCGCCTGCTCGATGGTGTCTCGAATGACGTCACGCATCTCGACATAGGTGTCGGTGGTGATTTCGCCGATGACGAAGGCGAGTCCCGTGGTGACGGCAGTCTCACAGGCGACCCGGCCGAGTGGGTCCTTCGCCATGATCGCGTCGAGGATCGCGTCCGAGATCTGGTCCGCGATCTTGTCGGGGTGGCCTTCGGTGACGGACTCCGAGGTAAAGAGATGGTTGCGCCGGTTCATCGCGTGCCCGACTCCCAGCCGCCGAGGTACTCGGCCTGCTCGGCGGTTAACGAGTCGATGGCGATGTGCATCGCGGCCAATTTTAGCCGAGCGATCTCGCGATCGATGTCGTCGGGGACCGGGTAGACCCTCGGCTGCAGCTCGCGCGCGTGGCTGACGAGGTACTCGGCGCTGAGCGCCTGGTTGGCAAAGCTCATGTCCATCACGGCCGCCGGGTGTCCTTCGGCCGCCGCCAGATTGACCAACCGGCCCTCGCCCAGGACGAAGAGCTTTCTGCCGTCGCGCAGACGGTACTCCTCGAGCGACGTACGGATGGTGCGGACACTCTCGGCCATGCCGTCGAGCGCGCTCAGGTTGATCTCGTCGTTGAAGTGGCCGGAGTTGGCCAGGATGGCGCCGCTCTTCATCGCTTCGAGATGCGGCTCGTCGACGACGTTGATATCGCCGGTGACGGTGACGAAGAGGTCGCCCTCCTTCGCCGCCTCCTTCATCGGCATGACGCGGTAGCCGTCCATGACCGCCTCCAACGCCCGCACGGGTTCGACCTCGGTGACGATCACGTGGGCGCCCATGCCGCGCGCCCGCATCGCCAGGCCGCGGCCGCACCAGCCATAGCCCGCGATGACGAAGACCTTGCCGGCGAGCAGGACGTTGGTGGCGCGGATGATGCCGTCGATCGTGCTCTGGCCCGTGCCATAGCGGTTATCGAAGAAATGCTTGGTCATCGCCTCGTTGACCGCCACGATCGGATAGCGCAGGACCTTCTTCTCCGCCATGCTGCGCAGCCGGATGACGCCGGTGGTCGTCTCCTCCGTGCCACCGATGACGTCGCCGATGAGGTCGGTGCGGTCCTTGTGCAAGGCGGCGACCAGGTCGGCGCCGTCATCCATCGTCATCGTGGGGCGATGCTCGAGCGCCGACGCGATGTGCCGGTAATAAGTCTCGTTGTCCTCGCCCTTGATGGCGAAGACGCTGATGCCATGGTCCGCGACCAGGGCGGCGGCGGCCGCGTCGGCGGTCGACAGTGGGTTCGAGGCGCAGAGCACGAGCTCGGCGCCGCCCGCTTTGAGGGTGATCGCCAGGTTCGCGGTTTCAGTCGTCACGTGGAGGCAGGCGGAAAGGCGCTGGCCCTTGAGCGGCTGCTCGCGCTTGAAGCGTTCGCGGATCTGCTGCAGGACGGGCATCTCCTGCGCGGCCCACTCGATCATCCGCCGGCCGTCGTCGGCGAGCTTGAGATCCTTGACGTCGTATCGCTGCGCGGGAATGGTGGCCATGACCTACGGCGCCCGCGAGCCGTTGAGAGAAATCATGTCCACAAGCGTACTCAACCGGCGTTCGATCTCGCGCGTATCCGCCTGGACGATGCGGCGCACACTGAAGTCTTCCACCGCGAGCGAGCCGAGCACGCTGCCGTAGAGCATGCCGCGGCGCAGCACGTCATCCCCGCT
>VBFR01000118.1 GCA_005889345.1 Chloroflexota bacterium
TATTTCGGTGAGTCGCAGGGACGAATCGTCATCAGCGTTGCGCCGCGCCGCGTTCCCGAGCTGCAGAAACTGATGGCCAAGCACCTCGTCCCGATGCAGGCGATCGGCGTCGTTGGTGGCGAGGATCTCCAAGTGGGGTCCGACATCCGCATCTCCCTGGACACGCTGCGGCAAGCCTGGGAGACAGCATTTTGACGCGCCACCTGATGGCCGACGAACGGATGCACGAAGAATGTGGTCTGTTCGGCATCGACGCGCCGGGCGAGGACGTGGCCAATCTGACCTATTTCGGCCTCTACGCCCTGCAGCACCGCGGGCAGGAGAGCGCCGGGATCGCGACCAGCGATGGCCATGTCCTGCGCATGCACAAGGACATGGGCCTGGTGGCGCAGGCCTTCGACGCCGACGCGCTGGAGCGGCTGACCGGCCACCTCGCGCTCGGTCACACGCGCTACTCGACGACCGGATCGAACCGGCTCGAGAACGCCCAGCCGATCGTCGTCGAGCACCCGCAGCTGGGAAGCATCGCCATCGCCCACAACGGCAACCTCACGAATACGCAGTTACTGCGTGACGACCTCGAGCATCATGGCGTTCGTTTCAAAACCTCGAGCGACACCGAAGTGCTCGCCGAGCTGGTCGCGCACACCGGCGGAAGCGACATCGTGTCCGTCTTGCGCCGCGCGCTGCCCCGGCTGCAGGGCGCCTATTGTCTCCTGCTCTTGACGAAAGACGCGCTTGTCGGCGTCCGCGACCCGCTCGGGATCCGCCCTTTGTGCCTGGGGCGCCTGCCGGACGGCGGCGCGATCATCAGCTCGGAGACCTGCGCGCTCGATACCGTGGGCGCCGAGTTCGTGCGCGAGATCGAGCCGGGTGAGGCGGTCCTGCTCGGTCGGGGCGACCCGGTCGCGGAGGCGCTGCTGCCCTCGCCGCGCAAGGCAATGTGCATGTTCGAGTTCATCTACTTCGCTCGTCCAGACTCGCGCCTGCAGGGACAGTCGCTGTACGAAGCTCGTCGCAACATGGGCCGCGAGCTGGCCCGCGAGGCGCCCGCCGAAGCCGACATCGTCATCTCGCTTCCCGACTCGGGCACGCCCGCCGCCGTCGGCTTCGCCGAGGCGAGTGGCATTCCCTACAGTGAGGGGTTGATCAAGAGCCGCTACATCACCCGCACCTTTATCCAGCCCAACCAGCGGCTGCGCAACATCGGCATCAAGTTGAAGTTCAACCCGCTGCGCGAGATCCTCGAGGGAAAGCGCGTCGTGCTCGTCGACGACTCGATCGTGCGTGGCACCACCAGCCGCAAGATCGTGGAGGAGTTGCGCCGCGCCGGGACCAAGGCTGTCCATTTTCGCGTCAGCAGCCCGCCGATCCAGTGGCCGTGTTTCATGGGCATCGACATCGCCAGCCGTTCAGAGCTGATCGCCTCCGGCCGGAGCGTCGAGGAGGTGGAGCGCCTGATCGGCGCCGACACCTTGAAGTACCTGAGCAAGGCCGGGCTCTTCCGGGCCGTAAAGAACGTCAGCGGATTCTGCATGGCCTGTTTCGATGGCGACTATCCGGTCCCAGTTCCGGTGCAGCTCGAGATGGACAAGCTGGCGCTGGAGACGGTCGCCCGATGACGACCTACCGCGATTCGGGGGTCGACATCGAGGCCGGCAACCGGGCGGTCGACCTGATCAAGCCGCTGGCGGCGTCGACCCAGGGCCCCGAGGTCCTCGCCGGCGTCGGCCCCTTCAGCGGCCTCTTCGCGCTCGACACGCGTCGCTACCGGCAGCCCGTCCTGGTGGCGACCACCGACGGCGTCGGCACCAAGGTCCTGCTGGCGGCCGGCGCGGGCCGTCATGGGCAGATCGGCGCCGACCTCGTCAACCACTGCGTGAACGACGTGCTCACGGCGGGCGCCGACCCACTCTTCTTCCTGGACTACGTCGCGACCGGCATCCTGGAGCCACCGATCGTGGCCGAGGTCGTTGGCGGGATGGCGGATGCGTGCCGGCGCGTCAACTGCGCGTTGCTGGGTGGCGAGACGGCGGAGATGCCCGGCCTGTATCAGCCCGCCACCTACGATATCGCCGGATTCATGGTCGGTGTTTGCGAGCGCGACGCGGTCATCGATGGCACGTCGATCCGTGAAGGCGACGCGCTCCTCGCCCTGCCCTCGACCGGCCTCCATACCAATGGGTACAGCCTGGCTCGCCGGGTGATCCCACGGCAGGCGTTGACGCAGACGATCCCGGGCACGGGAGAAACGGTGCTGGAGGCGCTCCTTGCCCCCCACCGGGCCTATCTCGATCCCGTGCGCCGCCTGCGAGAGGCGGTCACCATCAAGGGGCTCGCGCACATCACCGGCGGGGGCATCGTCGGCAACCTGCCACGCATCCTGCCGGTCGGCCTGGGAGCCCGCATCCAGCGCGGAGCCTGGCCGGAGCCGGCCATCTTCTCCTACCTCGCCCCCTTCACTCCCGACGAGGAGATGTGGCGAACGTTCAATATGGGCATCGGGATGATCGTCGTGGTTGACGAGGCCAGTGCCAGTACGGCGCTGCGGATTCTGGACGGCGAGGTTTTCGTGGTCGGCGACATCGTGGCGTCCGCGCAGCGGCGTGTCCAAATCCTAGAGTGAGCCGGCTCCGGGTTGGCGTCCTGGTCTCCGGCCGGGGCAGCAACCTGCAGGCCCTGATCGAGGCCGCGAAAGATCCGCTCTATCCCGCCCGGGTGGTGATGGTCTGTGCCAACCGTGAGTGCCCTGCGCTCGAGATCGCGAAGAAGGCGGGCATCTCCCGCCACGTGTTTCGCCTCGCCAATTTCCCCGACCGCGAAGTGCGTGACCGGGAGATGGTGCGGATGCTTCGCCAGCACGACGTCGAGCTGGTCGTCTGCGCCGGTTACGATGCGATCCTGGAGCGGATCTTCACGCGGGAATTCGCGGGGCGAGTCATCAACATTCATCCCTCACTACTCCCCGACTTCGCGGGCACCATGGACGCGGTCGCCATGGCATTGAACGCGGGCGTCGCCGAGACGGGCTGCACGATCCACGTGGTGACCAAGGATGTCGACCAGGGGCCGATCCTCGCTCAGCAGCGCGTCGAGGTGCGGTCGGACGACACGGTCGAAAGTCTGCGGGAGCGCATCCAGGCGGAGGAGCATCGCCTGCTGCCCGAGGTCGTGCGGCGGCTTGCGGGACGGCCGCTTCCGCTGCCGTTGTGAACGCGCTCCTCAGCGTCTCGGACAAGAGCGGCCTTGTCGAGTTCGCGCGCGGCCTCGACGGCCTCCGGGTCACGATGTACGCGACGGGCGGCACCGAGCGCGCCCTGCGCGAGGCGAACATCCCGGTGCACGCGCTCCAGGAGTTGACCGGGTTTCCAGAGTTGTTGGATGGGCGCGTGAAGACGCTGCATCCCAACGTGCACGCCGGCATTCTGGCGCGCCGCGATGAGCCGCGTCATCTCCAGGAGCTCGCCGAGCGTGAGCTGAAGTTGATCGACCTCGTCGTGGTCAACCTCTACCCCTTCGTGGAGACGGTCTCGTCCGGGGCCGACCACGCGCAGACGATCGAGTCGATCGACATCGGGGGCGTGACCTTGCTGCGCGCGGCGGCCAAGAATCATGACCATGTGCTTCCGGTCGTGCGGCCGAGCGATTACCCAGCCGTGCTTGCGGCGCTCAAGGACCCCGGCGGCGTTCCCGCGTCGCTGCGGCGTCACCTGGCCGCGGTGGCGTTCGGTCACACGGCCGCCTACGACGCCGCGATTGGCGAGCACCTCCGCGGGCCGAACGCGTCGACGCTGCCGCAAGACTTCACGCTCGGCGGCCACAAGGTGCGCGACCTCCGCTACGGGGAGAATCCGCACCAGTCGGCCGCGCTCTACCGGAGCGCCGGCGGTGGTGGGATCGCGGGCGCCCGGCAGTGGCAGGGGCTCGAGCTCTCCTACAACAACCTGCTCGACGCCCAGGCCGCCTGGTCGCTCGTCGCGGATTTTCCGGCAGTCGCGGTGGCCATCATCAAGCACGCCAACCCCTGCGGGGTGGCACTCGGCACGGACGCGGCGGAGGCCTTCGATCGCGCGCTCAACTGCGATCGGCGATCGGCGTTCGGCGGGATCGTCGCCTTCAACCGGCCGGTCGACGCCGCGGCCGGCCAGGCGCTCGTCGGATCGTTCTTCGAAGTGGTGGTGGCCCCCTCGTTCGACGAGGCGGCACTGGAGGCAATGACCTCCCGACCCAAGCTGCGGGTCCTGCAACCGGGGCAAGGGCCAGCGCAGTTGGACCTCGATGCGCGGCCGATCACCGGCGGCTTCCTGGTACAAACCGCTGATCAGACGGGCGGCACGTTGGGCGAGTCGCGCGTCGTCACGGCAACCGTTCCCGATGAGCTGACCTACAAAGACCTGCAATTCGCGTGGACGGTGGTCAAGCATGTCCGGTCGAACGCCATCGTGCTCGCCCACGAAGGCGCGGCGGTCGGGATCGGCGCCGGCCAGATGAGCCGGGTGGAGGCTGTCGAGCTCGCCGTGCACCGCGCCGGACCAAGAGCAGCCGGCTCCGTGCTGGCCAGCGATGGCTTTTTTCCCTACCCCGACGGCGTCGAGGTCGCGGCCCGCGCGGGCGTGCGCGCCATCGTCCAACCGGGTGGGTCGGTGAAGGACGGCGATGCGATTGCCGCCGCTGATACGGCAGGTGTGGCGATGGTCTTTACCGGCGAGCGCCACTTCAAGCACTAAGCTTGAGTGCCGTGGTCAAAGCGGAGTCGACCCACCAGGTCTCGACCGGACCGGACATCTCCCTCGATGAGCTGCAGCTGGCGGTGCGGAACCATTCGTTGCCACTCGAGGCCCTGCGATATCCGATCACGCCGATCGGATTGCACTACCTGCTGATTCACTTCGATATCCCTCGGGTCGAGGCCTCGGATTGGCGGCTGGCGATCGGCGGCCACGTGCGCCGCCCCCTCACGCTGACCCTCGATGAGATCAAACGCCGGCCGGCCGCCACCCGGGCCGTGACGCTCGAGTGTGCCGGCAACGGCCGCGCGAATCTCTCGCCTCGCCCGCTGAGCCAACCGTGGCTGTTCGAGGCGGTCGGTACCGCGGAGTGGACGGGCACACCCTTGCGGCCGCTGTTGGAAGAGGCGGGACCACTCGAGGGCGCCCTCGAGGTCGTGTTCACCGGAATGGACCGCGGGATTCAGGGTGGTGTCGAGCAGCACTATGAGCGCAGCCTCAGCGTGGCCGAGGCCTCGCGCGAGGAGATCCTCCTCGCCTATGCGATCAACGGGCAACCGCTCCCGCCGCAACACGGGTTTCCATTGCGCCTCGTGGTGCCGGGATGGTACGGCATGACCCACGTGAAGTGGCTCCGATCGATCACGGTGGTGACACGGCCCTTCCGCGGTTACCAACAGGAGCCCGCCTACCACGTCACCAGCACCTGGGACGAGTTGGGCGAGCCCGTGACCCGGATGCTGCCGCGCTCGCTGATGGTGCCGCCCGGGATCCCCGATTTCCTGCCGCGAACACGCCGGCTCGGGCTCGGGACCTGCATCCTTGACGGTCGAGCCTGGTCTGGCCGAGGGCGCATCGTTCGCGTCGAAGTCAGTACCGATGGCGGCGATTCCTGGGCGGAGGCCGAGGTGCAAGGGGACGGTGGCGAGTTCGCCTGGCAATCGTGGCGCTACGCGTGGGAGGTCGATCAGGCGGGTGAGTACGAGCTCTGCTGCCGGGCGACGGACGCGGCGGGCAACGTTCAGCCGCTGGCCGCGCCCTGGAACGCGCACGGAGTCTGCAACAACCAGGTACAGCGCATCAAGGTCGTGGTTGGTAAGGAGCAGCTGCCCCTCCAGCCTCCCGCCGACGGGCTTTAGCAGGGTCGACCGGAATGAGCCAGAACGCGCCCACTGCTGATCCATCCTCGCCGATCGGCCCGGTCGACGGTGTCACCGGCCCACTGGTGCTGGTCGACATCTCCGGATACACGACCTTCGTCGCCGAAACGGAGCTGACGCATTCCCAGATCCTCGTGGCCGAGCTGCTGGATGCGGTCCTGCAGAGCCTTGGTGCGCACCTCGAGGTTTCCAGGTTGGAGGGCGATGCCGTTTTCTTCGTCGGCGGCTCGACTGGGCCGGAACTGATCGGCTGGTTCGATGAAACGTACCTCGCGTTCCACCGCCGTTTGCGCAAGGTCGTCGCCGAACGTGCCGTCCATTGCTCCTGCCAGGCTTGCGTCCGCGCGCCGACGTTGACGGTCAAGGTGATCGCCCATCATG
>VBFR01000119.1 GCA_005889345.1 Chloroflexota bacterium
CTTGCCGCGGCCGCGTCCGACGCCCGGAGGACCGTGATTCCATTCGCCTCGAGGGCGGCCATGGTTCTTTTCACTCGCACGTCGTCCGCCCTGGTACCCCACCGCCGGGTAAGTGACCCATCCGGGTCGACTTCGACGTCTTTGATCATCCACAAATCTCCTTCAAGATCGATATACTTGCAAGTGCAAGCAGTTTACCTGCTGATAATTGCATATGCAAGTACGTTCGAAACCGGACGCCGCTGCACATTTCGATCGAATCGTGGCGAGGGAGGTGCCAGGCAGGCGCGGCTTGCGGGCTTGGGACGCGCTGCTTCGGGTCCACGCCACACTTTTGCGCCAGCTTGAGACCGATCTCGAAAGCAAGACGGGCCTCGCCCTGGCCGACTTTGACGTGCTGGCTCAGCTGGCTACGGCTGGAGGTTCGCTGCGGATGACAGACCTGGCGGACCGCGCCCTCATCTCGCGCTCCGGGATGACTCGGCGCGTCACTCGGCTCGTTGACGAAGGCCTGGTGCGTCGTGCCCACGCCGATGCCGACGGGCGCGGTGTGGTGGTGCAGTTGACGAAGTCCGGATTAAGCCGTCTGACCGTCGCAGCTCCGGTCCACATACGCGGAGTTTCCGATCTATTTCTCGCGAAGCTGGACGACCAGGAGCTCGCCGTTCTCGAGAGCGCCCTCGCCAAGGTCACCCTCGACTGCACCTTTGGCTAATCCGCCGCCTCGAGACCCGCGCCGCGCCCGTGTGGCGGGCGCTGGCCGACCCGACGCGCCGCCGGGTGCTGGACTTGCTGCTCGACGGGCTGCGGATCACGGGCGACATCCTCACATTTCCGCATCTCGCGGATCGCGGTCACGCGATACCTCGAGGTCCTTTCGGACGCCGTGAGAAGGTTCGCATTTCATACGCCCGCTGCCATGCCGATGGCTGGTAAGCCGCCCGCCCCAGAAGGCCCCGGGCGGTTCCCAACAGGCTACTTCGCCAGCCGTCAGGAGGCGCTGGGATGGCTCATGGGCGACCAACGCGGGGAGCGCTCATAGCGCGCCGTCCTGTACTCGGCTCAGCCGAACCACAGAGCCTGGCGCCGGCCGACGCTCAGCCGATCCCAACAACCTGGAAGACGATCCTCGCAGTTGCCTGCTGAGTATCGACCTGAAACGCGTAGCAGCCCGGCGCGGGAATACGAATCTCGGCCGGCAGGCTTGCCCACCCACTTTGGGGCGCAATCTCCCACTGCAAGGCGACCTCAGGTACGTCACTCATCCCGAATCCGAGCAAATTGGAGCCATCGCTGCGGCTATCGATCTGCCTGCCGCGTATGAGGACGTGTCCCCTGACCTCGGGTTTCGCCATCCAGAGGACCTTCGAGGACACCCAGCCGTTCGTGTACTGGGACTGGCTGTACCGCAGCGCGCCTCCCTGCATCTCGCCCATCAACGCATAGATCGGCCCGCTTCCAACAGCCGGTCCATTACCGAACTCGGCCGAAAGGTTATGTGCGACTTGCTGCGAACTGACAGGGCAACCCGCGCCTGCCGCCAGCGTCGGAAGATCAAGAGAGTGAAACGTAATGAGCTCGCTGAAACCAACACCGTCAACCTGCCAGGCGTAACAGCCGGGGGAATCGACGTACGCACCCGATGGCCACATCCGCCAACCCGCCGGCACGTTCGGGAAGATGGAGTGCGACTCGAGGAGGTCCAGCTCCGGGTAGAGATCGGTTCCCTCGACCGTCTTGACGGGCGCACTACGCCAATAGTTGTCAGGAGCGTCAAGGAGCAGCTGACCTTTGCCAGCGATCCGGCCACCCCGGATCCTGATCGGACCTGCGAAGCTGGGATCGGCGGCCCAGACAACCTTATACGAATGACCGGTGCCGACGATCTCGCCGCTAAGCACGTACACGGGAGGCTTTCCCAATGCATTCCCTAGGTGGGGGCCAAGCTGGCTCAGTTTCGACATCGGACAGGTCTGTCGGGACTCGGCGGACGATAGCTTCAACGGAAGCCCGCTGAGTGCCGCGAAAGCACTTCCGGTTACGCCGGGTCGGGGGGTCGCCCGTGCGGTACTCGTACCAGGAACGGCGCCGCTGCACGCGGCAAGGCCGAGGCCAAGGATCAGAGCAAGACAGAGCCGCCCGGCCATCCACCATTTGTACACGGCCGACCTGGCGTTGGTTCCCCAGCGCGGCTTCAGACGCTGCTCCATAATTGGCGCCGCGCCCATGTCTGCCTTAGACCCACTCAGTCTCTTCGTCCGATGGGCGCACGTGGTTGGCATGGCCGCCATCCTCGGCGGAGCGCTGCTCGTCTGGTGGCTGACGGCGCGACCATTGCCTGCGGACGCTGACGGCGATACCCGGCTCGAGATCGCCCGACGTTATGAATGGATCTTCTGGGCGGCGATTGGCGTTCAGGCAATGACTGGGGTGGGCAACCTGGGAGCGTTCGGTCAGAGCCTTCCAGCAGCGACGACAGCCTGGGGCCTCCGGTTGACCGTCAAGCTGCTGGTCGTCCTGGCCCTCGCCCTCCTCTCACTGCCACGGACGCTAGCGGTCGCCGCTCTGATGAACCGGCCCGCGGCCGAGTTCGGTCGCTCCCAGGTCGTCCCAAGCCTCTACGCCGCAACCGTGATGCTCGTTCTGGTCGTCGTCGTCCTCGCGGTGTGGCTAGCCCATGGCTGAATCACTTGGTCTGCGGAGCGCCGGTAGCGAGCGCTTCGTCACGTTCGCATTCGGCACCTTTCACACGGTGATCTTCATCGTTTCCGCGGTACTCGTTCTTCACCTGAGCGGCGGACTCATCGGGCTCCTGACGGGCCTGAACACGCTGACTGGCCTCGCGCTCTTTGCCGCGCTTTGGGCGAC
>VBFR01000120.1 GCA_005889345.1 Chloroflexota bacterium
CAGCACGATCCGGCGCACTTAACGGGGTCCTTTTCCTCGCCGCCGCTGCCGTCATCCTGGCCCTGTCCGCGCTGCTAACCGGCCAGGGCGATAGTATCGGCGTCTTTATCTTGGGCGGCTTCTTCGTCGTTTTGGTTGGCATTCTCGCCGGAGCAACGATCGGCGCCATTCTCGGCGTCCTCTTGGCCGCCATCGACCTCGTCCCCTTATGGGCTATCGGCCAGCTGCTCCCTGCGGCCACACTCAATAGCACCGTTTGACCCGTTGCGCTGACGACGCCGGATGGCCTGTGCTTGAATCATTCAGCTGATGCCTGCCGTCCGAGAAGAGCGCCGTGTTGTTACCGCCTTGTTTGCCGATGTCGTCGGATCGACGGCGCTGGCCGAACGCCTGGGCCCCGAGGAAGTCAAGCTGGTGATCGGCGAGGCCATCTCCCGATCCATCGGCATCGTCGAATCCTACGGCGGCGCCATCAACAATCTCGGAGGGGACAGCCTGCTGGCGATCTTCGGCGCGCCGGTCGCACACGAGGACGATCCTGAACGGGCTATCCGCGCAGCCCTCGAGATCATCGCGGCCGCAACCGAATATGCCGATGACGTCAGGCTAGGTTGGGGTGTTGAGAACTTCGCCATGCGCGCTGGCGTTCACACCGGAGAGGTGGTGGTTGGCCAGGTAGGGGCGGGGAGCCGGATTGAATACGGCGTTGTAGGCGACACCGTGAATACAGCCGCCAGGCTTCAAACAGCCGCCGAGCCGAGTGGTGTGCTCATCTCTGAAGCCACTCGCCGGCAGGTGGACCCACTGTTCGATTGGGCAGCTCCCCGTACGCTCCAACTCAAAGGCAAGGCCGAGCCGGTCATCGCTCACGCAGTCGTCCGCTTGCGGGAAGGATCGGCCTCACGCCAAATGGCTTCGCCCCTGGTCGGCCGGGAGCGCGAGCTGACGGAGGCCCGTCAGATGATAGGGGGGCTGGCAGCCGGTCGCGGCGGCATCCTCTTCATCCTGGGTGAGCCTGGCATCGGGAAGAGTCGCCTGGCGTCCGAGCTCCGACAGATCTCGAGCACGGAATCCGAGTGCGAATGGCTCGATGGCCGCTGCGTATCCTACGGTCAATCGCTGTCCTACTGGCCATATCGAGACCTGCTTCGCAGCTGGCTGGGGGTTACGGCAACGGACCCGGAGGTCAAGGTCCGCATAACCTTGCGCCGCAAGACCGGGGAACTTTTTCCCGGCCGGGTTCTAGAGGTCTATCCCTACCTCGCCACCATTGTCGGCCTCAACCTGGAAGCCGATGCTGCCGCCCGCCTCGCGCCCCTGTCACCGGAGTCTTTGCAGTATCGGACCTTCGAGGTCTTCACTGAGCTTCTCGCCGTGATGGCCAAGACCCGTCCGGTGGTGGTTGCCATTGACGATTTGCATTGGGCGGACCCAACGTCGCTAGCGCTTACCGAGCGGCTCTTCGACCTGGTCGAGGACGCACCGGTCTTGCTTGCCATCGGCCAACGTCCTGAGACCGATCATCCCTCGTGGCAGCTGAAGGAAAAAGCGGCGCGTGAGTACCGCCACCGCTTCCACGAGCTGGTGTTGCACCCGCTCGTTGCGCGCTCAGACGAAGAGTTGCTGGCAGCACTCATCGGCAAAGGCGCGATTCCGCAAGATTTCGCAGAGCGGCTTCTCGGCTACGCCGAAGGCAATCCGTTCTATCTCGAACAGATGGTGCGATCGCTGATCGACCGAGGGACGCTCGCTCGTGAGGACGGCCACTGGCGGCTCAACCCGTCGGCATCGCTCGAGATCCCGGAAACCCTCGAGGGCGTGATCCTTGCCCGCATCGATCGACTACAACCTGAATGGCGGAACCTGATCACCAGCGCCTCCGTCCTCGGGCGCACATTCGGCGGGCAGCTCCTGCAGGCCGTGACGGGCGATGACCTTTCGACTGTACGAAAGACAGTTCATCATTTGCTGCGGTTGGACCTGCTTCGCGAAGAATCGGCTGGCCAGCAACCTGTTTACTCCTTCAAGCACGCTTTGATCCAGGACACGGCCTATCGGACGCTGCTTGCCGGACAACGGTCATCCCTCCACCACCGGGCGGCTGAGTGGTTTGAGTCTTTCTACCAGGACCGACCCGAGCGTGCCTATGGGCTCATCGCACACCACTGGCGCGCTGCGGGCAATTCCGAAAAGGCAATCCAGTATCTGCGATTGGCCGGGGACAAGGCCCGCGATGAATGGTCCCTCGACGAGGCCATCAATCACTACCAGGCGCTGGCCCCGCTGCTCGAGCAGACGGGACGCCAGGAGGAAGCCTCCGAGCTGCTCTTCCAGCTGGGAATGACACTCCACCTGGCGATGCGCTATCGGGAAGCGAACGACGCCTGGCAAGAGGCCCTGCGCCAATGGAGGCCGCCGGCGCCGGGGCCCACAGCGACTTCGACGCTGACTCTGGCTGTCAGCCAGCTTCCCTGGGATCCAGATCCTCACGCCATTGGCTTCGGCGCGAACCAACGGCTGATCAGCCAGCTCTATAACCGACTTTTGACTCCACGCCCGGGCCCCTACGTGGTTCCGGGGTTCGCGGAGCACTGGGAGGTCAGCGCGGACGGCCTCCGATATCGAGTGCGGCTCGCATCGGGCCTGACATGGAGTCACGGGCGACCAGTTAGTGCAACAGATGTCATCTCGGCGATCCGGCGCGCCCTCGACCCCGGGCAGGCAGGACATGCCGGTGGTCTGCTTTTTGTGCTCGTGAATGCCGAGGCTTATGCGCGGGGCCAGCTGGCGGACGCCGATCGCCTTGGCGCCGAGGCCCTGGATGACCGCGTCGTCGAATTTCGGTTGCACCGGCCGGCGCCGTACTTTCCCTACTTGATGGGCACAACGGTGCTTGGCCCACTCCGTCCCGACCTGGGCGACGGTCCTTTTGTGCTCACGAAGCTGACTGCCGACGAAGTTATCATCGAGCGCAACCCTGGTTATCCGCGGCCGATATCGGGAAATGTGCGTCGTTTCGTCTGGCGGGAGCTGCGGGGCGAGGAGGCGCTCGTGGCCCTCGCGCGTGACGAGGTCGATATCGTCGCCGCCAGCTCTAACGATCCGGCGCTTCGGGCGGCGAGCGATCCCAACCTCACCGTCATCATGGGCGCGCCAATACAGTCGCTGATGGTCGCCTTTGGAAGTGGACCGAGCTTTCAGACGGACGTCGCACTGCGCAGGGCGGTCGCGCGCGCAACGGAGCGGCGTCTCCTCGAACCGTTCTTGCTGCCGGGTCAGAGCCTCGCTACTGGAGGTGTCGTCCCACCTGGACTTCCCGGCCATACCCCCGATGTCGCGCTGCGATTCGAACCCGATTTAGCGCGTCACTACCTGGCGGAGTCCGGCCACCATGGCCCTCTGAGCGTTGCCCTTGTCACTGAGTTGCGGCCGTTATACGCGGACGCGTTACTCCAGGCCTGGCGGGACGTACTCGGCCTGGAAATTCGGGTCGTCGAGGTACCGGCTTCGCAGCTGACGACCTTCACCGAGTTTGGCCATCTGGTGTTGTACCCGTGGATGGCTCATTACCCGGACGCCGAGTACTTCCTCCGGGTTCTCTTTCATTCGGCGAGCCCGTCCAACCTCTTTGGGTGGTCTCATCCGCCGTTCGACGATCTCATCGACCGCGCGCTGGCCGAGCGCACCGGCGCGGGCCGCCTGGGACTCTTCCACGAGGCGGATCGGATGGCCGTGCAGGATCAATGCGTGGTCATCCCGCTCGTCTACGGTCGCCCCGTCGCGCTCTTAAAACCCTGGGTGCACGGCTGGTCGGGATGGGGATCGCTGTCAATGCCCTTTAACGGTCTCTCGATGGAGGAGAAGTCCCCGCGCCACCCGACGTGGGATGGCGACTCCGGAGTCTAGCAGCGGCCTATCGGACGGAGGGGGTCGCGACCGAGACCTTTTTCCCGCCACACGACGGACACGCGTGAACGGTCACGACCGTGGCGCCGACCAAGCTGACCGCATGTTCCGTCAATGGCCGTACCATCTCCTGGCATCCTTCGCAGCGAACGAGCCCGGCATCCCTGATTTCATCAGCCACGGTGAATCCCTCAGGCAGAGCCTAGAGCAGTTCACCGAAGGCGTCAAGCCAGCCCCAGAGCGATCAAGCCGCGAGGGTGCGGTTTCGGCCGGCGTGCTTCGCCCGGTAAGGCGGCCGTATTCGGCGAAGCTTGTGTCTAGGAGCGCTTGCGGTCGGTCCCCGGCAGCGCCTTCGAGCGCGCTGCCATGGACAACACGAAGATGATTGCGGCTGCCCCCAGGACGGCGGTGAGGACTGGCACGCCACCGGCGGTCATGTCACCCGGGATCTTCCAGCGAAACATCTCGACGAGAAGCCAGGAGCCGAGGAGGGCACCAAAGATCGCGCCGACCACACCATAGGGCAGGCGGCCCTGGGTCATCCGCTCGGCGACGAAACCGCAGACGGCAGCGATCAGGACGAG
>VBFR01000055.1 GCA_005889345.1 Chloroflexota bacterium
TCGAGGAAGCGCTCGATCGCCTTCGGATGGTTGAGCTCGGTGACGGAAATCAGCAAGGCGTCGGATAACTCGGGGAAGAATCGCCCGAGCGGCAAGCCGGGCAGGACGCCACGCTCGAGCATGAAGGCCTGCGTCTGCTCGGCCGGATAGGGGGTGCGCATCACGAACTCCCAGAGGAATGGCCCATCGAAGGCCAGCCGGTATCCCTTGCGTTCTACCAGTTGTGCCGCCAGGTGATGGGCACGTTGCGCGCTCAGCTCGGCGAGCTGCTTGAGGCCCTCGCCACCCATGTGGGCCAGGTAGACCGTTGCGGCGATCGCCATCAGCGCGTGGTTGGTCGTGATGTTGGAGGTGGCGTGTTCGCGCCGGATATGTTGCTCGCGGGCTTGCAACGTCAGCACGTAACCACGCCGGCCCTCGGCATCGACCGTCGCCCCGACCAGCCGCCCGGGCATGCGCCGCATCAACGCCTCGGTGCAGGCGATGAACCCGACGTAGGGCCCGCCGAACGAGAGAGGAATGCCCAGCGGTTGTCCGTCGCCCACGGCGAGGTCGGCGCCGTACTCGCCGGGCGGCGCGAGGATCCCGAGTGAGATGGGGTCGACGCAGGCGATCAGCAGCGAGCCGGAGCGGTGGGCGAGATCGCTGACGGCCTTCGGCTCCTCGAGCACACCATAAAAGTTGGGCTGCTGCAGGATGACCGCGGCCGTGGTGCTGGTCACGGCCTGCTCCAGCTTCGCGAGGTCGACGCGTCCGTCCGCGCCGGGCGCGACCCGCAGAATCTCGTACTGCTGGGCCTCGGAATAGGTCTTGAGCACCTGCGCGTACTCCGGATGGAGCGCGCCGGCCACGACCACGTTCTGGCGGTTTGTGTGCGCGACCGCCATGGTCGTTGCTTCCGCCAGCGCGGTGGCGCCGTCGTAGAGGGAGGCGTTGGAGACATCCAGCCCGGTGAGGAGCGCGATCATGCTCTGAAATTCGTAGGTCGCCTGCAGGGTGCCCTGGCTCGCCTCCGCCTGGTAGGGCGTGTAGGTCGTATAGAAGTCCGGCCGCGAGATGACCTGATTGACGATCGCCGGACTGAAGCGGCGCGACGCGCCCGCTCCGAGGAAACTGTTCGCCGGCGCGATCCTCGCGTTCAGCCGGCCGAGGTCGCGAACGTATTGCACCAGCTCGACCTCGGAGAGCGGTTCGGGGAGCTCAATGCGATCCAAGCGCAGCGCCTCGGGCAGATGGGCGAAGAGGCCGTCGATGCTGTCCAGCTCGAGCGCTTTCAGCATCTCGGCGCGCTCCCCTTCGGCGTTCGGGAGGTAGGTCACAGGTGCAGCGTCTCAGAATAGCGACGACGATTCGCGGCATCGACGGCCGAGGCCCGGGCCCGCCGGCCCACGCGAGCCGCGCGGGACGTGCGATGCGAGCGTCTGAGGCGTTCCATCAGGCAGTCTTATTCGGCCGGCTAGGCCGATGAAGCGTCAAGCTATTTCTGGGACGTTGCACCTTCAGTGCGACTGGCCTTCGACGAACGCGTCATAGGCCTTCTGGTCGAGGAGCTTGGGATTGTCCTTCACGGCGCGGAGCTTGATGATCCAGCCCTTGCCGTATGGATCCTGGTTGACGTACTCGGGGTGATCCTTGAGCTCGGCATTGGCCTCTGTCACCTCGCCACCAACCGGACTGTACAGGTCGGAGGCCGCCTTCACCGATTCGATAACCCCCAGCCGGCCACCGGCATCGAGCTGCTGACCAACGGCCGGCAGCTCGAGGTAGATCACATCACCGAGCTGCGACTGGGCATATTCCGTGATCCCCACTGTCGCCGTCTCCCCCTCCTGCTTGACCCATTCGTGGGTCTCCGCGAAACGCATCCCGCTCAGGTCTGCCATCCCAACTCCCTTTCCTTCATTTCGGATGAGGCCGCTTGTAAAAGGGCAGCGGGACAACCTCGGCCGCCGCGACCGTGCCACGAACGTCGACGCCAAGGCGGGTCCCCGGCTGGGCCATCGCCGGCGGCACGTAGGCCATCCCGATGTTGTAGCCGAGGGTGAAGGAGACGTTTCCCGACGTCACCGTCCCCACCCCCTCGCCGTCCTTGACGACGCGATAGCCGTGGCGCGCAATACTGCGGTCCACCATTTTGAAGCCCACCAGCTGCCGCGCCAGACCTTGCTGGCGTGCCCTGATGATGGCGTCACGGCCGATGAAGTCCTTGTCGAGGTTGAGGGTCCATTCCAGTCCGGCCTCGAGCGGGTTGGTGTCAGCGTCCATGTCATTGCCGTAGAGACGCATCCCTGCTTCCAGACGCAGGGTGTCGCGGGCGCCCAGGCCGGCCGGACGGATGCCGTCGGACTGGCCCTCCTCCAGCAGCGCGCGCCACAGCCGTACGGCGTCGGCGTTGCCGCAAAACAGCTCGAAGCCATCCTCCCCGGTGTAGCCGGTTCGCGAAATCACGCACGGCACATTCGCGACGGTCCCCTCGACGAAGGCATAGTATTTGACGTCGCCGAGCTCAGCTCTCGTCAGCCGCTGGACCAGGCCGACCGCGCGCGGGCCCTGCACGCCGACCAGCGCCCAGTCTCCTCCGACATTCGATACCGTCCCCGCGCCCTGCGCATGCCCCCGGACCCAGTCGAAGTCGCCATCCTGGTTGCCGGCATTGACCACCAGCAGGTATCCGCCGTCCGGCATCGCGTAGACGAGGACATCATCGATGATGCCGCCGGCGTTGTTGCAGAGCACCGCGTACTGGATGCGGCCCGGCCGCAGTCGGGTCATGTCGCGACTGACAACGCGCTGGACCAGGTTCTCGTCGGTGATGCGCAGCTCACCCATATGCGAAAGATCGAAGAGACCGACCGCTTCGCGCACGGCGCGATGCTCCTCGCGGATGCTGCTGTACTGCAACGGCATCACCCAGCCACTGAAGTTCGTCATCTGGGCGCCGAGGCGGACGTGCTCCTCGTATAGCGGTGTCCGCGCGGCCGTCACGACCAAACGTTACGCCTCAGGGTCGTCCGGCTCGTCCGCGTCGTCGAGGACATCGAGGTAGTCGAGCAGCTCCTGGTCGTGGACCACCTTGGCCCCACGCAGCATCTCCAGGATGACGTTGACGCGGGCCTCCTCCCACTGCAGGAGCTTGGCCAGCTCGGCCGGCGTCGCGTCGCGCCCCAGGCGCTCGGAAAGCAAGCGCTGCGCCGATTCCAGCAGCCGGCAGGCGACGACGAACGCCTCGTCGTTGCGCTGAGCCTCTTCCGTCTGGGCCAGCACGTCATCCATGGTGACGTCGATCGCGTGAACGAGCCGGGCGTGGAAGCCCCCGTCCCCGGGCTTGTAGTGCTCAACCGCGGAGATCAGCCCGACCGTTCCTTCCTGGAAGAGATCGCCAAAAGGGACGCCGCGCTCCTTGCGCGCCTGCGCGGCTTCTACCACCAGGTGGAGGTTGTGCTCGATCAGCGTCCGGTTCGCCGCGTCGCGCTCCATCCCCTGCGTGGCAAGGAGCCGCTGCTCTTGCGCGTTGGACAGTCGTGGGTAGCGCTCGACCTGCGCCCGGATCTCGTCCTCCTCGTCCTTCGGAGGCTGCTGCTCCATACGTTGGGCCATGTTTCCATTCTACGAACGACAGGACCGTAAACCGGGGCTATGATCAGGTCGTGACAAGGGCCGCCCGGCTCTTTCTCGCGGTCATCATGCTGGCCGCGTTGCTGCCCGCGGTTCAAGCCCGCGCCGCCGAGCCGCACGTCCTGGTGGCGACCCTCAACGGGGTCATCAACCCGATCACCGATAACTACATCTCCACCGCGGTCGACAAGGCCGTGGCGGGCCAGGCCACCGCGCTGATCATTGCCATGGATACTCCGGGCGGGCTCGACACCTCGATGCGCCACATCATCAAGAAGATCCTCGGCGCACCCCTGCCCGTGGTGATCTTCGTTTCTCCCTCGGGCGCCCGCGCCGCCTCGGCCGGCCTCTACATCACGGAGGCGGCCGATATCGCCGTGATGGCCCCGGGGACGAACATCGGCTCCGCGCACCCGGTCAGCCTCGGCGGGTCCAATCCCGCCGCCAGCCCGGCGGCGAGCCCGAACGCCAGCGGCGCCACATCGACGGCGCCGGACATCGAATCGCAGAAGATCGAGAACGACGCGGCCGCCTACGTCCGGGCCCTGGCGACGCTGCACCACCACAACGCGGACTGGGCGGAGAAGGCCGTGCGGCAGAGCATCAACGCGCCGGCCGATGACGCCGTCAAGCTCGGCGTGGTCGATTTCGAAAGCCGGGACCTCGACACATTGCTGCAAGACCTCGACGCCCGCCAGGTCACCAAGGGCGGCCAGACCTACACCCTGCAAACCGCGAAAGCGGGAATCCAGCGCTACGATATGAGTGGCTTCGACCAGTTTCTACAGGCGGTCGCCGACCCGAACCTCGTGTACCTCCTCTTCTTGCTGGCGCTGATCGGCATCGGCTTCTGGGTGACGCACCCCGGCATGTTCCTGCCTGGGGTGATCGGCGTGATCGCCGGCGTTCTTGCCGCAGTGTCGATGTTCGATCTTCCGGTCAACATCGCCGGGATCATTCTCATCCTGATCGCCGTGGTGCTCTTCATCATCGACCTCAAGGCGGTGACGCACGGGGTGCTGACCACCGGCGGCATCATCGCGATGACGCTCGGCGGCCTGCTGCTGATCAATACCAGCTTCCTGGCCGAGGGCGTCAACATCCCATTGCTCGTCATCACCGTGCTCGTCATCGCGGCCATCTTCCTCTTCATCTTGCGCAAGTTGCTCGACGCGCGGCGCCTTCCATACGCCGCCGGCGAGGAGTCGATGATCGGTAGTGTGGGCACCGTGCGCGAGGCACTGAATCCCAGCGGGATGGTGTTCGTCAACGGAGCCCTTTGGCAGGCAACCTCAACCGGCGGACCGCTCGACACCGGAACACCGGTGCGGGTCGTCGCGGTAGACGGTCTTCGTCTGCGAGTCGAGGCCCTGCAACAATCGCAGGCGGGGCGGTCCGAAGGGCCGCAGGCCGCATCCTCTTAACACGTGACCCGTAAGATGAAAACCGTCGACCTAGTGCATTAGCGAGGAGGGACCCGTGGGCGTATTCGCGCTGATCGTCCTTGGCATCATCGTTCTCGTCGTCCTCATCGGCCTGAGCTCGGCGATCCGGATCATCAACGAATACGAACGTGGCGTCCTCTTCCGGCTGGGCCGCTTGATGGCCTTGAAGGGTCCCGGGCTGCGGGTGATCATTCCCTTCGGCATCGACCGCCTCGTGAAGATCGATCTCCGCACCGTGACGCTCGAGGTCCCACCCCAGGAGGTCATCACGCTCGACAACGTGACCATCAAGGTCAACGCCGTCATCTACTTCCTGGTCGTCGATCCCCGCAACGCGGTCACCCGGGTCGCAAACTTCATCAACGCAACGTCACAAATCGCGCAAACCACACTACGCAGCGTGCTCGGTCAGTCGTCGCTCGACGAGCTGCTGGCGAACCGGGAGAAGATCAACACCAAGCTTCAACAGATCATCGACGAGCAGACCGAACCCTGGGGCATCAAGGTCTCGACCGTCGAGATCAAGGATGTCGAGCTCCCCCAGACCATGCAGCGTGCCATGGCAAAGCAGGCTGAGGCCGAACGCGAGAAGCGGGCCAAGATCATCCATGCGCAGGGTGAGTTCGAGGCGGCGCAGAAGCTAACCGAGGCGGCGGGCGTCATCGCGCAACAGCCGAGCGCGCTGCAGCTCCGCTATCTGCAGACGCTGACCGAGATCGGCGTCGAGCGCAACACCGTGATCGTCTTCCCGGTGCCACTCGATCTCCTGTCGCAGCTTATCCAGCTGCCAACGGTCAAGAGCGGCGGGCCCCCAGCACCGGCAAAGACCTGATTCTCCTTCTCGTCCTCGGCGACGCCACCGTCGATTTCTGGACGGTTGTTCTCCTTGGCATCGTCGCCGCGCTGTACGTGCTCGCCAACTTCGGCGAGCGCAACTCGACCGCGCGGATCGTCTCCCTCATCGCGAGCGCCGCCCTATGCGGACTCGCGCTGCTGTTTGGCCTCCTCGTCGCCGCAGGCCACCTGGTGCTCTATCGAACCGGAGCGGAGAGCCTCGACAAATTCCGCACGGCCGAGTTGCTTGCCGTTCCTCTGACGATTGCCGGCGTCCTCGGGCTGCTCTACCTATGGCCCCCCGTCCAGCGGGCGGTGGCGCGGGTGATCCCAATCCGCACCGGGTCGCCGGTAATCTTCCTCACGATCGTGCTCGGCCTGCTGCTGGTCGCACAGCAAGCCGGTGCCCAGGTGCAGCCGGGTACGCCGTTGACGCTCGCCGATCTCCTGGCACAGGACATCCCATTGCTCCTCCTCTCGTTTGTCGGAGTGGGGATCTTCGTGCGACGGTCGCCCCGCGAGGCCAGCGAACGGCTCGGCCTGCTCCCGCCTCGTCAAAAGCGATGGTGGCTGGTTGCGCTGGTAGGCATCTTCGCGTTCCTGGCAATCGCCTATGGCATCGAGCGGGTGGCGGACAAGCTCAGCCCGTCGAGCCAGCAACAGGTCACCAACGCGACGAATGTGCTCTTCAGCCACTTCAATAACCCGCTGGGTGTCATCTTGCTGGGCTTGATGCCCGCCGTCGTGGAAGAGACGCTGTTTCGTGGCGCCCTGGTACCGCGCCTCGGCGTTCTGGTCACGGCCGTCCTCTTCGCCGCACTTCACACCCAGTACGCCATTACCTTCGCGACCCTCGAGGTGTTCGTGCTCGGCATCGGACTCGGGTTATTGCGCGTTCGCTCCGGCAGCACGCTGCCGTCTATGGTGACCCACGCCGGCTACAACATCGCGGTCGGACTGCTCGGCTTCCTGGCGAAGTAGTTATGCACAAGCATTCCACTTGTGCAAACATGCGTTTGATCGCGCCGACCGTATAATCCGCGCAGCGCCGTCCCTACGTTCCAGCCAGCAAATTGCCAAGAGTCTACGCAGTCGTCAACCAAAAGGGCGGAGTCGGCAAGACCACGACCGCCATCAACGTGGCCGCCAACCTTCCGCAGCTCGGCTTGAGCGGGCTGATCGTCGACATGGACCCGCAGGGCAACACCACCAGCGGGCTCGGCATTATCCGCAGCGAGCTCAGCAGTAGTGTCTACAACGTCATCGTCGATGCCGACGACATCAATGAGGTGATCCGGCCGACCGCCGTCGCGGGCCTCGACATCCTTCCGTCACATGTCTCGCTGGCGGGCGCGGAGATCGAACTGATCAACCTCCCGCGCCGCGAACGCCGTCTGCTCTACGCGCTTGAGGCACTGCGCGTCAGCTACGACTACATCATCATCGACTGCCCGCCGTCACTGGGCTTGCTCACCATCAATTCTCTGGTCGCGGCCGAGTACATGCTGATCCCGATCCAGTGCGAGTACTACGCGCTCGAGGGCCTGGGCGCGCTGACCCACACGACCCAGCTGATCCAGCGCGAGCTCAACCCACGCTTGAAGATCGGCGGCATCGTTCTGACGCTTTTCGATCCCCGTTTGACGCTGGCGCTCCAGGTTGCGGAGCAGGTCCGCGCACGCTATCCGGAGAAGACGTTCCAGACAATGATCCCGCGCAACGTGCGCCTCAGCGAAGCGCCAAGTCATGGCATGCCGATCACGCAATATGACCCGACCTCACGCGGCGCCGTCGCCTACCAGGAACTCACCAAGGAGTTGATCGCCAGATGAACAAGCGACGTGGTTTGGGTCGGGGCCTCGAGGCCCTGATTCCCTCGGGGGAATACGTCGAGGAGCTGAGCGACAACCGCGCGCGGCGCCGCTTCGCGCTGCAGATCGCGATCGCCGAGATCAAGCCGAATCCCGAGCAGCCTCGCCGCGCCTTCGATCCGGCGGCATTGCAGGAACTCGCTGACTCCATCCGAATCCACGGCATCCTGCAGCCGCTGCTCGTTCGCGAGGGCCTCGCCGGCTACGAGCTGATCGCCGGCGAACGCCGGCTCCGGGCCGCCGAGATCGCCGGCCTCGCGGAGGTGCCGGTCATCGTGCATCCCGGAAGCGGCGGACGCCTCGAGGAGCGGCTGGAGCTGGCGCTGGTCGAGAACCTGCAGCGCACCGACCTCAACGCCATCGAGGAGGCGCGCGCCATTCAGCGGCTGTTGCGAGACTTCGGCCTGACCCAGGAAGCGCTCGCCGAGCGGATCGGGAAGAACCGCGTAGTGATCGCCCAGAGCGTCCGCCTCCTCGGTTTACCCGAGCCCGCCGTAAAAGCGATCGAGACCGGCGCGATCACGGCCGGGCACGGCGTTGCCCTTCTTGGCCTGCCGACGGCGGCCCAGCAGCTTGTGGCCCTCGAGCGGGTGGTCAGGGAACGGTGGAGCGTGCGGCAGACCGAAGAATGGGTCCGCGCTCGCGCCACCGAAGCTGGCACGAGGCAGCCACGCCGCCGTATTGCTGCGACGGATCCAGAGACCCGCGCCGTCGAGGAGGAATTCCGCCGGGCACTCGGCACGAAGGTCGTGCTCACCAGGGTGAAGAACGGCGGACGGCTGACGATCGAGTTCTACAGCAACGAGGAGCTCGAGGCGCTCAGGCGCCGACTTACCCGCTAGACGTTACACGTGTAACTATTCGCGGATCCAGCGGTCCGCGGTGCGGTCGTACTCGTGCAGCTCGTTGCGATCGAAGAAGAGGGCGATTTCGGTTTCGGCGCGGCCGGGTGAGTCCGACCCATGGATCAAGTTCATGCCGAGGTCGAGCGCGAGGTCGCCGCGGATTGTCCCGGGTGCGGCTTTCAGCGGATCCGTCGCGCCCATCAGGCTGCGCACGACGCTGACCGCCTCTCGTCCTTCCCAGATCATCGCCACGACCGGCCCCGAGGTGATGAATGCGATCAAGCCGTCGTAGAAGGGTTTGCCGTGGTGCTCCGCGTAGTGGCGGCTGGCCACCTCTTTCGTGATCCGCATCATCTTGAGGCCGATGAGCTTCAGGCCGCGGCGCTCCAGACGGGTGACGATCGCCCCGATCAGCCCTCGCTGGACGCCGTCGGGCTTGACCAGCACCAGGGTGCGCTGCATCGGTTATCGGCCTGCGGCGAGTGTCGGCTTGGCGCCGAGGAACCCGACCTGGCCCAGCGGCCAGATGCGGATTTCGGCCTTGCCAAGGATCGCATCCAGGTCGACGAACCCGAAGCTACGCGAGTCGCTCGAATGGTTGCGGTTGTCGCCGAGCACGAAGTACTGATTCGTTGGGACAAGCTGGTCCTGCCCGGATGGCGGCCAGTTGTTGTTATACGTCCACCGCTCGGGCAGATAGGGCTCGTGCAGCACCTGCCCATTGATATAGACGACGCTGTTGGCGATGTGGACCCGCTCGCCGGGCAACGCGATGATGCGCTTGATGAAATCGCGGCTCGCTTCGTCGGGCGGCTTGAACACGACGATGTCGCCCCGCTGCGGCTGGTGCAGCTTGTATGAAATCTTCGAGGCCACCAGCAGGTCGTTGTCATGCAGCGTCGAGTACATGCTGGAGCCAAGCACGTGGACGGTCTGTACCGCGTACTGGATGACCACGTAAAGAACGAGCGCGAGGAACACGATCTCGAGCGTGTCCCTGAGAAAAGACTTCTGGCGCACTGATTGCGCGGGCGCCGGCGGTTGCGCCATGTGCGGCTGCGCCATCCTTTAGCTGTTCAACTTCATCCGAGGGCGATTCATTCTATCTCTCAAGCGATTTGCTTGAGGAAGGGCGCGTCGCTGCGGAAGGGGCCGATCACCGCCAGCTGGAGCGCCTGGCTGAAGAGCTCGTTGGCGATCCGCATGACGTCGTCCGCGGTGACCGCATCGATCTCCGCCATGTTCTCATCAACCCCTTCGATCCGGCCGGTGAGGGCTTCCTGGCCGCCGTACCAGGTCGCGACCGAATTGGTGCTTTCCATCTGCAGCAACAGCCGGCCCTTGTAAAACTCCTTGGCCTTCGTCAACTCCGCGCTCTCCACCGGCTCCTTGCAGAGCCGCCGCAGCTGGCCGACGATGGCGCCCACCGCTCGCGCGGCCTGGCGCGGCTCGGTCCCCGCGTAGACGCCAAGCACGCCAGTATCGAACATCTTGTTGACGTAGGAGTGGACGTCGTACGCCAGCCCCAGCTTCTCGCGGACTTCGAGGAAGAGGCGGGAACTCATGCCCTCGCCGAGGACACAGTTGAGGATGTCGATCACGTGGCGGTCGCGATCCATGTAAGAGGGGGCGTGCACGCCGACGCACACGTGCGCCTGCTCCGTCTTCTTCGACTTCAGCAGGACGGTGGGCTTCAGCCCGTTGCCGACCGAAGGCAAGAAGGCGGGGGGTGCGGCGCCGTTGCCGCGGACCTTGAGGTAGGGCTGGACGAGGGCGATCGCTTCGTCGTGGGTCACCGGGCCGGCAATGGTCACGACCAGGTTGCGCAGCAGGTAGTGCTCCTCGAGGTAGCGGAGCAAGTCATCGCGCGACAGGGCTCGGACCGACGCCTCCGTCCCCCCCACGTCGCGACCGAGCGGATGATCGGGCCAGCTGATTTGCTCGAACAGACTGTGCACGTACTCCTGCGGCGAGTCCTGGTACATGCGTAACTCCTCGAGCACGACCAGCCGCTCCTTTTCCAGCTCGGCGGGATCGAGCAAGGGCTGAAACAGCATGTCACCGAGGACATCGATCGCCAGCTTGGCCTTGGTCTTGGGCACGCGCGCCCAGTACATCGTCAGCTCTTTGTCCGTCGCGGCGTTCAGGACGCCGCCGACACCCTCGATCGCCTCCGCGATCTCCTTGGCACCGCCGTAGCGGGCCGAGCCCTTGAAGAACATATGTTCGAGGAAATGACTGATCCCCGCTTCTTTGTCAGACTCATAGCGGGAACCGACCTTGAACATGATCGCCATCGTCACCGAGGGGCGGTCTGCCAGTTCGGTCGAGACGACTCTGGCCCCGGTCGGCAAGGTGGAAAGACGATAAGGAGGACGGGCTTGGGGCACGATCTGAGTATATCGTAGGGGTGGCGGCACATCCTCACATTTCGACACCGTTACTGCACACATAATGGGTGGTCCAGTGTCGGATAATAGGGACTCGTGAAAGAGCGTTTGGAATTCGGCCGGCGCCTGAATCGCCTGATCGCGCGGGTCGAAGCCTGGAGTTATGCGGATTCGGATGCGGGTGCCGGGTTGCCGGTTGAGGTCGCCCGAGAGCTCAAGGCGCTCGCCGCGGGGGCGGCCTCTCCCGCCCTCAAGCAGGGTGTCCGGCGCGCCCAGGATGCGCTCGACGACGGTTTATCGGCCGAGGCGGTCGCAGCGGCGCTCTACCAGGTCCGCGCCCAGCTCGACGCCGGCGGCGCTCAGGGCGTCTCGCCGCCCCCGCCGCCCTCGCCTTCGCGGTAGCCAGGCCGCCGCTCGCCAAACCGCGGCCGGTCGCCGAAACGGGGCCGGTCGCCGTAGCGGGGCCGGTCACCGTAGCCCGAACCCTGGCGGGTCAGCGGTGGGGAGGGGGCTGGCACCGGACGCTCTGCCGGGCGCCGGGCCGCGGTGACCCCGTCGGGGAGGATCGCGACCCGACGGTTGGGTTCCTCACCCTGGCTCTCGGTACGAATGCCGGGCTCCTTCTCGAGCGTGATGTGGACGATGCGGCGCTCGTACGACTGCATCGGGTCCATCATCACCCGCTCGCCCGTGCGCCGCACACGCTCCGCCAGGCGCAGTGCCATCTCCTTGACCGTCTCCTCGCGCCGGTTGCGGTAGTGCTCGACGTCGACCACCAGCCGACGCCGGTCGACGCGTCCCTCGTTGAGGATCAGATTGACGACCGTCTGGAAGGCGCGGAGCGTCTCGCCCCGCCAGCCGATCAACAAGCCAAGGTTGTCGCCGGCGACATCGATCATCACCGGGTCGTCGGCCTTCTTGATGAACACCTGTGCCGTGATCCCCATCTTGTAGAGCAGCTCGGCCACCACCTGGCGGGCCTTGACGGCGTAGCTCTCGCGAACGGTCACCCGGACGCGGGCTTCCTGCGCCGACTCATCCAAAACCGTGATCTCGACGTTCTCTCGCGCCTCTTCGAGGTCCTCGAGCGCCTTCTCGACCGCCTCCTCGACCGTTGTTCCGGTGGTTTCCACGCTGTCGCTAGTGGTGCTCATGCGGCTTTCCCCCTGCGTAAGCCCGGCGGTATGTTGAGTGAACCCCAGCCGGTGATGAAGTATTGCTGGCCGATGCTGAAGAGGTTGCTGACCACCCAGTAGAGCGCGAGGGCGGCCGCGAAGTTGAGCGAGATGAACCCGATGAAGACCGGCATGATCAGCGTCATGTTCTGCGTCATCGCCGCCTGGGTCGGGTCTTGAACCTGGCCCGGCTGGGTCATCATCTTGGTCTGCACGAAGGTCGTGAGCCCGGCCAGGAGGGGAAGAAGGATGGCCAGCGCAACAAACTGGCCGGGTTGCAAGGCGGTCTTATCGAGAAAGATGCCCAGGAAGCGGAAATCGTGGATCGGCAGGCTCTGGTGGGCGTCCCGAATGACGTAGAAGAGCGCGATCAGGATGGGGGACTGGATCAGCGCCGGCAGGCAGCCGCTCATCTGCGCGAGTGGGTTGATGTTGTGTTCCTTGTAGAGCTTCATGGTGACAGCTGGGGAGCGATCCGGCGCTGCTCCGCCTGGACGCGCCGCGAAGTGGTCAGGTGGTACTGGAAGATGGGAGAGATGATCAGCTTGATCAGGATGGTCAAGAGGACGATGGCGATGCCAAAGGGACCGATCGATTCGGCGAGCGGGTTCCCGCTCAGAACGCCGAGGAAGGCCTTGAGAACGGCATGGATCGGCACGCCGATCAGCGTCCACCAGAGCAGCCAGATCGGGTGCCAGAGATCGCCGATCGTGTCCCATGGCTCGTGGCGGGTCGCCAGCAGGACGAGTAGGGACGTCATGGCACGGGATCCCAGCCGCCGGCATGGAAGGGGTGGCAGCGCGCGATTCGGCGGAACGCCATGCCCCAGCCACGCCACCAGCCATAGCGCTGGA
>VBFR01000032.1 GCA_005889345.1 Chloroflexota bacterium
ACCGTCAACATGGCGTTTGAACATCATTGGGCGGACTACATCTTGATGTTCGAAAAGGGGAACTCGATCGCAGGCAAAGGCAAAATCAATTCGTTTGGTTATGTCACGGTCTTTCTAACCGAGTGCGAACTATCCGAAACTCCCACGCCCGAGACGGAGCAAAAGAAGAGCCCAGTTATTCACTAAGCCAGCCAGGGCCTTTCGCTGAATACAAATAGGGGCGGGCTTGAGGCCCGCCCCCATCTCGAGGTCGAGTCTTAGACGATGGCGGGGATCCGCTCCTCCGCGACTGAGCTGGGCTCCGCTCCGACGCCGGTCTGCGAACGGACGGCGATCTCCGGGTACATCGCTTTCGCGCGCGTGTCGCCGCCGAGCGCTTCACCGATGTAAGTGCCAACGATCGCGAAGATGAACCCGAGCGGGATGCTGACGATGCCCGGGTTGGCTAGAGCGAACGCCGGGTGCGCCGCCGGCGGCGTACCCAAGCCGGGACCGATGACCACCAGCACAATGGACACGGCCGTTCCACCTATCAGACCGCAAACGGCGCCGACCGTATTAAACCGCTTCCAGAAGAGCGTAAAGAGGATGACCGGCAGGTTGCCGCTGGAGGCCACAGCAAAGGCGACCGCGACCAGCTGGGCAGCATTGGCGGTTTGCAAGTTGATCGCAACGAGCACGGCGATCACGCCGACCCCAACTGCGGCGATGCGCGCCACCAGGACCTGTTCGGACTCGCTCTCCTTGCCGCCCCGGACGACGTTCATCCAGAAATCGTGGGCGAACGCGCTGGACGCGGCGAGGGTTAGCCCGGCGACCACCGCCAGGATGGTGGCGAAGGCGACCGCCGAGATGAACCCAAGGAACAACTCACCGCCAAACGTGTTCGGTCCGCCACCGAGAAACTCCGCGAGCTTGGGGGCAGCGAGGTTGTTGTTGGTTCCGATCCCCGTTTTGCCGACCAGCACGGCGGCGCCGAAACCCAGGAACGTCGTCATGACGTAAAAAGCGCCGATCAGACCCATGGCCCAACCGACCGAAGTCCGCGCCGCACGCGCGGTTGGCACGGTGTAGAAGCGCATCAGGATGTGCGGCAGGCCCGCGGTACCGAAGATGAGCGCCATGCCGAGCGACACGTTCTCGATCGTCGACTTGTCGAGCGTCAGAGGACCGAGAGCGACGTGCTTGCCGTGCGGGTAGAGGATGCCGGGTTGCGTGAAGTTGAGCCCGGACTTCTTGTCAACGACCTTGGCGATGGCGTCGAAGAACCGCACTGGGTTGAAGCCGAAGTGGCCGAGCACCAGGATGCTCAGCAGCACCGCGCCCGCCATGAGCAACGTCGCCTTGACGATCTGAACCCAGGTGGTCGCGATCATGCCGCCGAGCACCACGTAGCCGATCATCAGGACGCCGACGATGACCACCGCCCACTTAAACGAGAACCCCGGCACCAGCAAGTGAAGGACGCTGCCGGCGCCGACCATCTGGGCGATCATGTAGAAGCCACTGACCGTTAGGGTCGAGATAGCAGCGGCGGAGCGTACGGGTCCGGCCGACATGCGATAGGCAAGGACGTCGGCCATTGTGTACTTGCCGGTGTTGCGAATGGGCTCCGCGATCAGCAGCAGGACGGTCAGATAGGCGACGAGCCAGCCGACCGAGTACATGAAGCCGTCATAGCCGTTGAATGCGATCAGTCCCGCGATCCCGAGGAAGGAGGCGGCACTCATATAATCACCGGCGATCGCGAGCCCGTTCTGCCAGCTGTTGATCTTCCGGCCGGCGGCGTAGAACTGGACGGTGGTGCGCGTCTGTCGCGCCGCCCAGATGGTGATGCCGAGGGTGATGGCGACGATGATCGCCGTGATCCAAAGGGTAGTGGTCATGACCCCATCCCCATGCGCGCCGCCAATTTGCGCACCGCGGCCGCCAGCGGATCAAAGATCCGGTTCGCCCGCCGGATGTAGACGGCAGCCAGGATCCAGGCCATCACGAACTCGGAGAGGGCGAACAGGTACGCCAGGTTGATGTTGCCGATGATTTTGGTGTTCATCAGGCTTGGCGCCAGCCCGTTACCGAGGGGAAGCGCGAAGTAGTAGACGAGGAAGAAGATCACCGCCGGGATGATGAAGTTACGCTTCGCCGTGATCAGCCGCCGAAATTCGGGCGATGCCGCCAGGACCTCCCATTGCGAGGCTCGGGTCTGGGCGGTTTCCGTGCCCACCGGGGGGCCCCCGGTGCCTTGACCCCGATTGCGTGTTTCCATTAGTCCTCCCTTACCTAGTTTGGGGGCTGAGATTACTCCCCTAATTCACCATTTAGCTCCCGCAAATAGTGTCGTGTCAATGATCCGGCGCCTCTTACGGGGCCGCCCCGGTTAGGGCAGCAGCCGGCGGGAGCGGTAATCTGAGCTGATGACGATCCAATCCGGCACGCATGCCATCGAGTCGATGCAGCTGGAGGAGCGACGCTACCCGCCTCCCCCCGAGTTTGCGAGGAATGCCAATGCCCAGCCCGATATCTATGCCAGGCCGCTGGAGGACTTCTGGAAGGAGGAGGCACTCAAGCGGGTTACCTGGTTCAAGCCCTTCGAGACGGTCCTCGAGTGGAAGCTGCCCTACGCCAAATGGTTCCTCGGCGGCAAGCTGAACGTCTGTTACAACTGCGTCGACCGGCACGTCGAGGCCGGCCTGGGCGACAAGGTCGCCTACTACTGGGAAGGTGAGCCGGTCGACCAGAAGCGCACCATCACCTTCAAGGACCTGCTGTCGGACGTCGTTGCCTTTGCCAACGCGCTCAAGAAGCTGGGGGTCAAGAAGGGCACCCCGGTGGGCATCTACATGGGGATGGTGCCGGAGCTCCCGGTGGCTATGCTCGCCTGCACCCGGCTGGGCGCGCCGCACACCGTGGTTTTTGGCGGATTCAGCGCCGATGCCCTCGCCGGGCGGCTCAACGACATGGAATGCGAGTTCGTGATCACTCAGAACGAGGGCTTGCGCAAGGGCAACCCGGTTCCCCTGAAGAAGAACGCCGACGCCGCGCTCGAGTCAGCCCCCAAGGTCAAGAAGGCGGTCGTGCTCCGCCGGACGCCCTCAGACACCCCGATGAAGGACGGCCGGGATGTCTGGTGGCAGGACCTGGTGAAAGATGCCAGTACGGATCCAGGCTCATGTCCCTGCGAGCCGATGGACGCCGAGGACCTGCTCTACCTGCTGTATACGAGTGGGACCACCGCCAAACCCAAGGGGATCGTGCACACCACGGCGGGGTACCTGGTGGGGACCGCGACGACCCACCACTACATCTTCGACATCAAGCCCGACTCGGTGTACTGGTGTGCCGCCGACATCGGCTGGGTCACCGGCCACAGCTATATCGTCTACGGGCCGCTGTGCAACGGGACGACCGGCGTCATCTACGAAGGTGTTCCCGACTTCCCCGACAAGGATCGCTGGTGGTCGATCATCGAGCGCTACAAAGTCGACATTCTCTATACAGCGCCGACCGCAATCCGCACCCACATGAAGTGGGGCCCGGAATACGCCAAGAAGCACGACCTGAGCTCACTGCGCCTGCTGGGCTCGGTGGGTGAGCCCATCAATCCGGAAGCCTGGATCTGGTACCGGGAGAACATCGGCGGTGGACGGACGCCGGTGGTCGACACCTGGTGGCAGACCGAGACCGGGATGATCCTCATCACGCCTTTGCCCGGCGTGACGACCCTGAAACCGGGCTCCGCGACCAAGCCATTTCCAACCGTCCAGGCGGCCGTCTACAACGACGCGGGCGAAGAGGTGGGACCGGGTGGCGGAGGTTACCTGGTGATCAAGCGGCCCTGGCCCGCCATGCTGCGCGGGATCTTCCGCGATCACGATCGCTACGTCCAGACGTACTGGAGCAAATTCAAGGATGTCTACTTTGCCGGGGACGGGGCTCGCATCGACGAGGACGGCGACTTCTGGTTGATGGGACGGGTAGACGACGTCATGAACGTCTCCGCCCACCGAATCTCGACGATCGAGGTGGAGAGCGCGCTGGTCAGTCATCCCAAGGTCGCCGAGGCCGCCGTGGCCGGCCGCAGCGACCCGCAGACCGGTCAGGCGATCGTCGCCTTCGTCACGCTCAAGGGCGGAGCCGAAGGGTCGCCGGCGATGTTGAAGGAGTTGCGCGACCACGTCGGGAAGAAGATCGGGAAGATCGCCGCTCCCGCCAACATCGTCTTCACCCCTGAGCTACCCAAGACCCGCTCGGGCAAGATCATGCGGCGGTTGTTGCGTGACGTGGCGGAGAACCGGCCGCTTGGCGACACAACGACCCTGGCGGACCCGGCGGTCGTCAGCGAAATCGACCGGCGCGCGAAAACCGAGGCCGCGAAAGAGGAGGCGTCCGCTTAGCGCGTCAGGGGCGAGCCTGCTGGAGGATTCGGTAGAGCGCGCTGAAGTCGAGGTGGGAATCGCGCAGCTGGTCGAGGCGGTCGCGTAAGGCATAGACGTCCGACTGCAGGCGATTGATCTCCTCGGCGTGATCGACGTTGGTCGCCTCCTGCTCCGAAATCAGCTCCCGGCGGCGGCGAATCTTTTCGCTGATCGTCCGCTCGACGTTTTCCCACTGCGCCGACAGGTCCCGCAGCTGGCGATCAAGGGCGGCCAGCTCGCCGGTCAATTCCTGGTGGGAGCCGCTGTCGCTGGTCGCAGCCATCATTTGGACCGACCCTTACGCCGGTTCGACTTGACGCCGACTTCGCGATACCCCTGACCCTTGACGGCGTCGAGCACCTCGGGTTTCTCCATGACGATTCGCGAGGTCGTGTCCGGCTTGCCGCTCTCGACCTTGATCGTGTGGGCGACACGCTGGCGAGGTCGAGGGAGGATGACCCGGATGATGCCGTTCTCGAACGAAGCCGTAGCTCCATCGAGATCGCATTCCGCCGGCAGGGCGAGCGACCGTGAGAACGTGCCGCGCGGGATCTCCTGGACGGCGAAGTCGCGGTCGACCGGCATAACTGTGCCCCGCAGCGTGAGCAGCCCGGCCTCGCAGGTGAGCTCGAGATCCTTGAGCTCGGCGCCGGGAAGGGCTCCTTCGATCACGATCTCGTTGGCTTGCTGGTAGACGTCGACTGGGATCGGCAGATCGCGCTCGCGCCGGGTCGCAACCGGCTGCTGGCCGGCCAGCTGCTCGACGGCACCGCGCAGCGCGTAGGGGTCGTTGTACACGAAGCGCATGGTACGGACCTTCCTTGCGGCGATTGTAACCCGGCCGGGCGGGCGCGAGGCGCGGCTACAATACGTCCTCGTGCCGAGGTAGCTCAGTTGGTAGAGCACACGACTGAAAATTGTGGTGTCGCCAGTTCGATTCTGGCCCTCGGCACTCTTTCCCAACGCTCGGGTTAGAGATTGACACAGCACCCCTCGTATGGTATGAACAAGCCGATTTAGTAAGCGCTTACCGGTAAGCGGTTACTAGTAAGCGCTTACCAACCACGGTGCCTGGGGAGAGGGGCTGCATGGCAGGGGTGAGGCGGGCCAAGGCGATCCCGACGATCTACGATGTCGCCAGCCGGGCTGGTGTGTCGATCGCCTCGGTATCACGCGTCCTCAACGGCCAAGGCAGTCCCAAGGCCGAAACCCGCAAACGGGTACTGCGCGCCGTTCGCGCGCTCAGCTTCGTGCCCGACGGCGCGGCTCGCGCGCTGTCCAGCAACCTCAAGGAAGTGGTCGCCGTCGTCTTCCGGCGCGGCGGTGAGGTGGCGTTCGAGGACGAGGAGGAGAACCTTCTGTTCATGGACGTCATCAATCGCGGCATCGAAGTTGCGGCTCAGCGTCGTGGGTTCGATGTCCTCATCAGTTCTGTCGGCGTGCAAGAGGAAAACGTGGTGGCCAGGATCGCCGCCATCGCCGGCAAGGCGGACGGGCTGATCCTGCACGACCAGATGCTTTCCAAGGTCGAAATCGCCCGGCTGGCCGACGTCGTCCCTATCGTGACCCTGGCCGGAAACCCGAGCTCGGCTTCGATCAACGTCCGGTGCGACAACGGATCCGGCATGCGCGCGCTGATCCATCACCTCGTGACCGATCACGGCTACCGCAACCTCGCCTACCTGTCCGGCGGTGCCGAC
>VBFR01000056.1 GCA_005889345.1 Chloroflexota bacterium
TTCTTTCTTGATCGCCGCCAGCCCAACCACGTGGCCCGCCGCTGCGTCGTAGCGACCCAGCGCGCTCGACTTGGTGCCGTTCACCAATTTGAAGTGCACGAACTGATTGAAGTAGAGCTGGCCGTTTGACGGCTGGTAGACATTGGTCTTGGTGAAGTTCTCGATGTCATCCGCTGTCACGGTCAGGGTCGTCATGCCGTCGTAGAGGTCCTCTTCCTTGAGCACCATCTTGTCGGTCTCGTAATCCTGCGCCTGGAGGTTGAGGGCATCGGCCTTTACCCGAACATTGATGTCTTTGCTGACGAGGATGACCGGCGTCCCGTTGCTCTCGGCCTTCAACTGCAACGTCAGGGCGATCACCTGGTTGTCGGGCTTGCGCGGATCGAGGTCCTCCGGGAGCTGCGCGGTACTCTCGTGGGTCAGTTCGACACGGAGCGTGCCACCGTACTTAAGGGCGACCCCCTCGGAGAGTTTTCCCTTGGCGCGAAGCTCGTCGAAATAGTGGGCGATCAGGCGGGCGTGCCGCCCGACCTCGTCCTGCCGGCGCTTCTGGCCGTCGACCTCCTCGATCACGGTCAGCGGGATGACGATCTCGTTGTCCTCGAAGGAGTAGATCGCGTTCGGATCGTGCAGCAGGACGTTGGTGTCAAGCACATAGATCTTTTTCATGCCTGGGCGCTCCGTGGTAGAGATGCGTTCGCGTACTCCCCCTGGTTTTCCAACGGCAGCAGCTGGGCGATCTTTGTCATCAGATAGTCCGCGCTCTGCTGATGATCCATTGGGCTCCCGTCGCGATTGCGTTCCGGAAGCTGGAACGGTTCTCCGAACGTCATGGCGACCTCGGCCCGGCGCGGGATCACCTTGTGCCGGCCGATCACATTCTGTGACCCGGTGATTGCGATGGGCACCAGCGGGGCGCCCGAACGGCGTGCGATGAAGCCGGCGCCGGGTTCGGCGCGCAGCAGACGGGCGCCCTCCGATCGGTGTCCCTCAGGGAAGAGCACGACGGCCGACCCCTGCTTGACCAAATCGAAGGCCCGGCGCAACGCGGTCCGATCGGGAGAGTGGCGGATAACGGGAAACGCGTGGTAGCCGCGCATCAGCCAGGCCCAACCGCCTTTGAAGAGCTCCGCTTTCGCCATGAACCACACCGGCCGCGGTGTCCAGGCGCCGATGATAGCCGGGTCGACGGCCCCCACGTGGTTCGACACCATCAAAAGCGGCCCCGAGCGGGGCACGTTCGCCGCACCGTGAAGGTGGAACTTGGACCCCAGCAGGATTCGGGTGAGGAGCCGTGCAAGACCAGTAAGGAAGGAATAGCTCAAGATCAGTGCTTCGGCAGCCGGGCCATCACTTCGTCAAACACCTGACCGACCGACTTGCCCTCAGTCGCGATGATTATAGCATCGCTTGCCGGGCGCAACGGCGCGATTTCTCGCTCCTGGTCGGCGCGGTCCCGGGCCTCGACTTCCTGCTCGAGCAGCGCGTCCGGCGTGGCGCTGCCACGCACTTGATCCAGTTCGCGGCGCCGCCGGGCCACTCGCTCCGCGGCGGGCGCGGTGAAAAAGAATTTCACATCCGCGCTCGGAAAGATGACCGTGCCGATGTCGCGTCCCAGGACCACGGCATCGCCCGGCGCCGCGCGGCGCTGCGGCTCGATCAACAGCCGGCGCACCTCGGCGATCCCCGAAATGCGCGAGAGCTCGCCGGCAATCGCCGGATCGTGCGCCTCGCGGCTGACGTCGCGGCCATCGATCGAGAGTAATGGTCCCGTGCGGCCTGCGGCTGGCGAGGTATTGATCTCGATCCGCAGCTCACCCAGCATCCGGGTCAATCCGTGGACATCGTCGGCCGCAATTCCGCGGCGACGCGCCTCGACCGTGACGGCCCGGTAGAACAGGCCGGTGTCAACCAGCGCGAAGCCCTGGGCGTCCGCCACCATGCGCCCCACGGTCGTCTTGCCCGAGCCGGCTGGTCCATCGATCGCGATGATCACGCTAGAACCCCGCCGCGCTCTTCAAGCGGGCCACCTCGTCAGACCGCAACGGGCGGACATCGCCTTCGGCGAGGTCACCGAGCTGAAGCCCATCGATCCGCACGCGCTGCAAATCGAGCACGGGATGGCCGAGCGCCTGCCACAGCCGGCGCACTTCCCGTTTGCGGCCTTCACGCAACACCATCGTGAGCCGGGTGTCGCCGTCCGCGGCGTCGAGCAGCTGGACCTCCGCCGGCTCGAATCGCTCCCCTCTCACAACCATGCCCTCCGAGAGCCGCCGCACGGCGTCCTCACCGGGACGACCCCTGACCACGACCCGGTATTCCTTCTCGACATGGTAGCGGGGGTGCATCAGCCGCCCGGCCAGCTCGCCGTCATCGGTCAACAAGACCAACCCGCGGCTGTCGAGATCGAGCCGCCCGACCGGGAAAAGACGCGGCCGTCCGGGAGGCAGGCGATCGACCACGGTCTGCCGGCCGCGGTCGTCGCCGACGCTGGTCAACACCCCGACCGGCTTGTTCATCATCAAGTAGGTCGACGTCGCAACCGGTTCGACCGGCCTCCCGCCGACGGTCACTCGATCGATTCCGGGCGTGACCTGCTGGCCGGCAACCGCGGGTGCGCCGTTGACCAACACCTCGCCCGACGCAATCAACTGGTCGGCTTTTCGCCGCGCCGCCACGCCGGCACGCGCTAGGAACTGGTTGAGCCGGATTGCGGTGGTGGTGGCAGCTCGTTCAGGCTGCTCAGTCCCAGGATCTGCAGAAACCTCATCGTGGTTCCGAAGAGGCGGGGCGTGCCCGGGGCGTCAAGTCGGCCGGTCTCCTCGATCAGGCCCTTTTCTTCGAGGCTCTCCAGCACCGCCTCACAGTTGACACCGCGAATCTCCTCGATACGCGCGCGCGTGAGCGGCTGGCGGTAGGCGATGATGGCGAGCGTCTCGTAAGCCGCCGGCGAGAGGCGCGCCGGGTACTCGGGCCGCAAAACGCGGCGGACCACGTCGGCCTGCGCCGGGTCGGTCACGAGTTGTAGCTGGTCCTGGTGGCGTTGCAGGAAGAGGCCGCGACCGGCCAGCGCCTCCGTGAGGCGCGTTGCGGCGGCTTCGATGTCGGGCAGGGGCGACTGCAGGATGTCCTGGAGCTCGAGCACGGTGACCGCCCGGTTGAGCGTGAAGAGCACCGCCTCGAGGGCCGCGGCCAGGCTGGTCGTGTCTCGCACCTGTGTCGCACCCTCGACCGATGAGCTCAATCTGTTTTGTTCCTCTCCTGTCCGTGCACCATGATTTCAGCGAAAGCCGAGGCCTGAGCCACACGGGCCTCACCGATTCTAATCAGCTCGAGGAGTGCCAGGAAGGTGACCACCGCTTCCAGCCGTGTGCGCGCGTGCCGAAAGATGGCGGTGAAATTGAGCTGTGCTTGCCGCGCCAGCATCTGCCGGAGTTCTTCGAGCTTCTCGCCGAGCGAGACATGCTCCATCTCCACGGTGACCTGCCCTGGCGGCGGCAAGCGGTCGAGTACCTGGCGGAAAGCACTGGCGAGGGCGTCGAGACTCACCTGGACGCGCGCTTGCGGGATGACGTCGGGCTCGAGCAAGCCGGCGAAGGTAAAGCGTCCGCTGGCGTGGCGTCGCATCAGCGACTCGGCGAGCTCCTTGAAGCGCTTGTACTCTTCGAGGCGTCCCTTGATCGCGTCTTCCCAGGCCTGTAAATCCTCCTCCTCCCCCACCGTCGCCTCCGGCATCAAGCCGGCAGCCTTCAGCTGCACCAGCCGGGCGCCGATCACCAGGAAGGCGGCCAGCCGGTCAAGCGGCGGCTGCGCCTGCTCGATCGCGCGCAGGTAATCGTCGGTGAGGCTCGCCAGTGAGATCGCCTTGAGGTCGACCTCGGCGCGCTGCGCCAGAGAGAGCAGGAGCTCGATCGGCCCATCGAAAGCGGGTGTCCGGACGACGTAGACAGGGTCACGCTCGAGCTCGGCGGTGATCTCGCGCGTCAATTCCGTCCGTCCGCCCGCTGCAAGCGGCGGGTCACCTCGGACTGCGGATCCGTCGCGTGATGCTCGGCAACGACTGCGGCGAGGTCGGCGGCGCCCGCGGCGCGGAGCCGCTCGGCCCCAATCCGCGCGTGCTCGGCGTAGATCCGGTACCGCCGGCCGAACGCTGGCCGCGACCGCGCCACGGCCTGCAGGATCATTGGCGCGACGGCCTTAAGGACAACGGTCAGGCTCCGCTCGACCACCGAGAAATGCGCCTCGGCCTTGCCCAAGTCGTGCAGCAATGCGGCCTGCTGCAACAGCGGGCTCGGCTGAGCCTCGAGGTCGGTCACCGTTTCGAGCACGTCGAGGCCATGCCGTTGATCGTTCACGGGCAATGCGACGAAGAATGGCGCGAGCGGCCCCAGGATTCGCTCAGCACTCGCCCGCTCCTCGGGCGTGACGCGAGCCGAGGCGTGGCGCCAGAATTGGCCAACCCGGCGCATCGGGGAGCTGGTCACTCGTCGCCATCGGTGAGCGGTAGACCCCACCGCAATTTGCGGCGCAGCAGTTCGAAGAAGTTGCGACCGCCGCTGAATTGGACCAGCTCCACCTGCAGCCCGGGCGCTGCGACCCGCACCTCGGCCCCTGGTCGGAGCGCGTAGGTCTGCTGGCCGTCGCAGGTGAGGATTGCGGAAGCAGACGGGAGCCGGAGAACGATCTTCGACTGTTCCGGCAGCACGATCGGGCGGTTGAAGAGGCTATGCGGATTCAGCGGCATGAACACGATCGCACGTACGTCCGGATGGACGATGGGCCCACCCAGGGACAGCGCGTACCCCGTCGAGCCTGTCGGCGTCGAGACGATGATCCCATCGGCGTCGAAGCGGCCCGCTGGATGGCCGTCGACGACCGCCTCGATGCGGATCAGGTTGATCTCGATCCCCTTGTGGACGGTGACGTCGTTGAGGGCGAGAAAGACGCGGTCGTCGACCCGGGCCTCGAGCAGCGCGCGGCGCTGCAGCGTAAAGTCGCCGGCCGCCCAGCGGTCGAGCGCCGTTCCCTCATCGCCGAGCTGTACCTGGGTCAGGAAGCCCAACCGGCCGGCGTTGATCCCGAGCACCGGGATATGGGCGGCCGCCGCCTGCTGTGCTGTCCAGAGCAGGGTGCCGTCCCCCCCGATACTGACGATCAGCCGGGTGCCGTTCAGCTCGCCCTCCAGCGCGCCGGGGCGCTCCTCCGCGGTGGCGCAATAGGTCCACACGCGAAAGCCGCCCTTTTCCAGCTGCCGGCGTGCCTCCGTAACCGGGGCACCGCCGATATCGATGCGCGGGTGGCAGACGATCCCGACCGCGTCAGCCATGTCGCCTCAGATGCAGCAGGAATTCGCGATTTCCCTTGGCGCCCAGGATCGGCGAGGGAAGCTCAGCGACAACCACGTAACCGGCGTCTTCGGCGAATTTTCGGAGTTCGCGGACAACCTGTCGGTGCTGCTCGGGGTCGCGCACAATGCCACCCTTCCCCACCGCGCCCTTGCCAACCTCGAACTGCGGCTTGACCAGCGCCACCACGTCACCCGGCGGGCTGAGGAGGTCGCGGACGCGCGGCAAGACGAGCCGCAGCGAGATGAACGAGACGTCGATCACCGCCAGGTCCGCGGGGACCGGCAACCGATCCAGGTGCCGGATGTTGACCCGCTCCAGTACGGTCACCCGGGGATCCCGGCGCAGACTCCAGGCCAGCTGGCCATAGCCGACATCGACGGCGATGACGCCCGCCGCGCCTCGCTGCAGCAAGAGGTCGGTAAAGCCGCCGGTCGACGCGCCGACATCGAGGCAAACTCTTCCTGCCGGGTCGAGGCCGAAGCTATCGAGCGCGGCCGCGAGCTTCTCGCCGCCGCGGCTGACGTAGGTCTTGACTCGGTCGAGGTCGATGCTGACGCCGGCGTCGACCATCTGGTCCGGCCGGTCCGCCACCGCGCCCGCCACTCGCACCAGTCCGGCACGCACCATAGCCTGCGCGCGCTGCCTCGAGGGCACCAGCCCCTGGGCCACGAGCGCCTGGTCCAGGCGGACGCGGCCCTCAACCATCAGCGCCATATTCCTAGCCCGACAATAATCCCGAGCAGCGCTCCGGCGATCACTTCGATCGGCGTGTGCCCGAGCAGTTCTCGCAGCCGCTCCTGGCGGATGCCCTGGTGCCCGATGAAGAGATCGTCGATCAGCCGATTCAGAATCATCGCCTGCTGGCCGGCCGCCCGCCGCACGCCGGTGGCGTCGTACATGACCACACTGGCGAAGATCAGGCACACTGCGAAGAGCGCCGACTGCACCCCCTCCAGCCGGCCGACGATGGTGGTCAGGGAGACGACCAGCGCGCTGTGTGAGCTTGGCATTCCTCCGGCGGTCGCCAGCCGCCGCACGCTGAACCGGTGGAGCAGAACGGAATCGATGATCACCTTGGCAACCTGGGCAATCGCCCAGGCGATGAGGGGAACGACGAAGTACGGGTTTTGAAGAAGCGTCACGGACCCGGCGGACGCCCGCCGGCCGCGGCCAGCTCTTTCAACCGCCGCTCGGCATCATCGAGCAGCTGGGCGCAACGCCGCGCCAGCGCGAGACCGCGCTCGAAGGTGCGTACCGATTCGGCGAGGTCGTCCTGTTCCTTTCCGAGTAGCTGCACGGTTCGCTCCAGCTCGGCGACGGCCGTCTCATAATCCATCTGGTCGACCTCAGCCATTTCCCTCGCCTTTTGCAGCGGGATGGTGGCGGATCTCAGCGTCGGCGGCGATCCGGCCGAGGATGCCGTTGACGAACTTGCCGGAGTCGGGACCCCCGAATGTCTTGGCCAGCTCGATCGACTCGTTGATGGCCGCCTTGAGCGGGACGCTCGGCAGGTAGAGAATTTCGAAACTGGCGATTCGCAGCAAGGTGCGCTCCACCTTGGCCATCTGGTCGAGACCCCAGTTGTTCGACGCCTGCTTGAGCTCGGCATCGATCTCGGGCTGGTGCTCTCGGACGCCCTGGATCAGCGTGCGGGCGAAATCCGCCACCTCGGCATCGGCGCGCGACTCGGCCACGTGGTACTGGAGGGATCGTTCCGCATCGCCGCCGTCGTTCTCGAGCTCGAAGAGAACCTTGAGCGCGAGCTCGCGGGCCAAGTGGCGCCGTCCCACTAGTGGTGCTGCACGGAGGGCCGCCTACGCGTCCTCGGGGAACCTCACGTCGCCGACGAAGACGTTGACCTGGCGGACTTCGAGGCCCAGCATCTTGTCAATCGCGTCCGCCACCTGCCGTTGAACCTCGGCTGCCACTGTCGGGACGTGCGCGGAGTGATCGACGATGACGAAGAGCTCGAGGTTGAGCGCGTCATTGCCAAGGTCCACCCGGACGCCCTTGTGCGAGCTGCTGGCGGGCAGGACTCGGTGCCCATCTCGGGCCTTGGCCTGGTACATGCCGACGATGCCCTGGACCTGGCAGGCGGTCAACGAGGCGATGTTGGCGATGACCTCGTTGGCCACCTTGACCGAGCCGAGGGGACGGTCCGGCATCGGCTTAGACCCGCTCCACGTAGGCGCCGGTGCGCGTATCGACGCGGATGACGTCGCCTTCGTTGACAAAGAAGGGCACATTCAGGATCAGTCCCGTCTCCACTGTCGCCGGCTTGCCGCCGCCAGCCGCCGTGTCGCCTTTGAATCCGGGCGACGTTTGCGTCACCTTCAGGTCGACCGTCGTGGGGAGCTCGACGCCCAGCGCACGTCCCTCGTACATCAGCACGTCGAGGGAGGAATTTTCTTTCAGGTATTTCATGGTGTCGCCCAGCTGGTCGTCGCCAAGGGGGAGCTGATCGTAGCTCGCCAGGTCCATGAAATAGTGGCGGTCACCGTCGCTGTAAAGGTACTGCATGGCCACCTTCTCGATCCGGGCTCGGGCAAAGCGATCCTTGTCCCGGAACTTCTGGTCGATGATCGCCCCAGTCCGGACATTGCGCAGCTTGGTGCGGAAAAAGGTGTCGCCGCGAGCGTTCTGGCCTTGCTGGAACTCGAGCACGACCCAGAGGCCGTCCTCCCATTCGATCGTCATGCCATTGCGGAAATCGCTGGGGTTGACCATACCGGCATGCGATTGTACCCCGCTAGGGGTTCGCCGAACCCCCCTGCCGTCGGCGCGCCTCGATCTGGCCGAAGATCGCGTTGCGCAGCTGCTGCGGGCGTGGCACCGTGCTGAGCAGCTCGGCGCCTTCCCGGCCCGCGGATTCGAGCTCGATGTCCCCGAAGCCCCAGGTCCGGCCCCAGAGCCCTTGAAACGTCGTCAGGTCCTGGATGCGGTCGATGGCGATCGAGCGGGAGAACTTGGAAACGATCCCCTCGTTGAGGATGACCCGCTGGTCGGTGAGGACGTACTCGTGGGCGCGCCATCCCCAGTAATAAAGGTTGATGACGCCCAAGCCGACGAGCAGCGCGCCCAGCATCAGCAACAGGCGGAGCTCACCGGAGATCGGAAGCAGCGCGAGGACTGCCAGCGAGACCGCGACGGCCAGGACGGTTGTGGCAATCGGGCGGAGCAAAACGACCCAGTGCCGGCAGGAGCGGGCCAGGATCCGCTCGCCGGGAAGCAGGTCGCTGGCGTTCATGGCGCCTGGCTGTAGAGCACGAACAACGTTCCAATGACGAGGAACGGTCCGTACGGCACAGCGTCCTTGAAGCTCCGGATCCGGGTGATGAGAAGAATTATCGCCACAAAGCCGCCCAGGAAGACCCCATCGAGCAGGGCGTGGGCCATCCTCAGGTTCGAGAGTCCGGTCGCGAGTCCAATGAACACCGCCAGCTTGACATCACCGAAGCCGAAGGCCTCGGCCCCGAGGATCAGCTGGCCGCCGAAGAAGAGCACCAGGAAGATCCCACCGGCGATCAGCCCCGCCACGGCGGCGGTTCGCCAGTCGGGCCAGGGCCATGTCAGCGCCCGATTCCAGGGGGTGACGAATGCCAGCGCGAAGGCGATCACCCAACTGGGAAACATGACGAAATCGAGGATGTAGCGCGTCTTCAGGTCGAACCCCAGCACCTGGACCAGGATCGCGACGTAGAGCGAGTCGATGAAGAGGAGCGGCTGAATCCCCAATTGGAGCGCGAACAGGAAGAAGAGCCCGGCCGCCAGCACGGGCATGATCAGCGAGTCGCGGGTCGACTGCTGGAACTCGATCTCCTCGATACGAGCCAACCATCGCGATAAGTAATTCAGGGCCACACCCACCACGGCGCCGCCGACGGCCCAGCCGAGGGCGAAAAGCAGGTGGCTCACGAGCTGAGGCGCCCCACTACCGCCCGTTCGAGCGCCGCCCGCATCGCGGCCTCCGGCGGAGCCTGACCGGTCCAAATCTCGAACGCGGCGAGTCCCTGGAAGAGCAGCATCGTCAAGCCATTAATGGCCCGGGCGCCCTGATCTCGCGCCCCGAGAAGCAAGGGGGTCACGGGAGGCTGGTAGATGAGGTCGAAAACGAATTGGGCCGGCGTAACCCAGTCGATGGGGAACAGCACCGACTCGCCGTCACTTCCCACCGGCGTCGCATTGACGATCAGCTCCGCCTTTCGGATCAGAAGCGACAACGTTCCCAGTGGCGCCGGCCCGCCGCTGGTCACGGCGAGGTCGCGGCAAACCGCCCTGGCCTCATCGAGGTCCGGGCTCGTGACCCAGATCCTGGCGGCGCTCTCGCGCAGCGCGTCGACCGCGGCTCGGGCCGCACCGCCCGCCCCCAACACCAGGACCGAGCGCCCCTTCGCCTGAAAGCCGGCATCGTCGAGCGCCTGCGCGAAGCCGGAGCGATCGGTGTTCCAACCGATGAGGGCACCGGCTCGATGGCTGATGGTGTTGACGGCTTTGACCGCTTGCGCTTCCGGGCCCAATCCGTCGAGCAGCCGGCTGGCGGCGACCGTGTGAGGCATGGTGATGGCGGCTCCTAGGACGCTCCGGTCGGCCCGCATCCGGGCGATCGCTTCGGCAAGGTCGGCTGGTGCCACCGAGCGGACTTCGCAGCGTGCCGCGATGCCCGCCGCCGCGAAGCCGGCGTTGAAGAGGCTGGCGGCCGGCTCGCCGTCGCCGTCTCCGCCGAGAAGCAGCAGCCGGGTCTGGCCCTTACTGGAGGCCGTACTGCTTGAGGAGGCGGGCGAACTCTTCGTTGGTCCTGGCGTAGTGGTTGTGACCCTGGGGGTCGGAGAGGTAGAAGAAGTACCCGGTGTTCGCGGGTTGGAGCGCGGCATCGATGGCTTTGATGCCTGGGTTGGCGATCGGTCCAGGTGGAAGGCCGGTATGTAGGTAGGTGTTGTAGGGCGACTGAATCATGCGGTCCTCCTTCGTCACCGACGACTGCCAGATGCCCTTGGCGTAGAGCACGGTGGCGTCGATCTGGAGCGGCCAGCCGGCCCCCAGCCGGTTGTAGATCACGCTGGCCACCAGGGGCCGATCGTCCTGATAGCGGGCCTCGCGCTCGATCATCGACGCGATGGTGACGATCTGCAGGGCATTGAGCTTACGCTGGGCCGCCTGGCTCTTTCGCGTGTCGTCCCAGTGCGTCTTGAAGTTCTCCAACTGCAGTTTGATCAGGTCCTTCGCGGTCCCGCTCCGCGGGACGAGGTAGGTATCCGGGAAGAGGAAACCCTCCAGCGAGGCGCCTGGCGGCAGGTCTTTCAGAAAGTCGTAGGTGAACTGCCCCTGGACGGCGAGGGCCATGTAATCGCTTCCCTTGATCAGGCCACCCTTGTCCAGGGCCGCCGCCGCCTTCTTGATCGTGTATCCCTCGGGAATCGTCACGAAGACCTCCTCCGGGATAGCGGTCTGCAGGGCGGTCAAAATCTCGATCATGTTGAGGTTCCGGCTCAGCTCGTAAGCACCGGCCTGTACGTTGCGGTCCAGGTGCTTGTAGCGCGCATACAGGTCGAAGACGGTCACCGAGTCGATCAGGCCGGTCCGATGCAGAGTGTCGGCGACCTCGTGAAAGCTCGCGCCCGGCGCCACCACGAAGCGCACCTTGGAGTTCCCGGGGTTCGCCGGCTGGTGCAGCTGGTGGTCAACCCAGCCGTAGCCGATAACAGCCGGGATGCCCAACGCCGCGGGCAACAGGAAGAGAATGACCACGAACCACTGCACGCAGCCGAGGGCACGGCTCTTCTTACGAGGCGCCGCGGCGCCCAGCGTCGATCGCTTCGGATCAGTCAGCGTTCGGGACCGCCGTCATCATCGACGTCGTCTTCCTCTTCGAATTCTTCGAGCTGCTCGACCACCCGGTCGTGCTCGTCATCGTCGAGCGTCACGAGCGACTCCCCTTCGCGACGAAGGATGAGGACGCGCTCCTCGTCGGCCTCGGCCTGCAGGACGTAGTAGGTTTCGCCTTCGATCTCCACGACATCATGGACGACGTAGCTCTCCTCTTCGCCGGTCTTCTCGTTGACCAGCTCGATGGTCTGCACTTCCCCGTTCGCTTCCGGAATCTCTGGCATTCAGCCTCCTGGTGCCCGACCAGCCCGATAGTCGAGATATCCCTGCAACAATAGCGTGGCGGCCACTCGATCGATCTCCTGGCGCCGTTTGCCGCGCCGTTTGCCCTGCTCAATCAGATAGCGCTCGGCGGCCACGCTCGTCAGCCGTTCGTCCCAGTATGCTACCGGCCGCCCGGTTGCCTTTGCCACGTTGGCGCCGAATGCCTGGGCTTGCTGGGCCGCCGCATCGATCCGGCCGTTCATCAGCCGCGGCAGCCCGATCACGATCAGTCCAACCTCGTGGCGTTCCACCAGGTCGCTGAGTGTCTTGAGGTCTTCGACTTCTGAACGGCGCGCCAGCACGCTCAACGGCTGGGCGATCGTTCCGGATGGATCACTGAGCGCGAGGCCGAGCCGGACCGTGCCCGGGTCGATCGCGAGGATCCTCACGGGCTCGCGCTGCTGCTGGAGACCTCCTGAATCTTGAGCGTGATGCGCGAGCTGAAGAGGGGCAGCCACGGCAGCCCGAAGGGTGATTGGGTCACGCGGGCGTCGACGACGTTGCGGAGCGTCTGGAGGAAGGCGCGCCCCTTGCTGGGGCTCATGCCCTTGAGGTGGGCGCGGATCGCCGGCTCGAGGAAGATCGGCGTATAGAAGCCTGACAGGTGGGCGTTGAGCGTGATGTGGCCGTCGGCGCTCGCGTCCGTCGGCGGGTCGTACTTGAGTTTCGTGCCGTCAGTCGTCAACTGCGAGCCTTGAGGTACCTTCCGCTGGAGGAACCCCTTGAGCATTTCCTGCACGGCTTTCTCGTCATAGGCGACGCCGTCGCCGGCGACCTTGATCGCGACGGT
>VBFR01000057.1 GCA_005889345.1 Chloroflexota bacterium
AGCGGCGCATCCAGGACCCGCTCGCCATGGCCGTCCTCGACGGCAAGTTCCGCGAGGGCGACACCGTCCTCGTCGATGCCGAGAAGGGCGAGCTCGTTCTGCGCAAGGCCGGCGCCAAGGAACACGCGGCCGTCGCCGCCAGCTAACACCGCTCCCGGCGTTGGAGCCGTAGAATAGCCCAGCGTCAGCGCGCCGCCTTAGCTCAGCGGTAGAGCAATGGTTTCGTAAACCATCGGTCCGGGGTTCGAATCCCCGAGGCGGCTTTTCCTAATTGTCGACCTCGATGGTGCACGGCACGGCCCGTCTGACCGCATCCTGTACTGGACAATGCGCGTCGGCCCACCGGACGAGGGCGGCGAGCTGCCCAGGCGAGGCGCCATTCCCTCCGATCCGCACTCGTGCCCGCGAGCTCATTGGCCCGGCGGGAACCGAATCGTCGATGCCCAGAATTCCGCGGTCATCCGATTCACTGTCGACGACTACCTCGATCCGACCTGCTTCCAGACCTTGCTGGGCAGCCCGCATGGCGATGAGCGTTGCCAGGCAACTGGCCTGCGCGGCCCGTAGCAGCCAACCCGGGGATGGCGACTGGTCAGTACCCCCCACGGACTTCGGCATGTCGGTATGGATCGACATGCCCTGCGGCCCATGGACCGTTACAGCAAGCCCGGACTCCAGGACGGCGGTTGCGGGGCTGTCGGTATAGCGGGCTTCATCGGGGTGTGATTTTAGATAATTAATGGCGTTCCCGAGTGCGCTTCGAATGTTGCTGTTAGTCATGTTTACCTCCGCCCTTGATCCGATGAATGGTCGCATAACTCTTTTACTAAGCTTCGTCGGTGCGCACTATCTCCGCCGAGTCAGCGCGACGGCTGGCGATCACGCGCCAGCGATTGGCCGGTGAGAACAGCAAGCCGACGGCCGACGGCATCTTCGATGTCGTAAAGGATCTCGGCTTCCTGCAACTCGACCCGACCAACGTCGTCGCGCCGAGCCACCAGCTCGTCGTCTTCAGCCGCGTTGGACCGTATCCGCCCAAGCACCTCGACACCTTGCTCTGGGACGAGCGTCGGCTGTTCGAGTCCTGGGCGCATGCCGCGTCGATTGTGGTGACCGAGCACTATCCGATCTACCGCTGGATCATGCAGCGTATCGCTACCGGCAAGGGCTTTTGGCATGGGTTCACGGCTTCAGGCGAGCGACAGGCGCAGCGCGTCCTCACATGGATGACGGCAAACGACGCACTGCGGCGAAGCATGCTGCGACAGATCCGCGAACGCGGCCCACTGCCCTCGCGAGCGTTCGAGGATCAGTCGACCGGCGCCTGGCGGTCCAGCGGCTGGAACAACGGCCGCAATGTGGGCATGATGCTCTTCTACCTGCAGATGATGGGACAGGTGATGGTCGCGGGGCGAAGCGGTGGTCAAAAACTATGGGATCTCTCAGAGCGGTGTCTGCCCCCGTGGGCGCCGAAGACCAGGCTGGGGGAGCCGGCGATCGTCCGCTGGGCCGCGGAAATATCGCTGCGGGCACTCGGGGTCGCGTCACCTACCGACATCCGCGAGCACTTCATCCGATGGAAATACGTGAATCTGCCGGCGGCCCTGGCTTCCCTGGAAAAGCAGGGGCGAATCGTGCCCGTCGGCGTCCGAGACACCGACGGGTCCTGGCCGGGACCCTGGTACGTGCACGGGGATGACCTCGCCCTTCTCGACCGGATCGAGGCTGGCGAGTGGCAGCCACGCACGACGCTCCTCTCGCCCTTTGACAACTTGATCATCGATCGCAAGCGGACCCGGCGGATGTTTGGCTTCGACTACACGATGGAGATTTACGTGCCGGCAGCCAAGCGACGTTATGGCTACTTCGCGATGCCCGTGCTGCATGAGGACCGGCTGGTGGCACGGGTCGACCCGGCGATGAAGCGGGACACCAAACGGCTATCGATCGGGCGGGTCAGCGTCGAGCCGGGATGCGACGATCCGCGGGTTGCCCGAGCCACGCGAGAGGCGGTCGCCGAGCTCGCGACCTTCCTTGGGGCGAGCGCCATCGATTACGACGACAACGTGCCTGCTCGCTGGCGTCGCGCTCTCAGCGCCTGATTCGGCCTGCAAGGGGGGAGGGAGATTCCACGTCATACCGGTGTGGAGCGAGGTGGGGAGTACGCGCCTGCGCGTGCTCCGAAGGGGATGACGTTCGATCTCATCTGCCGTGGCTGTGGTGCCTGCGCCCAGCGCAGCTGGGATCCCACCGAGGCGGTTAGCGCCACCATTTGCCCCGACTGCGATGCCTCGATGTCGGTGATCGGGATCGATTTTCCGGCCGGTCGCGAGGAAGTCGGGCTGACGAGGGTCCTCGAAGTGATCCAGGGCGCCGGCATCGTGCCGATCGCCGTCGAGCGGCGGGCGCGCCGCCACTTGCAAGCCGAAGCGGCCTGATCATCCGCCACAGCCGGCGCAATCAACGTAGAATGGCCGCGGATGTCGGCGTTCTGGTTCTGGGTGATCGTCGCCATTGCCTTCGCAGTTGCCGAGGTCCTGACGGTCGCGTTCTTCGCCGTCTTCATCACGATCGGCGCGCTGGGCGCCGCGGTCGTCAGCCTGCTCGGCTTTGGCCTGCTGGTACAGGCGATCGTCCTAGGCGTCCTCGGCGTAGCCGGGATCATGATCGCGCGTCCATTCCTGGTCGAGCGGTTGCATATCGGCCGGCCGGCGCTACGTTCAGGCGCCGACAGCATGGTTGGTCAGCAGGCGGTCCTGCTGGAGCCGATCCTCGGCGTCGGGCAGCCCGGCCACGTCAAGATCGCCGGTGAGCTCTGGCCGGCGCTCACCGAGGATGGCAGCCCCGTGGCGGCCAACACCCTCATCGTTGTCACCGCGCTCCGCAGCACCACGCTGATCGTTCGCCCAGCATCGTCCCCATCAACCGCGACCGTCTGAGAAGAGGTGGAGTTCATGTCCGCACCCTTGATCGTCGGAGCCATCATCGTGCTCCTCGCCTTCGTCATCATCGCCCGCACCGTCAACATCATCCAGCAGGGTTACGTTGGCATCGTCAAACGCGTGGGCGAGTTTCACTCGATCCGGCAGCCCGGTCTGACATTCCTGGTCCCGCTCGTCGACTCGATGGTCTTGGTCGACATCCGAGAGACGCCCCGGACCGGCGACAAGCAGGACGTCATCACGCGCGACAACGTCACCGTCAGCGTCAACGCCACCATCTTCAGCCAGGTGGTCGATCCAAAGCTGGCCCTGTTCAGCGTCAGTAATTATTTCATCGCCATCGACCAGCTCTCGCGCACGACGCTGCGCGCCATCTTCGGCGGGATGAGCCTGGACGATGCCCTGAGCCAGCGCGAACGGATCAACGCCCAGCTGCAAGCCCAGATGGAGTCGGTGACCGACAAGTGGGGGATCCGGATCAACCGGATCGAGATCGTCGATATCACGCCGCCACAAATGATCCTCAATGCCCTGGCGCTGCAGAAGACGGCCGACCAGGAGAAGCGCGCCTTCATCCTCAAATCGGAAGGGCAGCAGCAATCACAGATCAACATCGCGGATGGCCAGAAGCAGGCGCAGATCAAGACCGCCGAAGGCGACCAGCAGGCGGCCATCCTGCGCGCCGAAGGCCTCCGGCAGGCGACCATCCTCGAGGCGCAGGGCCGGGCCCAGGCTATCTCCACCGTCTATAAGGCGATCAAGGACTCTGCTCCCGATCCCACGCTGGTTTCCATCCTGCAACTCGACACGCTCTCCAAGTTCGCTGCCAGCGAGAACGCCAAGCTCGTCGTGCCGGTCGAAACCGCCGGCTTGCTCGGCGCGGCTCAGGCTCTGCGCAGCGTGCTCGACGGCGTGCCGGTTGCCACAAAGTCATAGAGAGACCCGGCGCGACCGAGATCTCGATCGAGGTTCTCGATCCCGCCGAGCATGACCTCGTCCGGCCATTGCTGCGCGAGCTGATGCTGGCGGAGCAGCGCCACTACGACCACCCGCAGCTGACGGAGAAGGAGATCGAGCACGACGTGGCGACCGCGCCAGCCGCCCGATTCTCCGGCGAGAACGTCATCCTGGCGGCCCGCGCCGCCGGCAAGGTCGTGGGGCTGTGCTGGTGCGTCTTCTTCAATCCTGGCACCGGACTCGAGGCAGAAGTCGCGGAGGTCTACGTCGATGCTGGCTTCCGCTCCCAGGGAATCGGCGGCAAGCTGCTGCGCTCGGCGGTGCAACTGTTTCGTCAGCGGAACGTCACCTTCGCCGCCGTCTGGACGCGCGAGAACAATCCGCAGGCGGTTCGGCTCTACGAGGAGGCAGGATTCCGGCGGACCGAACAGTTGGTCCTTACGTGGCTTCCGCTGCCCGGTCGCTGAAACAGGCCAGCGTAGAATTGGGCTGAGTTCGATGGCCAGCGAACCTCAATTCCTCCCACCTCCTTCCGAACCGGCGCCCCTGTCGCCCCTGCCGGTGGTCAAGCCGGCTCCGCCGCGCCGGAGGATGGGAATCCTTTGGATCGTCGTGATCAGCGCGCTGGTCGGCGCCCTGGCGGGTACCGCAGCCACCGTTCTGGTGGCACCTCGCTTGATCAAGGTGGCGCCGACCGGTGTCGTCGGTGGCGGCATCGGGCCACTGGCCCCCATTACCAACAACGTCACGGAAGAGTCGGCGGTGATCAACGTCGCCGACCAGGATGGCAAGGCTGTCGTGGAAATCAAGACCACGATCTCGTCGCCGGACATGATCCTTCAAACGGACCAGCACGGGATCGGCTCCGGCTTCATTGTCCGTTCCGACGGCTATATCGTGACCAACAACCACGTCGTCGAGAACGCCCGGCAGCTCCAGGTCATCCTGCGTGACGGCGCGAAGAAGTTCGATGCTCGTGTCATCGGGACCAGCCCGGAGGACGACGTCGCCGTCATCAAGGTCGACGCCCAGAACCTCCCGGCGCTGAGCTGGGGCGACTCGGGGGCGCTCAAGGTTGGCCAGCTCGCGATCGCGATCGGCAGCCCGCTCGGCCAGCAGAACAGCGTCACGAAAGGCGTTATCAGCGCGCTCCACCGCTTTATCTCGATACCGAATCCGACGACGGGCCAGGTGGAAAACATCCTCAACGCCATCCAGACGGACGCCCAGATCAACCCGGGCAACAGCGGTGGTCCGCTCTTAAACTCCGCTGGCCAGGTCATCGGCGTGAACTTTGCGATCGAGCAGGCCTACGCTGGCCCCGGCCTCGGTTTCGCGCTGGATGGCAACGCCGCGCGGGACATCGCCAACCAGCTGATCCAGACCGGGCACGTCAACCGCCCCTTCCTCGGCGTCACCTACAACCAGCTCGACGAGACGGCCGCCGCCGCCAACGGACTGGTGGTCGGCGCCCTGGTCACGGCGATCACGCCCGGGTCGCCGGCGGACCGTGCCGGGATCAAGGTCCACGACGTCATCACCAAGGTAAATGACCAAACCATCGACGACACCCATCCGCTGAAAGACCTGCTGCGCCAATACGCGCCCGGGACCAAGGTCTCAGTCACGATCTATCGCGGCGGCAAGAACCAAACGCTCCAGGTCACGCTCGGAACGCACCCCTGATCGCGGCGCTGCCCAAATCGCCGTCGTCCATCATCGACCAATCGGTCCGTCACGCCGTCAGCTCGATCGCGAGCTGGCCGGCCGAGGCGAAAGACCTACCGGCAGTGTTGGTGGAGCGGACCCAGAACCCGACCCACGGCGACTACTCGGTGACACTCCCGCTCAAGCTCGCCCGGACACTCCGCCGGCCGCCGATGACCATCGCCAATGAGCTGGCGGCAGCCATGGCGCTCCCGCCGACGTTCGGCCGCACCACGGTGGCGGCGCCGGGATTCATCAACGTCATGCTCGAGGCAGCCTGGCTGCAGGCACAGCTCGCGTCGATCGTCGACGCCGGGGATCGGTGGGGGAGCGGCGAGATCGGGCGCGGCGTAAAAGTCCAGGTCGAGTTCGTCAGCGCCAATCCGACCGGACCGCTCCTCTTCAGCCACGCCCGTGGCGCCGTCGTTGGCGATGTGACCGCGCGAATCCTGGCGGCCTCGGGATTCGAGGTCCAACGTGAGTACTACGTCAACGACCAGGGTAAACAGATCCGCCTCCTCGGCGAATCGATCCGGGCCCGCCTGCTCGATCAACCCGTGCCCGAGGGCGGCTACAGCGGAGACTACATCGCGGAGATCGCGAACGAAGCCACGGCGCGGGCGATCTCGCCGGAGCCGGACAGATTGTCCGAGTTCGGGGTCGAGTGGGTCCAGCGCCGCATCCAGGATGACCTGGCGCGGCTGGACGTCCGCCATGACCAGCTGTTCCTCGAGAGCAGCCTGTACGCGGGATGGGATGCGGAGACGATGGCGAAGCTGTCATCGCTGGGGCGAGTAGCCCAGCATGATGGCGCCACCTGGTTCAAGTCCGACAGCGGAAAGGACGAGGTGATCATCAAGCGTGACGGCTACCCGACCTACTTCTGGTCGGATATCCTCTATCACCGGGACAAGTTCGAGAAGCGGGGCTTCGACCGCGTGGTGGATGTTTGGGGCGCCGATCACCAGGGCCAGGTCGGCCGGGTCAGGGAGGCGCTTGCCGTTCTCGGCATCGACCCAAACCGCCTCGCGGTCCTGCTCGTCCAGCTCGTGTCGGTCAAGCGTGGAGAGGAAACGGTGCGGATGTCGCGCCGCGCCGGCGTCGGCATCTCGCTGAAAGAGATGCTGGACGAAGTGGGACCTGACGCCGTGCGCTACTTCTTTTTGCTGCGTTCGGCCGATGCCCAGATGGAGTTCGATGTCGAGCTGGCGCGGCGCCAGTCGAGTGAGAACCCCGTGTACTACGCGCAGTACGCGCACGCGCGGCTCGCCAACGTGCTGACCTTCGGCGCCGGCGTCAGCGCCGGGCCGGCGCTCGCCAGGCTCGACTCCGAATGGGAGCTGGAGCTGATGCGGGTGATGTTGCGCTGGCCAGATGTCGTGCGCGAAGCCGCGGAGGCGCGCGAACCTCACCGGCTGGCCTTCTTCACCGATGAGCTCGCGGCCGCCATTCATCGCTTCTACAAAAACTGCCGGGTGGTCACCGACGACGCTCAATTGACGGCTGCGCGGCTCCTGCTTTCCCGCGCGGCCCGCACCACGATCGCCAACGCACTCGGATTGATGGGCGTCGCCGCACCCGACCGAATGTAGACTACGGGCCGATGGAGATCACCTATTTCGGCCTGAACGCGGTCCGGCTGCGCGGCCGCGAGGCGACCGTGATGATCGACCCCTACGAGCCAAAGCTCGGCCTCGCGCCGGTTCGGCTCAACGTCCAGATCGTTATCTTCACCCACGAAGACCCGACCCACTTCAGCATGCAGGGATTGGCGGGGGAGCCCCACGTCGTCACGGGCGCGGGCGAGTTCGAGATCAAGGCGGTTGCGATGACCGGGACGCAGACGTACCACGACGCTAAGAAGGGCTCGGAGCGGGGAAAGAATTTCATCTATACCGTGGAGATCGACGACCTTCGCATCTGTCACCTCGGTCACCTCGGGCACGGACTCAGTGAGGATCAGCTCGAGGGGATCGGCAGCAAGATCGACGTGCTCTTCGTGCCGATCGGCGGCGGCAGCCATATCAACTCCGCGCAGGCAACCGAGATCGTCAACCAGATCGAGCCGAAGCTGGTCGTTCCGATCTCCTACAAGCTGCCTGGTCTGACGTTGCTCGCGCAGAACCTCGAAGGCGTGGAGAAGTTCGCCAAGGAAATGGGCGCGACCGACCTCACGCCGCAGCCCAAGCTCCAGATCTCGGTATCGCCGTCGGTCGATGAGACCAAGCTCCTCATCCTCGAGCCGCGCGGCGCCACCGCCTCCGCTGCCGTGGACTAGCTGACTTGCCGGATCAAGGCAATGTGACGGGCGAGTCTCGTGCCCAGTCCAACAGCTGGCCGTCGGATTGGTTTGATCGCAAAGCGGGTCGCGACTGTCCCTTGTGCGCCCGGGGGCGCACGGACGCCGATGAATACGGCGTCCGCATCTTTGCCGGCGAGTGCAGCGACGCCTACTTACAGCGCGAGGCGATACAGCCGGGCTATGTGGTCGTCGTATGGCGTGGCCGCCACGTAGCGGAACCGACGGATCTGAACCCGCAAGAGTCGTCGCTGTACTGGGCCGAGGTGCTTTTGGTCGCGAGGCAGCTGGCTCGTCATTACAACCCAGCACAGACGAACTACGAGATTCATGGAAATACGGTGCCGCATCTTCATACCCATGTTCAGATGCGCTACCTCAACGATTCTCCTCCCGGTAAGCCGCTGCCGTGGGCGAACAAGCGGCAGCTACCCCATCACCAGTTTGAGAACGACGTCCGGCAGCTGCGAACGATCTTCGGATATCGACCGCAGGGCGTCGCGGATTGACGGTCCGCTAGCCCGCGGCTTCTTGGGGCTCGCGAGTTGGCGCAGCCGCCTGCTCGGCGGCTCGCGCCCGCTCCAGCCGCACGGCGCTATCGATGACGCCCAGGTGGCTGTAGGCCTGGGGGAAGTTGCCGCGAGGCGCGCCGGAGACCGGATCGTTGCCCTCCGCCAGCAGCCCCAGCGGTGAAGACAGCGCGATCAGCTCGGCAAGCTGTCGCTCGGCGGCGTCGAGCCGGTTCATTCCGATGAGGCCGTCGACGTACCAGAAGCTGCAGAGCAGGAACGCCGCGCTCAGGTAGCCCTGGTCGTCCTTGCAGTCGTAGCGGCGGACGTAGGGGCCGTTCAGCAGCCGCTGGCTGAGCGTCTCGATGGTGGCGCGCATCCGCGGATCCGTGGCCGGCAGGAAGCCGAGCACGGGCATCTGCAGGACCGCGGCATCCAGGCACTCGTCGTCGTAGGCCTGAGTAAACGCGCCGATCTTCGGGTTCCAGGCGCGCGTTTCGATCTCCGCGCGCAGCGCCCCCACCTGCTGCTCCCAGACCTCGAGGTGCGAGGTGTTGCCGGTGCCCTTCGCCAGCGTGATCGCCCGGTCCAATGCCACCCAGCACCAGAGTTTGCTGTGGGTGTGGTGCTTGCGCTCCCCCTGGAATTCCCAGATGCCGTTGTCGGGTTCACGACTCAACTCCCAGATGCCGTCGGCGAAGCGCTCGATCACGTGCCAGAGCTTGGTCGAGATGAAGCCACCCTTGCGTTGATAGACCGCCATGCAGTCGATGACCGCTCCAAAGACATCGAGCTGCCGCTGGCCGGAGGCGCGGTTGCCGATGCGCACCGGCCGGGCGCCTTCGTAGCCGGCCAGGTGCTCGAGGAACGATTCGGGAAGGTGCGGGTCGCCGTCGACGCGATAAAGGATCTGCATTGCGAAGTCATGGTCGTAGGCGCGGTCGCGGATCCAGTTGATGAAGTCGACGGCTTCTTGCGAGAAGCCGGCGCGAAAGAGGGCCGCGATGCCATAGGACGCGTCCCGGAGCCAACAGAATCGATAATCCCAGTTGCGATCCCCGCCCGGATCTTCCGGGATAGAGGTCGTTGGCGCGGCGCACAAGGCACCGGTCGGCGCGTAGGTCAGCAGCTTGATCACCAGGGCAGACCGTCGCACGGCGTCCTGGAACGGCCCTTGATAGAGACACTGCTGCAGCCACGAGACCCAGAAGGCTCGCGTCCGCTCGGCGAGCTCGGTGGCGTCGCTGCTGCTCGGGAATTTTCGGCCCAGGGCAAAGTAGCGCTCGCCGAAGCCCAACGTCACCCAGACTTGCGGCCCGGGCTCGACCGTGAAGCGGAGGACGTAGCGCGGCCGGCCGTCGACTTCCTCTACCGTGCCGTGCAGCGGGACGGTCGAGGAGAGGATGACCTCCTGCGAGCCACCCGAGGCAATGACGATGCCCTCCCGCTCGGCGAAGCTGGTGCGCGCCCGTCCGTAAGCCGGTGCCGGGTCGAGCACGCATTCGACCTCGACCGGCCCGCCGCGGGCCTCGAGACCGCGGCAGATGCGCTTGAGCGACAGGAAGCGCTCGCCCTCGTTGAAGCAGGGCATGAAATCGGTCAGGACCAGCGTCCCTTCCGAGCGATGGAAGGTCGTGGTGAGGATGTTGCTGTCGTGCACGTACGCTTGCTCGCCGGTGGGCACCGGGTTGAGCGGCGCGATGCGGAAGCTGCCGCCGCGCTGCCGGTCGAGGATGGCCGCGAAGATGGACGGCGAGTCGAAGCGGGGGTAGCAGAACCAGTCGACGGCGCCGCTGGTGGAGACCAGGGCGGCGGTTTCACAATTGCCGATCAGTCCGTACGGATACACTGCTTGACCTTACAACGTCAGATGAACAACGGACTAACGTCCAAACGCTGCGGGGGTTTGCAAAAGGCTCGCGAACGGCGCCGTCCCGGCGTAGAATAGAGTCCCGGTGCCGAAGTACGTCTTCGTAACCGGTGGCGTGGTTTCCTCGATTGGCAAGGGGATCACGGCGGCGTCCATAGGGACAATCCTGAAGGCCCGCGGCCTGAGCGTCTCCCTCCAAAAGCTGGATCCCTACATCAACATCGACCCGGGCACGATGTCCCCCTACCAGCATGGTGAGGTCTTCGTCACCGACGACGGGGCCGAGACCGACCTCGACCTTGGCCACTACGAGCGGTTCATCGACGCCAACCTGAGCAAGGCCAGCAACGTGACCACCGGCAAGATCTACGCCGAGGTGATCGCCAAGGAGCGACGCGGCGATTACCTGGGTGGGACGGTGCAGGTGATCCCCCACGTGACCAATGAGATCAAGGAGCGCATCACGAGGGTCACCTGGGAAGACAACCCCGACGTCGTGATCGTCGAAGTTGGCGGGACGGTCGGCGACATCGAATCACTGCCCTTCCTGGAAGCGATCCGGCAGCTGAAAAATGACCTCGGCCGCAAAAATGTCTTCTACGTGCACCTGACGCTGGTGCCGTTCATCGAAGCCTCCGAGGAGTTCAAGAGCAAGCCGACCCAGCACAGCGTGGCGGCGCTGCGGAGCATCGGCATCCAGCCCGACGCCATCGTCTGCCGCTCGGAGCGGGCGATCAGCGTCGCGCTCAAGGACAAGATCGCGCTCTTCTGTGACGTCGACCGGCGAGCGGTCATTTCGGTTCCCGACGCCGCCTCCATCTACGAGGTGCCGTTGATGCTTGAAGACTCCGGCCTGGGCAACGTCATCGTCGAGGCGCTGGAGGCGCCCGCCCAAGCGCCCGACCTGAGCGATTGGAACGAGCTCGTGCACCGGATCCAGCACCCGGCTGGCAGCGTGCGCATCGGTGTCGTGGGGAAGTACTTGCCCGCGCCCGACGCCTACATCAGCGTCACGGAGGCCCTCCGCCACGCGGGCGTTCACCACAATCTACGGGTCGACATCAAATGGATCGCCTCCGAGACCCTGGAGACCGGTGACCTGCGCGCCCTCGATGAGGTGGACGGCGTGGTGGTCCCGGGCGGCTTCGGTCATCGCGGCATCGAGGGAAAGATCGCCGCCGCTCGCTTCGCACGGACATCGCTCACCCCGTATCTCGGACTCTGTCTCGGGATGCAGTGTGCCGTGATCGAGTTCGGGCGCGACCAGCTGGGCCAGCCCGATGCCAACAGCACCGAGTTCAATGCCTTCACCAGCCATCCCGTGATCGATCTGCTGCCGGAGCAGCGCGACGTCGCGGACAAGGGTGGCACCAT
>VBFR01000091.1 GCA_005889345.1 Chloroflexota bacterium
TGATCGCTCCGACGCCGGTCAGCAACCCCGTCGAATGCAGGATGCCGGCGGCGATCGACGCGACGACCAGCCCGGTGAAAACGAGCGAGGCCCACCACCCGGGACGCCGACGCTGGATGCCCCGCGCGGCGATCACCGCCTTCCACGGCGTCAGCGCGATGATCGCGTACCCGCTCGCGGCATGAAGGATGAGAGAGGCGCGCGACGGCGCGCTGGCATAGAAGAACGCCACCCAACCGGTCGTAAAGGCCAGGCCAAGCAGGACGAAGAGCGCGAGGTTCGTCCAGCGCCTCATCGCGCTCGCCGCTTTCTCACCGGGCTCGCCTCCTTGATGACGTCGCGCAGCGGCATCGCGTCGAGTGACAGCAGGCGCAGATCGGCCTCGCTGAGATCGAGGTCGGCGGTGAGCGGATTGGGCACCGCGACGCAGAACAGCCCCGCCGCCTTGGCGGCCTGCACACCGTTGCTCGAATCCTCGAAGGCGATCGCCTCGGACGGCGAGACGTCGAGCCGCTGGAGCGCCGTCAGATAGAGATCGGGGTGTGGCTTGGTCCGCTTCACGTCTTCTCGACAGACGATGGCATCGAAGTGGCCGCCGATCCCGAAGCGGTTGAGGTGGTCCATCACCCACGTGCGCGTGGAACTCGATGCCACCGCGGTCTTGAGCCCCAGCTGGCGCGCGGCGACGAGGTAATCGATGACGCCGGGCAGAAGCTGCTGCAGAGCGGTCGCCTCCTGGTAGTAAAGGACCTCGAGCGCCTTCAGCTCCTTCTCGTCGAGTTTGGCGCCGGTTTTCTCGGCCAGGTCGATGACCGGATCGAACGGCCCGGAGGCGGTGCCAATGATCGTGAGCCACCGGTCGAGCGGCAGCTCCTGGCCATGGTCCCGGTAAATGCGTTGCCAGGCTCGGAAGATCGGAACCTCCGTGTCGACAAGCAAGCCATCGAAGTCGAAAACAAGTGCCCGGATCATAAGTTGCGCTGGAAGAACTCGAGGATGCGCCGCTCCATGTCGACCCGGTCGTGCTCGGAGCGCGGCATGTGGCGCTCATTCGGGTAGAGCAACGTCTCGAACGGCTTGCCGGCATCGATGAGCGCCTGCATCAGGCGCGCTGTGTGCCGGAAGTGGACGTTCTCGTCGATCATGCCATGGATGACGAGCAGGTTGCCCCGCAGCCGGTCGATGTGGGTCAACGGCGAGGCGAGCCGGTACCCCTCCGGATTCTCCTGGGGCATCCCCATGTATTTCTCGGTGTACGTACTTTCGTATGCCTCCCAGACGGTGACCGGCGCCCCCGCCACTCCCGCCTTGAAGACGTCCGGCGCGGTGGCCAGTGCCATCAACGTCATGTACCCGCCATAGCTCCAGCCGTAGATGCCGACTCGAGAGACGTCCGCGAATCCGAGCGTCTCCAACCAGCGCACGCCCTCGACCTGGTCGCGGATTTCGACCTGGCCCATGCGTCGGGTGATTGGGGCCTCGAACGCTAGTCCGCGCCGCGCCGAGCCACGGTTGTCCACCTTGAGGACGACGAAGCCCTGCTGGGCCAGCATCTGCGCGCGCAAGTCCACGGTCTGCGCCCAGCTGTCGTCGACCATCTGCGGCCCCGGCCCGCCGTAGACCGAGACGATGATGGGGGCGCGGCCAGACGCCTGCGGGCGATAGATCGCTGCATGCAGCTCGACCCCATCGCTGGTGCGAAACGAGTGGAGCTCGGGCGGCGGGAAATCAACGGAGACATCGGACGGAGAAGAGATCGCGACCATGGGCTGGCGATCGCTCATCCTGACGACGTTGACGTTTGGCGCTTCCGTCCGGCTGTCCCAAACGTCGACGTAGCTGGAGAAATCGGGCGCGATCACGGCGCCGTGCATTCCGGGTGCGCGAGTCAGGCGCTCTGGATCACCGCCGTCCAGCGAAACCCGGAAGAGCTGCCGCTCGAGGGGTGTCTCCTTCCAGCCGACAAAGTAGAGCTGGCGGCCCTTCTGGTCCAGAGCCACCGTGGCTTCTGCCGGCCACTCGCCGCTGGTCAGCTGCCGGACCAGCGTGCCATCGGGCGCATATAGATAGAGGTGTCGGAAGCCGGTTCGCTCGGACGACCAGGTGAATTCACCGGTCGACTCGATGAACCGCAGATCGTCGTGCAGGTTGATCCACGGCTCGAGCTCCTCCATGAGGAGAGTGCGGGCCCCCACCCTGCCCTCCCCCGCAAGCGGGGGAGGGAAAGAAAAGGCGAGGAGCTGAAGGCGCTTCCAATCGCGGGAAAGCCATTGGACGAAGAGGCGGCCATCGGGATGCCAATCGACCCGGGCGATGTAACCTTCGTCGCTACCAAGCTCCAGCCACGTCGTCGTAGCTCCGTCGACGGAAACCACACCCAGCTTGACCCGGGCGTTCTCCGCGCCTGCG
>VBFR01000092.1 GCA_005889345.1 Chloroflexota bacterium
CACATCGCCGTTCTCAACTTCGGCCGGAAGATCGCCGATGGCCCGCCCGCGGCGGTCTCGCAGGACGCCGCCGTGATCACGGCGTACCTCGGAAGCCAGGCCCAGAAGACCGCGGCGCACGTTCCGGGTTCGGAAGAGATGGATGTACCGGCCGCGTCGACCTCGGTCGCCGCCGAACCCGCCTCTCCCCTTCTCGAGGTTCGCGACCTGCAGGTTTCCTACGGCGCCATCCAGGCCGTGCGCGGCGTCTCCTTCGGCGTCGCCAAAGGGGAGATCGTCGCTCTCATCGGCGCCAATGGCGCCGGGAAGTCGACGATTCTCAACTCGCTCTCCGGTGTGTTGCGCCCACATTCGGGCGTCGCGCGTTTCGGCGACCTCGATCTCACGACGGAGCCGCCCGACCAGATCGTCCGGCGTGGCCTCGTCCAGGTACCGGAGGGGCGCGATATCCTGGCGCGTCTCACCGTCCGCGAGAACCTCGAGCTCGGGGCGTGGGGGCGTCGGAACGGCCGCTCCGCGCATCGCGATATCGAGGAGCTGATGAAGCAGTTTCCGATCCTTGGCCAGAGGCGCGACTTGCCCGCCGGGCAGCTCTCGGGCGGCGAGCAGCAGATCCTCGCGATCGCCCGCGGCCTGCTGGCCCAGCCGAGGCTGCTGCTGCTGGACGAACCGTCGCTAGGGCTGGCGCCGCAAATGGTGGACACCGTTTTCGATGTCATCAAGAAAATCCACAACGACGGCGTCACGATCCTGCTGGTCGAGCAGAATGCGCTGCGCGCGCTCGAGATCGCGGACCGCGCCTACGTCGTTGAGACCGGGCGCATCCTCCTCAGCGGCACCGGTGCTGCCCTCCGGCGAAATCCCGAGGTCCAGAAGGCTTACCTCGGCGGGTAACCTTGGCTTACGAGGGCGCACTATTGGAGGACGTGACATGTTGAATTCACAGGACATTCGCCGCTTCCAGGAACGACTCAAGGCGGAGCGCGACACCATCGAGTCGCGTATTGCAACCAACAAACGAGGCATCCAAGAAACGGTGCGCGACGAGTCCGGTGTCGGGGATATTGAGGATGAAGCAAGCCTCATCTCGGAGCGAGAAGCAGAGATTGACGAAAATGACCGGGATCAGAAAGAACTCGCCCAGGTAAAGAGAGCGCTCGAGCGCATCGAACACGGAACCTACGGACTCAGCGAAGTCTCCGGCAAGCCCATCCCAATCGAACGCCTGGAGGCCGTCCCTTACGCAACAACCCTCGTCGATGAGCGCCCGCAGGAAACCGAGTAGCCCGCAGCACTCTTCTCGGCCATCCTGTCACCTCGATGTGACGGGCCCTCCCAAGATGCCCATCCATACTTCGAGCGTGCTGCCATTTCTATCGAAGCTGAGGCGATATGCCGCCGGCCCTTCGTCGAGTGGCCCCCAACTGCCCAACGAGGTGCGGTCCGTCTATGACGAAGCGAAAGCCCGGGCAGCAGCCATACCGAGCGACGTGCAGGCAATTGCCCTTGACTACAGTCGGCAGGTCCCCCCGCTCTACAGAGAAAACCTTGTGCGGCTGGTCTACTTCACGGCTGGCTGCGCCCAGGGGATGGATCCGAGGGACGCCATCCGCTATGCCGGCAAGATGTGGGCTCAGACGTCAGTCCCAGATTAAGGTTGAGACGGGATGATTGACCGGGTGAGGCGGTACCTGGTACGGAGAAGGAAGATCGACCTGAGCTCCGGCTTCGACCCCAACGACGTAAAGCAGGCGCTCGACACCCAGGTGCGCCTCATCACCGGCAAAGTTCCGCCGGAGGTGATGGCAAAGGTGCTGAAGATCCGGCAAATCATTCTCGGGATCCTCCCGCGATCGGGAAATCTCCCGCCTGGGTCGCCCCAGCTCTTCATCATCGAGCGCACCGCCACTGACTACCTCCCCACCTCGCTTCAGGCTTACCTCAATCTGCCCAGGGCATATGCCACCCGGCACCCGGTGCAGGACGGCAAAACGCCCAAAGAGGTCCTCCTGGATCAGCTGGCGCTGCTCGAGACCAAGATGAACGAGGTTGCGGACGACGTCCACCGCAACGACTCGGATCGCCTGCTGGCCCATGGGCGATTCCTCGAGGAGCGTTTCGGCCGCGGGCCGGGCCCCCGATCGGACCCGGCCCGCACCATCGGCTAACGGTCGGACGCTTTCGTATCGGTCGCGGCCAGCGGCTCGGTGTCGGTGTGCGCGGCACCGTTCTTGCGGCTCCCGTTCTTCCCGGCCAGCAGCTGGCGGGCGAGATCGAGACCCGTAGCGCCCTGACTGAGGGCTTGCGCCAGCGTCTCGGACAGCCCCTTCGCGCCGTTGAGCACGATCAGCTGATCGATGTCACCAAACGGCTTGGCCGCCGCTTCGACGATCTCGGGCCAGCGCTCGGCGAGCTGCTGGCCGATCACGGCGTCCTGGTTCTCAGCGAGCGCATCGGCCCGCGCCTTGATTGCCTCGGCCTCCGCCATTCCCCGAGCACGAACCGCGTCGCCCTCGGCCAAGCCCTTGGCGCGCGTGGCGTCGGCTTCGGCCACGCCGACCATCCGGGTTTGTTCTGAGTGCGCCGTCGCTTCGAGGCGGACGCGCTCCGCATCGGCCGCGGCGATCGTCTTTGTCTTGCCGGCGTCAGCCGCAGCGGCGAGCTCGACCTCGCGCGCCCGGGCTTCCGCCGCGGCGATCGCAGCGTCCCGTTCAGCCTTGGCGAGCGTTACCTCCTGGTAGGCCTTCGCGTCGGCCGGCTTGCGGACTTCCACGTAGAGCCGCTGCTCGGCACGCTGGGCCTCCAGCTCGGCGACCTTCGTTTCTTCGACCACGACCCGTTGCCGGTTCGTCGCCTCCGAAAGGGGGCCGGCCTGCTTGGCCAACGCCGTTGCTTGATCGATCTCCGCCTGGTATCCGGCCTGCTTGATCTGGGCATCGCGGCGAGCCTGGGCCTTGAGTGCCTCGGCCTCCTGCTCCTTCTGGGTCGCTTCCCGATCGGCGCCGGCCTGCGCGATGCGGGCCTCCCGCTCGATGGCGACGGCGTGCGGTCGCGCCATGTTCTTGATGTATCCCGTCGGGTCGTCGATCTCCTGGACCTGAAGCGAATCGATGATCAGACCCAGCTTCTCCATTTCGGTTCCGGCATGTTCACGGGTGAGTTGCGTGAGTTTCTCGCGGTCGCGGATCATTTCCTCGACCGTCATGTTGCCGACGATCGCCCGCAGGTGGCCGGCGAAGACGTTGTGCACCCGCTGGTCCATCTGGTTCTGCTGATCGAGGAACCGGCGAGCCGCGTTGGCGATGGATGCGTAATCATCGCCAACCTTGTAGATGACGACCGCTCGGATCTTGAGCGGGATGCCTTGCTGGCTCACACAGTCGACCTGCAGGTCGGTCTCGCGCAGGTCGAGCGATAGCCGGCGCACCATCTGGACGCCCGGGAGCACGAGCGTGCCCTTACCGGTGACGATTTTGAAGCCGAGGGTTTCTCCTACACCGTTCGGTGCCCCCTGATGGAGACCCGAGATGACGAGGGCTTCATTCGGTTCGGCGACCCGCCACATCATTCGCCAAAGCACAAAGAGCGCGAGAAGAACGACAACGACGACACCCACAACCACCGCGACGCTGGTGAGAAGAGGATCGCCCATCGCTAACTAACCTCCTGGGAATGCCCGGCCG
>VBFR01000093.1 GCA_005889345.1 Chloroflexota bacterium
AAGCGAATTTCACTGGTAGACGAGTCAGGAATACGAATCAAGAGGCGGCCGTCCCGAAAGCTGAAGCCCTGCTCGATTGGTGGCGGAAGCGCTGAAGAATGAAGCGTGTAATTAGCGAGCGCCCGAATATTTTTCAAGGACGGTATGGCCCGAAAGGCTCTCCATAACGCCTTGACGTTTGTATTGTCTTCGGCGGCGAGAAAGAGGAACAGCCCGAAGTCAGACTTACTCACACGATCTTCCAAAGCACGTGTCCACCACAGCAAATTTTGAAACTCGTAGTAAGCGTCTAAGCCGATGGTGAATAGCTTCGTACCCTCTGCCGCTTGCTCTTCGGCCGACATGACAAAGGTGGGACGGAAGTACTTCCTTGCTGCTGGCGTGGCCTTGGCCACAATTCGGCCGATCTTTCCCTCCATGTACTCAATCGCCCCTACCGCATCGACCACGTCCATAAGTCGGAAGCATGCCGATTCAAAGGCCCTGCTGTCGTTGTCTGTGCGCACCGGCTTATTGACCCACTTCTGACAGGCTGCGGCCAGATCTATGGCTCTAACATGCAATCCGCCGATACGAGGACTAAGTTCGGTGCGCTTCACGATGGGCTTCAAGCCAACCCGAATTTTGGTCCGTCGTTTCGGGCACATTCCATACCAATCCGAATAAGAGTTTGGAATCCGAGCGCAAGACTGGGCGGTGAGAGGCTCGAACTCCCGACATTCTGCGTGTAAAGCAGACGCTCTACCAACTGAGCTAACCGCCCGACGGTGCCTAATTATGCAACGTGGGCGGCGGGCGTCTCCGACAGCGCGAAGCGCTCGGAGAAGCGGGCGACGACGGCATCTTCAACCGCCGTCATGGGCGGCGCGACACCCAGCTCGAGCGCCATGGAGGTCACACCCTTGTCCGGGATACCGCAGGCCAGGATGTGCGTGAAGAGGCTCAGGTCGGTCGAGACATTGAGCGCAAAGCCATGAGTGGTAACACCCTGCGAGACCTTGACACCGATGGCCACGATCTTGCGATCGCCGAGCCAGACGCCCGTATAGCCGGAGAGCCGGCCCGCCGTGATCCCGAAGTCGGCGAGGGCGTCGATCAGGCAACCCTCGAGGTTGCGCAGGTAGAGACCGACATCCGGCTTGGGGCCGAGGTCGAGGATCGGATAGCCGACCAGTTGCCCCGGTCCATGGTAGGTGACGTCGCCGCCGCGATCGACCTCGAGGCAGGTGATGCCGCGCGCCGCGAGCTCGGCTTCGGTGAGATAGACATGGTCGCGGGTGCCACTCCGGCCGATGGTGTAGGTGTGCGGATGCTCGAGCAGCACCAGCGTGTCAGCGATCAGCCCCGCGCGGCGTTCATCGGCCAGCCGCCTTTGGACCGTCCAGGCCTCCTCATAGGCAACCAGCCCGAGCCGGCGAACGTCCACGATCAGCCGGCGACAGCCCGGTCCGGGACCTGGCTGGCCGCGTGATATGAGCTGCGGACGAGCGGGCCGGACTCGACGTGCCGGAAACCGAGCTTGAGCGCTTCAACTTTCAGCATCGCGAACTCGTCGGGTGTGACGTAGCGCGCGATCGGCAGGTGATTGGGGCTCGGCCGCAGATACTGTCCGACGGTCAGGATCTCGACATCATGCGCCCGCAGGTCGCGGAACACCTGGATCACTTCGTCGATCTCCTCACCAAGACCCAGCATGATCCCTGACTTCGTGTAGACGGTCGCGTCCATCCGCTTGGCGCGCCGCAGCAGCTCGAGCGATCGCGGGTATCGGCCCTTCGGGCGCACCTGCGGGTACAGGCTGGGCACGGTTTCGATGTTGTGGTTGAGGATCTCGGGCCGCGCGCGCATCACCGTGGCTAGGGCTGCCTCGTCGCCCATGAAGTCCGGGATCAGGACTTCGATGTTGCATGACGGGATCCGCGTGCGGATCTGGCGGATGGTTCCGGCGAAGATGGAGGCGCCGCCGTCCTCGAGCTCATCGCGATTGACTGACGTGATGACGGCGTGGTGCAGGCCCATCCGCTCGACGGCCTCGGCAACGCGAAGTGGCTCGCCTAGGTCGAGCACGCCCGGCCGCCCGGTCTTGACGGCGCAGAAGCCGCAGGCTCGGGTGCAGGTATCGCCCAGGATCATGAAGGTCGCGGTGCGGGCCTGCCAGCACTCCCCGATGTTGGGGCAGCGCGCCTCTTCGCACACGGTGTGCAGCTCGAGGCCGCGCATGATGCCCTTCAGCTCCGCGTAGTTTTCCCCGCCGGGAAGGCGCACGCGCAGCCACTCCGGCCGCTTGGTGTCGATCGGCACAACGGCATTCCGCTTCGAGCGGCCGTAGAACTTGATCGGGGCTGCCTCAGCCATCTGTATTAAGTATCCCAGAGGTCGGCCGAATTCCGGCGCGTCTCAGTAAAGGGGGACCTGCTCCGAGAAGCCTTCCAGCCAGCGGCGGACGCCCTGCAGGAAGCGGGCGGCGGACACCCCGTCCAGCACGCGGTGGTCGAAGCTCAGGCAGAGGTTCATCATCGATCGGACCGCGATGGCGTCTCCCTCGACGACAACCGGCCGCTTGACGATCGCATCCATCGCCAGGATGCCGGCCTGCGGCGGCGCGATGATCGAGTAGGACAGGATGGTGCCGAAAGTCCCCGGGTTGTTGACGGTGAAGGTCGCCCCTTGAACGTCCGGGATGCCGAGCTTCCCGGCTCGGGCCCGCTTAGCCAGGTCATCGGTCGCCTTCGCCAGCCCGGCGATCGACATCCGATCCGCCAGATGGATGACCGGCACGATCAGCCCGTCGTCGACCGAGACCGCGACGCCGACGTTGATGTCCTTGTGTAGGACCACGCCCTGGTCGCTCCAGCTGGCGTTCAGGATGGGCACCGCCTTCAGACCCTCGACCACCGCCTTGACGATGATCGGCACGTAGGTCAAGTCGATCCCCTCGCGTTCCTTGAAGCTGTCCTTGACCTTCTGCCGGAACCGCACCACGTTCGTCATGTCGACCTCGGCGACGGTCCAGGCGTGGGGAATCGTCTGCTTGCTCTTGAGCATGTTGGCGGCGATGGCGCGGCGCATCGGGCTCAGCGGCACCGTGGTGCCGGGCGTGGGCGCGGGTGCGGTCGCCGGAGCGGCCGGCGCTTGCTGCCGCTGCTCGCCGTTGGCGGCCGCCGGCTGGGCCCGCTTGGCGACGTAGTCCTCGACGTCTTTCTTGCTGATGCGCCCGCCGATGCCCGAGCCCTCGATGCGGGACAGCTCCGCATCGCTGATCCGGTGTTCCTCGATCAGCGCGCGGACGGCCGGGGAGAGCCGCGTCCGACCCTCGGTCGAACCCCCGCCCTGACCCTCGATCGCGCTCTCCTCTGCTGGCGCCGGGGCGGCGATGGGCGTCGCAGGCTGCGGGGTCGCTGCCTGCGGGGCCGGCTGCGACTTTGGCGCGGACGGCGTCGCGGCCGCCGTTTCCTCGATCACGGCGATCTCGGTGCCAACGGTCACGGTCGCGCCTTCCTTGACCTTGATCTCCTTGAGCACACCCGACAATGGCGCCGGGACCTCGGCATTGACTTTGTCGGTGATGATCTCGACCAGGCCCTCGTATTTCTTCACCTGGTCGCCAGGCTTCTTGAGCCATTTCGAGATGGTGCCCTCGGTGATCGATTCACCGAGCTGCGGCATTTTGACGGAGGCCATCTGGTGTCGCGCGACCTAGAAGGCCGCCAGCTCCCGGGCTTTCGCGAGGATCTTCTCGGGATTCGGCATGAAGGC
>VBFR01000058.1 GCA_005889345.1 Chloroflexota bacterium
CGGTGCTGCGACGCGCGGAGCGCCGCATCGTCGGCCTCCAGCAGGGCGGTCAACTGCACAATCCGGAAGTGCTCCGCTACACGAACCGACTCTCGGACCTGCTGTTCATGCTGGCCCGAGCCGAAGAGGGGACGGCCGTCAAACCGCTGACGGGACGACGAGTGGCCGGCAGGCCTGCAGCGCCTGCGCGCACTCGTCCAGCACCCAGGCGTCGCTCTCGCGCCTGAGCGCCTCTTCGAGGTAACTGCGCGCGGCCGCGCCGCCGAGCCGGCCCAGCGCCCACGCCGCGTGGCCGCGCACCAGGGACTCACCGTCGTTGAGGGCGGTGGCGAGCGCGGGCACGGAGGAGCGATCTGCGATATTGCCCAGCGCGATGCAGACATTGCGCAGCAGCCCAGAGCGTCGCGTTCGCCAGACCGCGCTCTTTCGAAAGCGCGCGCGGAAGTCATCCTCGTCGATTGACAGCAATTCTTCAAGCCGCGGTCGCGCCTCGATGATCGGACCGAAGGCCTCGATGGCGTGGGCGTCCGGCCCCGCGGCCCGCGGGCTCGTGTTGACCGGGCAGATCTCCTGGCAGAGGTCGCAGCCAAAGATCCAGTCGCCGATCAGCGGACGGATCTCGAGCGGGATGACGCCGCGGTGCTCGATGGTCCAGAAGGAGATGCAACGCCGATTGTCCAGGACCCCGGGTTCGATCAGGGCGCCGGTGGGGCAGACCCGCATGCAGGCGTCGCAGCTGCCGCAGGTCTTCTTCAGCGGCTGGTCGGGCTCGAGTGCCGCGGAGGTGACGATTTCGGACAGCAAGACGTAGGAACCAACACCCGGGATGAGCAGGTTGGTGTTCTTTCCCAACCAGCCCAGGCCGGCGCGAGCCGCCGCTGCGCGGTCGAGCATCCAGCCATGGTCGACGTACGTCTTCGCGACGTGACCTCGTTCGCGAAGCATCGTGACCAGCGGCTGCATGCGCTCGAGCAGGACCTCGTGGTAATCGCCCCCCAGCGCGTAGGTGGCGATGCGTCCGCGAGGGCCCCCACCGGAACGCCTCAAACGCTCGCTTCGCACTGAAGCGCGGCTCGCGTGGGCCGGCGGGCCCGGCCCTCTCTCGCGAGCGGGGGAGGGAGCTTCTTGAGGGTGCGGAAAGGCGAGGGCGATCACGCTGCGGGCCTCGGGCGTGGCCCGGCGGGGATCGGCACTGGCATGGGCTCGGGCTTCGCTCCACCAGGAGAGCCCGTCCATGAGGCCCTGTTGGGTCCTGTTGGCCGCGGCGGTTTCGGGCTCGGAAAATCGCTCCGCGCCGGTCACGCCCACGGCGCAGAAGCCGAGCTCGGTGGCCCGCTGCTTGAGCTCGTTCGTCAGGGACATTTGACCCTAGCTTAGGTGGGGTCGCGGGAGTAGGATTAAGGGCAATGCAGGGGATGGCAGTCTGGCGGGAGCTTCAGCTCCTCCTGAGTCTGAACCTGCCGGAATCTGCCTACTACCTCTGGGAAGGCACCGCCACCTGCTGGCACTGCGACGACCAGCGGCTGATCATTGGCGCCCCCACCGAGCAGTCAGCCCGTCAGCTCGTTCAGGCTTACCTGCCGGTGGTCCGCCGGACGTTGCAAGCGATCCCGGATGCGCCCAAGCGTGTCTCTGTGGTCGTGACGACCGGCCCGCTGGCCCACGCCTGATTGCCCAATAATCCAGCCGGGCGTCGCCCGACGCGAGTGGCGCGGACGTGCCAAACGAGCGTTTGAGACGTTGAAACGCCGCCTCAAGGTGGAGATTTTCGGCGACGTCCAGGGCGTTGGCTTCCGCTACTTTGCCCAGTCGCAGGCCCGCCGGCTCGGTCTCGACGGCTACGTTCGCAACCGCTACGATGGCGCGGTGGAGGTGGAGGCCGAGGGCGATGCGCCCTCGCTGGAGCGATTCCTCGATGCGCTGCGCACCGGACCCCGCGTGGCGCGGGTCCAGGACGTGCGCGTCAGCTGGCTGCCCTTTAAGGGCGATCTTGGTCCATTCGGCGTGAGAGGATGAGCGCAATGAAGTTCGCCCGCCGCATGTCCGAGATCGGGACCGAGACCGCGTTCGAGGTCCTGGCCAAGGCGCGCAAGCTCGAAGCACAGGGGCGCGACATCGTGCACCTCGAAATCGGTGAGCCCGATTTCCCGACGCCGCCGAATATCGTCGAGGCCGCGGAGCGCGCACTGCGCGACGGCTTCACGCACTACACGCCGGCCGGGGGCCTGATGCCGGCCCGCCAGGCGGTCGCCGACTGGATTCGCCGCACCTACGAGGTCGAGGTCAAGCCGGAGCAGGTGGTGATGGTGCCCGGCTCGAAGAACGTCCTGCTCTTCACGATGCTGGCGCTGGTCGATCAGGGCGACGAGGTCATCGTGCCGGACCCCGGCTACGCGATCTACGCATCGGCGGCCACGCTGGCCGGTGGAAAGCCGGTCGGCATCCCGCTGCGAGAGCGCAATGACTTCCGGCTCGACATCGAGGAGCTCAAATCGAAGATCACGGCCCGAACAAAACTGCTGGTCATCAATTCACCCCAGAATCCGACCGGCGGCGTGCTCTCGAGCCGCGATCTCGAGCAGGTTTCCGAGCTGGCGATGCGCCACGACTTTTCCGTCCTGACGGATGAGGTCTACGGCCAGATCACGTACGACGGCCATCACGCGTCGATCATGACTGTCCCGGGGATGCTCGAGCGGACGATCTACTCCGACGGCCTGAGCAAGGCCTATGCGATGTGCGGCTGGCGCCTCGGCTTCGCGGTCGCGCCGCTGCCGCTCGCGCAGAAGATGGAGACGTTGATGATCAACAGCAGCTCGTGCGCCGCGGCGTTCACCCAGATGGCGGCGATTGAGGCGCTCTCCCCGCGATCCGATGCCTCGGTGCAGGCGATGGTCGCCGAGTTCCAGCGGCGCCGCGACATCGTCGTCGATCGCCTGAACGCCCTACCCGGCGTCCACTGCCACAAGCCCATGGGCGCCTTCTATGTCTTTCCCAACATCACGGAGACCGGCCAGAACGAGCGCGAGCTGGCCGACCGAATGCTGGTCGAGGGTGGGGTGGCCCTCCTCGCCGGCAGCACATTCGGCGAGTCCGGCAAGGGCTACCTGCGGCTGTCCTACGCGAACTCGATCGACCAGATCGAGGAGGGCGTCAAGCGGATGAAAGGAGTCCTGGAGAAGACCGCAGCCCGCGCCTAACCGGGACGTGGACGCCGCCTGATGGCCACCAAAGCCGCCCCCATCCTCGACCGCATCTTGCAATCGCGACGTGCCGCTATCGAGGACCTCAAGGCCAGCGGTGTGGAGGCCGGGTTACCGCAATCCATCGCCGCCGCGCCCGCGCCACGGGATTTTCGGCAGGCCCTGCGCGAAACCAACCGGGTGGCCCTGATTGCCGAGTGCAAGGAGCGCTCGCCCTCGGGCGGCGTGCTCCAGCAGCCCTATGATCCGGTGCGGCTGGCCCGGCGTTACGCTGCCAACGGTGCCGCCGCCATCTCGGTGCTGGTGGAGCCCGAATTCTTTGGTGGCAGCCTCGACCACCTGCAGGCGGTCCGCTCCGCCGTCGACGTCCCCGTCCTCTGCAAGGATTTCATCATCGACCCGATCCAGGTGCTGGCCGCACGCGCGGTGGGCGCCGACGCCGTGTTATTGATCGTCGGCGTGCTGGATGACGCCGCGCTGCGCGATCTGCAGGCACTGGTGACGCGAGTGTCGATGCAGGCGCTGGTCGAGGTTCACTCGGAGGAGGAGTTGGATCGCGCACTCCGAGCCGATGCCGGCATCATCGGCATCAATAATCGCGATCTCACCAGGATGAAGACGGACAGGCAGACCACGGCACGGTTGCGACCGCTGATCCCGGCGGGTCGGATGGTGATCAGCGAGAGCGGCATCGAGAGCCGGGCCGACGTAGACGAACTCGGTCGCCTGGGTGTCGATGCGGTGCTGGTCGGGGAGTCGCTACTTCGGGCCGCGGATCTCGACGCCAAAGTCAGGGAGCTGAGTGGGTCGTGACGAAGATCAAGATCTGCGGGAACACCCGGGCCGACGACGTCGAACTGGCGGTCGAGCTCGGCGCCGACCTGCTCGGCTTCATCTTCACGCACAGCAAGCGCCAGGTTCGCGTCGACGAGATCAGAGACGTGATTGCGCAGGTGCCGGCCGGTGTCGAGCGGGTCGGGGTGTTCATCGATGAGCCCACTGAGCAGATCGGTGAGGTCGCGCGGGCCTGTGGTCTGACCGCGCTCCAGGTCTACCGGCCGCTCACGGAAAACGATCGCGCGCTCGGGCTTCTCCTTCTGCCGGCCTTCCGCGTACAGGCAGGGGAGGACCTGATCACGATCCCGCTCGAACAGGGCGACCATCCGCTGTTCGACACCTGGGTCCCGGACTCGGTCGGCGGGACCGGACGAGCCTGGGCGTGGCCGCAGGCGAGGGAGGTCGCGCGTAGGTATCCGCTCGTGGTCTCCGGCGGTTTGACAGCCGACAACGTCGACGGTGCGGTGCGCGAGCTCCATCCGTGGGCGGTCGACGTCTGCAGCGGGGTCGAGGCCGAGCCCGGCCGCAAGGATCACGCGAAATTGCGCGCCTTTGTCGAGGCGGTCCGCCGGGTCGATCGGTCATGAGTCAGGCGACGCCGGATACACGCGGGCGCTATGGCAACTACGGCGGCCAATACATCCCGGAGACGCTGATGGCCGCCGTCGACGAGCTGACGGCGGCGTTTGACGCTGCCGTCAAGGACGACGGTTTTCGGCACGAGTTCGAATACCTCTCGCGCACCTTCAGCGGCCGGCCGACCCCCGTGTATCGCGCCGACCGACTCACGCATGAGGCCGGTGGCGCCGAGATCTGGTTCAAGCGCGAAGATCTCTGCCACACCGGGGCGCACAAAATCAACAATGCCCTGGGGCAGGTCTTGCTCGCCCGCCGGATGGGCAAGCGCCGCATCATCGCCGAGACGGGCGCCGGCCAGCACGGGGTCGCGGTCGCCACGGTCTGCGCGAAGTTCGGCCTCCAGTGTGAGGTCTACATGGGCGTCGACGACATGGCGCGCCAGGCGATCAACGTCTACAAGATGCGGCTGCTCGGCGCCACCGTAACGCCGGTGGAGAGCGGCAGCAAGACGCTCAAGGACGCGACCAACGAGGCGATCCGCGACTGGGTGACCAACGTCCGCACCACGCACTACGTGATCGGCTCGGCGGTCGGGCCGCATCCCTACCCGCTGATGGTGCGCGAGTTTCAGTCGGTCATCGGCCGGGAGGCGCGGGCGCAAATGCTCGTCGAGACCGGACGGTTGCCCACGGCGGTCGTCGCCTGCGTCGGCGGCGGCAGCAATGCGATCGGGATCTTCGCGCCCTTCTATGACGACCCGGTGCGGCTGGTCGGCGTGGAGGCGGCGGGACGCGGTCTCAAGAGCGGGGCGCACGCGGCCTCCATCGTCGGTGGCCGTCCCGGCGTGCTGCACGGATCGTTCAGCTACCTGCTGCAGGACGAGGACGGGCAGGTGATGGCGACGCATTCCATCTCGGCGGGCCTCGACTATCCGGGGGTCGGCCCGGAGCACGCCTTCCTCCACGACCAGCACCGCGCCGAGTACGTGAGCGTCACCGACGAGCAGGCGCTCGCGGCCTTCCATCAGACCTCGCGGCTCGAGGGCATCATCCCGGCGCTGGAGAGCTCGCACGCGATTGCCTACGCGATGCCGCTGGCGGCGGAGCTCGCTGCGGAGGATCTCGTGCTCGTCAACCTGTCCGGTCGGGGCGACAAGGACCTCGATATCGTCCGCGGCGCGAGCGGGTGAGCCGGATCGCGGCGACCTTCGCCCGGCTCGGGGCGCAGGGGCGCCTCGGCCTGATCGCCTATCTCACGGTCGGCTATCCGCGGCTCGACGCAACGCCGGCGCTGGTCGAGGCAGCCGCCGAGTCCGGCGCCGATGCCATCGAGCTCGGCATTCCGTTTTCCGACCCGCTCGCCGACGGCCGCACCATCCAGGCAGCATCCCAGCAGGCGCTGAAGGGAGGGGTGACGGTCGGGCGGGCGCTGGAGGCAGCAAGCGCGGCGCGCAAAAAGACCGAGGTGCCGCTGCTCTTCATGACCTACCTGAATCCGATCCTCGCCTTCGGCCTCGAACGTTTTTGCCGTGCCGCCACCGAGGCGGGCGTCGATGGGCTGATCGTGCCCGATCTTCCGCCCGCCGAATCGGTGGACCTGCGTCGGGCGGCCGATGCCAGCCACATCGACCTCGTGTTCTTCGTCGCGCCGACCAGCAGCGAGACCGGCATCGTGGCAGCCTGCCGGGCGGCGACCGGCTTTATCTATTGCATTGCCGTCACCGGCGTGACAGGGGCGCGCCCGGAGCTTGATCCTGCGCTCCTGCCGCTGATCGAGACGGTGCGGCGGCACACCAACCTGCCGATCGTGGTTGGTTTCGGCATCTCGCGAGTCGAGCACCTGAAGGCATTGGAAGGCAAGGCCGACGGCGTCATCGTCGCCAGCGCCCTGCTCGACGCCATCGCGCGTGCGCCCGAGGACCCTGCGGGACAGGTCCGCCGCTTCCTGAGCGACCTACGGCGGCCAGCCGCCGGCTGACCCGCGTCGCAAGCCCCTCTCTCGGCCGGCGTCACACCGTCGGGAGATGGCCAGGGCCCAGGATGCTCCCTCGATCGAGGGGGATGCCGAAGAACGCCGGTTGATCGATCGGAGCGCGGCAGGCGACCAGGAGGCCTTCCGCCAGCTCGTGATCCGTCACCACCGGCTGGTGATCAACGTCGCCTTCCGGGCGCTTGGCGAACTCAGCCTGGCGGAAGACGTCGCCCAGGAGGTCTTCCTCAAGGTCTACAAGGCCCTTCCGGGGTACCGCCACGAGAAGCCGTTCACGCACTGGCTGCACCGAGTGGCGGCCAACGCCGTCACCGACGCCCTGCGCCGCCGCCGCCCGATCGTTTCACTCGATGGCATGGAGCAACCGCCCGCCAGCCGCGAGTCGGATCCGTTAGACGTCGCCACCCGGCATGACCTGCAGAAAGCGGTCCGTCAGGCGATCGCGAGCCTGCCGTCACACTACCGTGACACGATCGCCCTGCAGGCCTTCGGCGAGCTGAGCTACGAGGAGATCGCGAAGACACTCGACATTCCGCTGGGGACCGTCATGTCGAGGCTCAGCGGCGCCAAGCGGTTGCTCCGCGAGCGCCTCGGCGACCTCGTGCACGGCGAGGAGGCGAATACGGCGTGAATTCGGTCCGTTTTACGAGACAGAGGTTGGTATCCGGATGTTGAGTCATGCTACGGCGCGCGACTGGCTGATCCCGTATGCCGACGGCATGCTGGCGGCCGACGAGCGCCGCCGGATCGACGGGCACCTCGGCGGGTGCGCGGCTTGTGGCGCCGAGCTCCGCGAAGTGCGCGAGCTGAACCTCCTGCTGGTCACCCTTCCGCCCGCCCCGCCCACGTCGGTGGCCCCCTTCTGGCTGAAGCTTCAGGCCGTGCTGCCACAGCGGCGCGCACTGCGGATTCCGAACTTCGTCGGATATCGCCGCGCCGGCCTGGCCTTCGCCCTGGCGTCGATCGCCGTCATCGCCGCCGCGGCCACCGCCTTCGCCGCGCCCTCCGCGCTACCCGACAACCCGCTCTATCCGGTGAAGCTCATCGAGGAGAACGTGCAGCTAGCGCTCACGCCGGCGAATGATCGGCTGACCGTGCAGCTGCAACAGGCCGGCGAGCGGCTGCGAGAGGCCCAGGCGATGGCCACCGACCACAAGCCTCGGCTTGCCGAGTCCAGCCTGCGCGCCTACACGATCATCGTCGACGCCGCGGCGGTGTCGCTGAAACGTCCCGCCACCCCGCAAGTCACCAAGGATGCGCTGCATGCCCTGCGCGCCAAGCTCGACGCGGTCGAGCGGGTAAATGCCAATCGAGACGACGATGTCGCCGGCATCAAACAACTGGTTGCCGCCGCCGTTGATGAGCTCGATCGGCTTGAGCAGCAGGAAAGTGTGACGGCGCCCGCCCTGACCGTCGGTGAGCAGGCCACGCCGGATCCGACGCCGAAGGCGACTCCGAAGCCGACGCCGCGGCCGACTGACGACGGCGACCGTCGCGAGCGCGAGCGCGACTAGCGAGCGCGGCGTCCTTCATCGCTAGACTCAATCCGTGGGCGCGCGCGAGGATGTCCTGGTTGTTCCGAGGGACACCCTCTTTGGCGGCGGCGAGTGGACGGGCTTTCGGTCGACGGGCCTTGACGAGTTGCTCGCGCGCGTGCGCGCGAACTATCGGTTCCGTCCGCGCCGCGAGGTCGAAGAGGACCCGGCGGAGCCGCAGATCATCCCCTACGTCGTCTTCCGCCACGACGACCGCTACTTCCTGACGCACCGGCTGCGCCGCTCGAGTGAGCGGCGGCTCCGTCACCTCTACTCGCTCGGTGTCGGCGGGCACATCAATCCCGAGGACGTCGCAGGTGCCGCCGACCCCATCGACGCTGGATTGCGGCGCGAGTGGGAAGAGGAGGTGGTCTACACCGGCCACTTCTCGACGCGGCTGCTGGGTGCGATCAACGACCAGACGACACCGGTCGGCCGCGTACACGTGGGGCTGATCTTCCTCGTCGAGGGCGACCGGCCGGAGATTTCCATCCGCGAGGTCGACAAGCTGGCCGGCGCGCTGCTGCCGCTCGACGCCATGCGCAGCTACTACCTGGACATGGAATCCTGGTCGCAGCTGATCTTCGATTACTTGACGCGGGTACCGGTCGCCTAGCTGGTCAGGGCTTTGGCCATCTCCTCGAAGTTGCGGACGTAGCGCAAGACGTCGTCCTCGGAGTGCTGGACCGACAGCGTCCAGTTTTCCTCGGCTCCGGGCGCCATGAGCACGCCGCGGTTGCACTGGTAGAGCCAGGAGAGGTAGGCGTATTTCTTGTCGATGGTGAGGTAGTCGCGGTAGTTGCGCACGCGTTCCTTGCGATAGGTCACGCAGCCGCGTGCCGCCAGCGTGATCGGATGGAAGGGCAGCTGGTAGTCGCTCATCACCTTGCGCAGCCCGCCTTCGAGCGCCTCGGCAAGCGCATCGAAGTGCGCGTACGCCGCGGGGGTCAATACCGACGTCAGCGCCGTCTTCGATGCCGCGATGGTCAGCGGGTTGCCGTTGAAGGTGCCGATCTGGACCACCTTGTGCGCGTCAATCGTCCCCATCACGTCGGCGCGGCCGCCGACGGCGCCGCAGGGGAGGCCGCCGCCGATCGCCTTCGCCAGCGCGACCAGGTCCGGCGTGACGCCGAAGCGCTCGGTCGCGCCACCGGCCGCGATGGTCGCGCCGGTCTTGACCTCGTCGAAGATGAGCAGCGCCCCATGGCGATGGGCGAGCTCGAGCACGCCGGCCAGGTAGCCGTCGTCGGGCAGGACGATGCCGATGTTCATCATCACTGGCTCGACGATGACGGCGGCGACCTCGCCGCGGTGGCGGTCGAGTGTGCGCTCCAGGATCGCGAGGTCATTGAAGGGCACGACGGTGACGAGGTCCACCACGGTTTGCGGGGTGCCCGCGCTGTAGGGGACCGATACCGGGGCGTCGGCCGGACCCATGAGGTCGGGTGAGGGCTCGACGGAGACCAGCAGCGCGTCGTGATGCCCGTGGTAGCTGGCCTCGATCTTGATCAGCCGGTCCCGACCAGTAAAACCGCGTGCCAGCCGAATGGCGTCGAGCGTCGATTCGGTGCCGCTGTTGGTGAAGCGCCACTGCGGCTGCTTGAACCGGCGCGATAGCTCCTCGGCGACGATGGCGTCGTCGGCCACGGGCTGCGCGAAATGCGTCCCCTTGGCGGCACGTTCGTTGATCGCCTTGACGATCAACGGGTGGGCATGTCCCACCACCATGACGCCGAAGCCATTGTGAAAGTCGACGTACTCGTTGCCGTCGACGTCCCAGACCCGGCTGCCCTTGCCATGATCGATGAAGACCGGCTGGGGCGCTGCGTCCTGGAAGGATGAGGGCACGCCTCGCGGGATGAATTGCTTCGCCTGCTTCCAGAGCTCGTCGGACCGCTGGCGGTTGGATCGAAAACGCTCCTCCTCCCTGGCGATCAGTTCCACGACGCGCTCGGTGGCGATCGGCTGGGCAACAGTGCTCACGGCGTCCCTCCTCGAGATTTCTTCACGGCCAGCGCCGAAATCGCTTCTAGTATGCAGCGATTGGCGTTCTGAGCCGTGATCTCCGCATGGTCGTACGGTGGCGCGACCTCGACCACGTCCATTCCGACCAATTTCGTCCGCAGGCCGATGTTGCGGATGGCGCGCAGCAGGTCGGCCGGCTGCATCCCTCCGGGCTCCGGCGTCCCCGTTCCGGGGGCGAAGCCAGGATCGAGGACGTCGATGTCAACCGACAGATAAATGAACTCCGGGCCATCCAGCGCCTCCTGGATCGCCTGCCCGATCACGGTTTCGACGCCGCGGTCGAGCAATTCACCCATCAGGTGCCAGCGCATGCCCTGGGCCTTCATCCACTCGAACGTTTCCAGCTCGGGCCAATAGCCGCGTAACCCGATCTGGACGAAGTTGCGTCCGGGGATGGCCCCGGACTCGATCAGCCGGCGCATCGGCGTGCCGTGCGAGGCGACGTTGCCCCAGGCAGCCTGGCCGGTGTCGGCGTGGGCGTCAAAGTGCACCATGCCGAGGCGGCCGCGCCCGTTGGCGTCGGCGACCGCCGTGGCCGAGGGATACGTGATGGAGTGGTCGCCTCCGATGACGAATGGCACGATCTTCCGCGATGCGATCTCGGCGACTCGGGCGCGGATGGCTTCGTGCGCCTGGTCGGTCAGACCCGGAGAGCAGACGGCGTCGCCGTAATCGATGACCTTCAAAACCTGGAAGGGCGCCACCTCCAGGTCCAGGTGCCAGTCGGGATTCACGTAATTCGCGACGCGCACCGCGCGAGGTCCGAAGCGCGCGCCAGGGCGATAACTCGTCGAGTCGTCCCAGGGTGCCCCAACGATCGCGACATCGGGCTTCGACTGGTCCAGCTCCTCCGGCTCCGTCAGCGTCGGGACTTTCATGAAGCTGGCTGGGCCCAGATAGAAGGGGCCGTTGACCTGCTTGTCGAGGTTGGGTGTCTCTGGCATCTGCCTCCCTTAGCGTCGGCGCTTCAGGTCTTTAAGGATCTCGCGCGACGCGTTTCGGCCGTTGATGCCGCTGATCCCGCCACCGGGATGGGTTCCGGACCCGCACAGATAGAGACTCTTGATCGGCGTGCGGTAGTCGGCATAGCCGGCGACGGGCCGCCAGGAGAAGAGCTGGTCGAGGGTCAGGTCCCCGTGCATGATATTTCCCCCCACCAGGCCGTACTCCTGCTCCATGTCATATGGTCCGATGACCTGCCGGTGTTCGATCGCGCCGGGCAGGTTGTCTGCGAAGCGCTCATAGCCGGCGACCACCCGGTCGGCGTACGCCTCCAACTCCTCGCGATGCGGTGCCGTTGACCAGCTCGCTGGGACATACTGCGTGAAGCAGCTCATGATGTGCTTGCCGGCGGGCGCGAGAGAATCATCGACCACGGTCGGCAGCACGCCGTCGGAGTAGGGCCGGGCCGACGCCTTGCCGTACTTGGCGTCGTCGAAGGCCCGCTCCAGATACTCCATCGAGTCGCAGAGCTGAATGAAGGAGCGCGCCGCCGTCATCGAGTCCTCGGGCTGAAGTCCGACGAACTGGGGCAGCTCGCCGAGCGCCAGGTTGATTTTCACCGTTCCGGAGCGCGTCTTATAACGGTCGATCGCCCGTACAAAATCCGGCGGCAGGACCTTGGCGTCGACCAGCTCGCAAAACGTGATCTTGGGATGCGCGTTTGAGATCACCGCCTTCGCGCGCAGCTCGGTGCCGTCGGTCAGCGCCACGCCGGTCGCGCGGCCGGCCTCGATCAGGATGCGCCCGACGCGAGCCCCGGTCCGGATGTCGGCGCCGTGCTCGCGGGCGTCGTCCGCAATCGCTTCGGAGACCGCGCCCGTGCCGCCTCGCACGAAGGCCCACTCCGCCATCTGGCCGTCGATCTCGCCGATGTAGTGGTGCAGGAGGACGTATGCCGTTCCCGGCGTGTAGGGTCCGCCGTAGGTGCCGATCGCGCCAGAGACGCAGCGAGCCGCTTTCACCTGCGGCGACTCGAACCACTCCTCGAGAAGCTCGGCGACCGACAGCGTCATGATCTTGACGAAGTCTCCGGTGGTCTTGACGTCGAGGT
>VBFR01000059.1 GCA_005889345.1 Chloroflexota bacterium
TCCGCTCCCCTGGCATCTACTTCACCAGCGGCGAAGACCGCGCGTCGGGGCGGATGTTGTACGCCGCCAAGCTCATTCCCAACCGGGGCGCCTGGCTCGAGATCGAGACCTCCGGCAAGGACATCCTGACGGTCAAGATCGACCGCAAGCGGAAGATTCCTGTCACGACCCTGGTGCGCGCGCTCGGCTACGGCAGCAACAACGAGATTAAGGCGCTGTTCGCCGACGTCGACAACAACGCCGAGCACAAGTTCGTCCAGTCGACCCTGGAGAAGGACTCCTCGACCGACGTCAACGACGCCCTGGTCGAGATGTACAAGAAGATCCGCCCCGGTGACCCGCCAACCGTCGACAACGCGCGGGCGCTGATGACGGCGCTCTTCTTCAACCCGCGCCGCTTCGACCTCTCCAAGGTCGGTCGCTTCAAGCTGAATCGCCGGTTGGGCCTGGGCACGGACATGAATGTCCGCACCCTCTCCAACGACGACTTCATTGCCATCATCCGCAAGCTGATCGAGCTCAACAACGGCACCGGCGAGCCGGATGACATCGACCACCTCGGCAACCGCCGGGTGCGCGCCGTGGGCGAGCTGCTGCAGAACCAGTTCCGCATGGGCTTGATCCGAATGGAGCGCATCATCAAGGAGCGCATGACGATCTGCGACGCGGCCACCGTGACCGCGGCGAGTTTGATCAACGCGCGGCCCGTGGTCGCCGCAATCAAGGAGTTCTTCGGCTCGAGCCAGCTCTCCCAGTTCATGGACCAGACGAACCCGCTGGCCGAGCTGACCCACAAGCGCCGCCTGTCGGCCCTGGGGCCGGGCGGCCTCTCGCGCGAGCGCGCCGGCTTCGACGTCCGCGACGTCCACCACTCGCACTACGGCCGCATCTGCCCGATCGAGACCCCCGAAGGTCCGAACATCGGCCTGATCGGCTCGCTGGCGACCTTCGCGCGCGTCAACGAGTACGGCTTCATCGAGACGCCCTTCCGCCGGGTGTACAGCACCATGCCCGCCGAGAAGGCGCACCGCGACAAGCTGGTCGGCCGGACGCTGCGTGAGGACGTCCTGGATCCCGCCAACCGCAAGAACAAGCTCGCCAAGAAAGGCGATCTGCTCGACCGCGAGATGGTGGAGGCCCTCATCAAGGCGAAGGCCGGCGACGTGCCGATCAAGTCCTGGGTCTCCGACGAGGTCGAGTTCCTGTCGGCCGACGAAGAGGACCACTATGTCGTGGCGCAGGCCAATGCGCCGCTCGACAAGGACAACCACTTCACCGAGGAGCGGACAACTGCCCGCACCAAGAACCTCTTCCTGGTGGCGGACGTCAACCGCATCGAGTACATGGACGTGTCGCCCAAGCAGACGGTCAGTGTCGCGACCGCGCTGATCCCGTTCCTGGAGCACGACGACGCGAACCGAGCTCTGATGGGGTCGAACATGCAGCGCCAGGCGGTGCCGCTGGTCGTGACCGAGGCGCCGATCGTCGGCACCGGCATGGAGTCGGCCGCCGCCAAGGACTCCGGTGAGCTGATCGTCGCCAGGGTGGACGGCACCGTCGTGTCCTGCGCCGCGCCGCCGCCGGCGGATTCGCCTGCGGCCAAGCTGGACAGCTTCAAGCGCGAGCTGGGCATCCTGCTGAAGCCGGATGACGGCTCGGCGGAACAGTGGTACCCGATCCACAAGTTCGAACGCTCCAATCAGGGCACCTGCCTCTCGCAGCGGGTCATCGTCAAGGCCACAGAGCATGTCACGGCCGGCACACCGCTGGCGGACGGTCCGGCCACCTCCGAAGGCGAGCTGGCGCTCGGCCGCAACATCCTGGTGGCCTTCATGCCCTGGGAGGGCTACAACTACGAAGACGCGATCCTGATCTCCGAGTCGGTCGTGCGCGAGGACAAGTACACCTCGATCCACATCGAGGAGTACGAGATCGAAGCCCGCGATACCAAGCTCGGCCCGGAGGAGATCACGCGCGACATCCCCAATGTCAGCGATGAGACGCTGAAGAACCTCGACGAGCGCGGCATCGTCTATATCGGCGCCGAGGTCCACCCGGGCGACATCCTGGTGGGAAAGATCACGCCGAAGGGCGAGTCGGAGCTCTCGGCCGAGGAGCGCCTGTTGCGAGCCATCTTTGGTGAGAAGGCGCGCGAGGTGCGGGATTCCTCACTGCGCGTGCCACACGGCGAGCGCGGCATCGTCGTCGACGTCAAGATCTTCAGCCGCGAAACCAAGGACGAGCTGGCACCCGGCGTCAATCAGCTGGTGCGGGTCTATGTCGCCCAGAAGCGCAAGATCGCGCAGGGCGACAAGATGGCCGGCCGGCACGGGAACAAGGGCGTCATCGCCCGCATCCTTCCCGCCGAGGACATGCCCTACATGCCGGATGGCACGCCGGTCGAGCTGGTGCTGAACCCGCTCGGTGTGCCGAGCCGCATGAATCTTGGCCAGGTGCTCGAGACGCACCTGGGCTGGGCAGCGCACGCGCTGGGGTTGAAAGTCGCGACCCCGGTCTTCGACGGCGCGTCGGAGGAAACGATCGAGGCGGAGCTGGTGCGGGCGGGCCTGCCCGAGTCGGGCAAGATCACGCTGCGCGACGGCCGCACCGGTGAGCAGTTCGACCACGAAGTGACGGTCGGCTACATCTATATGTTGAAGCTGGCCCACCTGGTCGAGGACAAGATCCATGCGCGCTCGACGGGTCCGTACTCGCTGGTCACCCAGCAGCCGCTGGGCGGCAAGGCGCAGTTCGGCGGCCAGCGGTTTGGCGAGATGGAAGTCTGGGCGCTGGAAGCCTACGGTGCCTCGCACATCCTGCAGGAGATCCTGACGGTCAAGTCCGACGACATCGTGGGCCGCGTCAAGGCCTACGAGGCAATCGTCAAGGGCGAGAACACGCTCGAGGCCGGCATCCCGGAATCGTTCCGGGTGCTGGTGAAGGAGCTCGAGGGCCTGGCGCTGGGCGTCGAGATCCAGTCGGACGGCGAGAAGCAGGTCATCCTTTCCGAAGACGACATGAGCGAGATGCCGCTCGACCTTGGCATCAACCTCGAGCGCGATGAGATCGATGAGTCGGACCAATGGGCGACCGGCGCGCCGCGGGCTGCGCAGAATCCCCTGGATTCTTTGAGGTAATCAATGACACTGAAACTGGAAAACTTCGACGCACTGAAGCTGTCTCTGGCATCGCCGGAAACGATCCTGTCGTGGTCGCACGGCGAGGTGACGAAGCCGGAGACGATCAACTACCGCACGCTGAAGCCGGAGCGCGACGGGTTGTTCTGCGAGCGGATCTTCGGCCCGCAGCGCGACTGGGAATGCCACTGCGGCAAGTACAAGCGCTACCGCTACAAGGGGATCATCTGCGACAAGTGCGGCGTGGAGGTTACCCGCTCCAAGGTTCGGCGCGAGCGGATGGGGCACATCAAGCTGGCCTCGCCGGTCAGCCACGTCTGGTATTTCAAGGGGATCCCGTCGCGGATGGGCCTGCTCCTCGACATGTCGCCACGCAACCTGGAGAAGGTCCTCTACTTCGCCAACTACATCGTCACGAACATCGATGAGGAGGCGCGCAAGGAGTACCTCTCCAAGTCCTCGCCCCAGCACAACGACCGCGTGATCAAGCTCCAGGAGGAGCGCGACGCCGCGGTCAAGGAGCTGAAAGAGGACCAGGACCAGCGGATCAAGGCCAAGCAGGAAGACACCAAGGCCAAGATCAAGGGGCTGGAGGAATCGCTCGACGAAACCGTCGACGCGATGACCTCGCGTGCCAAGGAACTCGTCGAGAAGATCAAGGCGCAGAAGGGCAAGAAGGCCGCCACCAACTTCACGATCGGCGAAGGTGGCGACGAGCAGGTCATCATCGAGAAGGGCACGTTGTTCGAGGACAAGCTGGCCCGTGAGCTGCCCAAGCAGGTCGAGAAGAAGATCGACCAGGTCCAGGCCTCCACCAAGAAGCGCCAGCAGGAGCTGAAGAGCAAGTCGGACGAGGAGATCGCCAAGTGGCGTGAGGACTTCGAGCAGAAGTCCGCTGCCCTCAGCAACCAGCTGAAGAAGGACACCGAGGGCCTCTCGGGCGACATCGAGTCGTCCAAGACCCAGCTCGACTCCCTCTACGTCAAGCAGCTGCTTTCGGACCAGGAATTCCGCGAGTTCACGGAGAAGTTCGGCAAGGTCTTCAAGGCGGGCATCGGCGCGCAGGCGATCCACGACCTGTTGGCCCGCATCGACCTGCTCCAGGAATCCGCCATCCTGCGCGAGGAGTCGAAGTCGAACTCCGGCCAGAAGCGGCAGAAGGCGATCAAGCGGCTCAAGGTGGTCGAGGCCTTCCGCAAGTCCGGGGCGTCCGCGACCTGGATGATCCTCGACGTCTTGCCGGTCATTCCGCCGGAGCTTCGCCCCATGGTGCAGCTCGATGGCGGCCGCTTCGCGACCTCCGACCTCAACGACCTCTACCGTCGCGTCATCAACCGCAACAACCGCCTCAAGCGGCTGCTCGAGCTTGGCGCCCCGGAGATCATCGTGCGCAACGAGAAGCGCATGCTGCAGGAGGCGGTCGACGCCCTGATCGACAACGGCCGTCGCGGCCGCGCGATCACCGGCACCGGCAACCGCAAACTGAAGTCACTGTCCGACATGCTCAAGGGTAAGCAGGGCCGTTTCCGTCAGAACCTGCTCGGCAAGCGTGTCGACTACTCGGGCCGTTCCGTCATCGTCGTCGGGCCGGAGCTGAAGCTGCACGAGTGCGGGCTGCCGAAGAAGATGGCGCTCGAGCTCTTCAAGCCGTTCGTCATGCGCGAGCTGGTCAGCAAGGGCTACACGCAGAACATCAAGTCCGCCAAGCGCATGGTGGAGCGCGTCCGCCCCGAGGTGTGGGACGTGCTCGATGAGGTGATCAAGGAGCACCCGGTGCTCCTCAACCGCGCGCCCACGCTGCACCGCCTCGGCATCCAGGCGTTTATGCCGGTGCTGGTTGAAGGCTCGGCGATCCAGATCCACCCGCTGGTCTGTAGCGCCTTCAACGCCGACTTCGACGGCGACCAGATGGCCGTCCACGTGCCGCTCTTCAGCGGCGCCATCGCGGAAGCCAAGAACCTCATGATGTCCTCCAACAACATCCTGTCGGCCTCGGATGGCCACCCGGTCATCAGCCCGACCCAGGACATCGTGCTCGGTACCTACTACCTGACCATGGTCAAGCTGACGCCCAACGTCAAGGACCAGGAGCTGCCGACCTACGGTACGGCCGAGGAAGCGCTGCTCGCCCTCGACAACCGTCGCGTCCATGTCCAGCAGGAGATCCGCGTTCGGATCGACGGCAAGATGATTCGCACGTCGCCGGGCCGGGTGCTCTTCAACCAGGTGCTGCCCATCGGGGTGCAGCCGGCGGAGGGGCATGGCGAGGCGATGACCTTCCAGAACCACGTCTTCGACAAGAAGGCGCTGCGGGCCATCGTGGCCGAGTGCTTTCGGCTTCACGGCAACGAGCTGACGGCGCGCACCGCCAATGACATCAAGCGAGTGGGCTTCGCCTACGCGACCAAGGCCGGCATCACGATCTCCGCCATGGACATCAAGACGCCGGCGGGCAAGGCGGCCATCCTGGCGGGCGCGGAGAAGAAGCTCGGCGACATCGACCTGCAGTTCAAGCGCGGCCTGATCACCGACGACGAGCGCTACACCCAGACCGTTGACCTCTGGACCGAGGCGACGGAGGAAGTGACGGCCGCCACGATGAAGAGCTTCGACGCGCTTCATCCGGTTTTCATGATGGCCAACTCCGGCGCTCGAGGAAACATCCAGCAGATCCGGCAGCTGGCCGGGATGCGCGGCCTGATGGCCGACCCGACCGGCCGGATCATCGACCTGCCGATCAAGGCGAACTTCTCCGAAGGGCTCACCGTGCTCGAGTACTTCATCTCGACCCACGGCGCCCGCAAGGGTCTCGCCGACACAGCGCTTCGCACCGCGGACTCGGGCTACCTGACGCGCCGCCTGGTCGACGTGGCCCAGGACGTGATCGTGCGGGCCGAAGACTGCGGCACCACGGGCGGCATCTGGGTGACGGACATCTCGGAGGAGCGCGCGCTCACCGAGCCGCTCTTCGAGCGGGTCGCCGGTCGCGTGGCCGCCGCGGCGGTCCTGGACCCCAATACACAGGAAACCCTGGTCAAAGAAGGCACCGAGATCAGCGACATCCAGGCGCGCCACCTGATCCAGGCGGGCGTCGCCCAGGTCAAAGTCCGGTCGGTGCTGACCTGCCAGGCGCGCGAGGGCGTGTGTCGCCTCTGCTATGGCCGCAACCTGGCGACTGGCAAGCTGGTCGAGATTGGTGAGGCGGTCGGCGTCATCGCCGCCCAGTCGATCGGCGAGCCAGGCACCCAGCTGACCATGCGGACCTTCCACACGGGTGGCGTCGCGGGCACCGACATCACGCAGGGCCTGCCGCGCGTCGAGGAGCTCTTCGAGGCCCGCATCCCGAAGGGCAAGTCGATCATCTCCGAGATCGATGGCGAGGTCGAGATCGTCCGTACCGAGACCGCCCGCAAGGTCAAGGTCACCTCGCGCGACGTCTACGACATCCCCTACATCCTCACGGACAAGATGCAGCCGACGATCGAGTCAGGAGCGACCGTGCAGGAAGGCGAGGAGATCGCCCGCGGCGCGGGCGAGGACGGCGAGGTCAAGGCCATCCAGTCACGGGCGTCCGGCGTGGCGCGCGTGGAGCGCAACCAGATCGTGATCCGGAGCATGGACGAGGAGTGGCGCGAGTACCCCATTCCGCACGGTTCCCGGGTCAACGTCCAGGGCGGTCAGAAGATCAAGGCCGGACAGCAGATCACCGAAGGCTCGATCAGCCCACAGGAGCTGCTCCACATCCTCGGTCGCGAGGCGGTCCAGACCTACCTCGTCGACGAGGTCCAGAAGGTCTACCGCTCACAGGGCGTCGATATCAACGACAAGCACATCGAGGTGATCATCCGGCAGATGATGCGGAAGGTCCGCGTCGACACCGCCGGCGACACCGACCTGCTGCCGGGCGAGATCGTCTCGCAGTGGGAGTACGAGGAAGCGAACGCCAAGGTGCTGGCGGAAGGCGGCGATCCGTCGGTGGCACAGACTGTGCTGCTCGGCCTGATCAAGGCCGCGCTCAACACGGCGAGCTGGCTGTCGGCGGCATCCTTCCAGGAAACGACGCGGGTGCTGACCGAAGCCGCGATTTCGGGCAAGGTCGATCGGCTGCGTGGCCTGAAGGAGAATGTGATCATCGGCAAGCTGATTCCCGCCGGGACCGGCCTCGACTACTACCAGAAGCTGCGCGAGGAGTCGTTCAAGATGTTCGCCGAACTCCCGCAACCCGTCCCCGCCAGTAGCTAAGCGCGACCCGAGCACCAAGGGGCCACCCCGCTGGGTGGCCCTTTCTGTTGCCTGCCTATTCGGTGATCTTTACCGCGAAGACGTCGGTTCGGTTCGCGACATTGCCCGAATTGGCCATCACGAAGAACGCCAGGAAGTTCTTGCCGACGGTGGCCAGGCCTTCGTAATCGCCGAGGAAGTATCCACCGGCGTCGGGCGCCGTTTCGATGTCAAACGGGCCGCCCAGGTGGGTCTCCGCCCAGATGTTCCCGCCATCATGCGACTCTACGAACCAGGCATCGGTAGACGCGCCCGGGGCGGCATCGTTGCTGCGGAAGTCGTAGTAGGTCACGCCCACGGTGCCGTCGCTCGAAACCGCGACCGAGGGGGTGAAGGCGGAAACGCCCGCCGGTGACTTGTTGATCTTCACCGGCGCCGACCAGTTCTGGCCACCGTCTTTGGAGATCGACAGGGATACGTTGGTGCTGGCTCCGCCGCCGAAGGCGCCATCTGACCAGCTTGCGTAGATGGTGCCATTGCGCGGGTCAACCGCCAGGTCGGGAAGGTTGTTGCCGGCCCGTACCGGATGGCCCGTGTCGGGATCGAGCGTATCGGCGAAGACCGAGTTGGCGATCTTGATCGGCGGTGACCAGTGGCTGCCGGCGTCGTGGGACACCATCACCGCCGTGAAGCCCTGATTGTCCGACGGCTGGCGGCCGGAGCCCCGGAAGTTCTGAAAGATGTCGATTAGTGTCCCGTCCGGCAGCACAGCGATCTGGTTGCCGATGGTGAAGATGTTGCTATCCGACATCCCGACCGGCGTCGACCAGGTGGCGCCGCCGTTCGTCGTGCGCGAGAACATGGGTTGGCCGCGGAAGGCATGGCTGCCGAAGAACGACCGCGAGTTGCGCTGCTCACTCGGGAACGTGCTGCGGTCCCACACGGCGTACACAGATCCTGGCCGGGTGGGATCCGCCGTGATCGACTCCTTGTCGTTGAAGTGGACGAAGCTATCGTCTCGAATCACCGTGGTTGGAGCCGACCAGGTCGCCCCGCCGTCAGACGACTTGGCTACGAGTACGGCTGAGGTGATGAGATCAGCCGACGCCGACAGCGAGATCGCGTAGGCGTTACCGTTCGGATCGAACGTGACCCATGGGTCAGATGCCCGGTCGTAGGCCGCGTTGCCCGAGCAGGCCGAGAATTTGGCGAAGCTCTTGGTCCAGGTGATGCCGTTGGCCGATCGGGCGGCCATCAGTCCATGGGCGCCGCCATCTGACCAGCGATCCTGTTGGTAGACCCCGAGCAGACTGCCCGATGGGGCGACGGCGACGAACGGCTCGACTTCGGCGTTCTCGTAATTGACGCTCGGCGGGTTTGTCCCCTGGGTTTCGTTGCAGCCCGTCGGAAAAGGACTGGCACCCGAAACCAAAGCTGGTGAACCGACGTTCGATGCGAATACGAATACCTGGCCCGATGCCAGCGCCAGGGCCGCGACCAGCGCAAAACCGTATCGAGCAGATCGCATGCAATCCCTCCTGCCCGGAACCCCTCCTACAGCGGTCCAAATCCTACGCGGTTCGATATGGCCGGTCAAGCCGGCCACGGAGTATTCGGCCCTAGTCTCCGGCGGCGCCGGCCCTGGCGAGCTCGCCTTTGGGCTTGACAACCTCGGTACGAATGTGGGAGATGAACCACGACACGATGTGGCGCAGTCGGATGACGCGCGAGCGAGGATGGCCGCTGCGTGACAGGTCATGGGACTGGCCCTCGAAGCGGACCATCCGTACCTCGCGGCCGAGCAACTTGAGCGCGGTGAACAGTTGCTCACCTTCGGAGATGGGGCAGCGCAGGTCTCGATCGGCGTGCAGGATCAATAGTGGCGTGGTGATCCGCTCCACGTAGGTGATCGGCGAGCGCTCCATCAGCCGGTCCAGGTCCTTCCAGGGAACGGCGTCCATCGAATCGATGGTCAGGATCCAGTCGAGATCGCCGGTGCCGAAGATGGAGGCCATATTGCTGACGCAGCGCATCGTCACGGCCGCCTTGAAACGGTCGGTGTGGCCCACCGTCCAGTTCGTCATGTAGCCACCGTAGCTGCCGCCGGCGACGCCGAGCCGTTGCGGATCGACCCAGCCGCTTGAGACTGCCGCATCGATGCCGGCCATGATGTCCTGGAAGTCCTTGCCGCCCCAGTCGCCGTTGACCGCCGCCGAAAAGGCGCGGCCGTAGCCGGTGCTGCCGCGGGGATTGGTCAAGACGACGGCGTAGCCGTGCGAGGCGAGCAGTTGAAACTCGAAGAAGAAGCTCCAGCTGTACATCGCCATCGGCCCGCCATGGATCTCGAGCACGGCTGGTGGGGGCTCGCTCGTTCCCTCCCTGACCGGCGCCGGCAGACTGGGCCGGATGATCCAGCCATGAATCTCCCAGCCATCCGCCCCCTTGAAGGTGAACTCCTGCGGGGCGGCCAACTGAACCTGGCGCAAGAGTGGCCCATTCAGTTCGGTGATGCGCGCCTCACGGCCAGCCTGCGAGTCGTGAAGAAAGAGGTCACCCGGGGTCGATGGGTCGGAGCTGGCCAGCGCGATGCGGCGCCGCTCGCGGTCCATGCTCAGCGCGTAGATGCGTCGCTGGCCTCCGACGACGAGACGCGGCGTCCCGCCGGCGGCGGGGACGCCATAGACGAGCGTCGAGCCACGTCCGGCCGCCTGCGAGTAGATCTCCTTCCCGTCGGTCGACCAGAACAGGTGTGGCCCGCCATGGCCGGCCCGCTGGTCATCGATGGCGGTGTCGGAGAACGTCGGTGAAAAATCCTCCGTGAGCCGGCGCACCGCGCCGGCGGTGCCAACATCGGCCACCATCAGGTCCGTGTAGCCGTCCTCATGGCGTCGCCGTGAAGCAGCGAACGCCACCTGGCGCCCATCGGGCGACCAGGCAGGCGGTCCCGCGGACACCGTCTCGTCGGTCAGGCGCGTCAGCCCTTTCGAGGGGAGGTCGAGAACCCAGATGTCGTTGGCCGGCCAGCTCCAGCGCTCCGCCGTCCGGTCCGACGTAAAGGCGATGCGGCGGCCGTCGGGCGAAAACGCGGGCGATCCGTCGTCCCAATCACCGTCGGTAAGTTGCTCCAGCTCGCCGCCCTCCGGGCGAATTCGGTAGAGGTGCGAGCGCCGCTCGTAGGTCCAGCCCACGCCGTCGAGCCGATTCCACAGGCGATCGATTCTCCGCACGGCGGGCACCCGCTTCTCGTGAAGACCAGCGTCCTCGGCCTCGGGATCATCCGGCTCGCCCAAGTCCGCCGTGTAGACGATCGATGCGCCGTCCGGTGACCAGACGGGATCACGGGCGCCCCATCGCGCCCAGGTGAGCTGTCGTGCCTCGCCGCCCTCCGCGGGCAGCAACCAGAGTTGTCCCTTTCCCACGCCCCGATCACGCTCTTCCTCGTTCTTCGGCTTGACTTCGCCAACGGGGGCGCGCACAAAGACGAGCGACCGGCCGTCCGGTGACCAGCGCGGGGCGGTATCGTTGTCGCCCGCGGTGTAGCGCCGCGGCTGGTTCTCGGCGGTGTCCGACACCCAGATGGTGCGGTGATACTCGTAGGTCTTGCGGTCGATCTCCACCACGACGTAGGCGACGCGCTGGCCGTCGGCCGTGATCTGTGGATCGTCCACCAGCTTGATGGCGTAGAGGTCTTCCGGCTCGAGACGACGTGTCATTGACTCCCTCCCGTTTGATGA
>VBFR01000185.1 GCA_005889345.1 Chloroflexota bacterium
ACATGACCGCGATCGCGCCCGAGCAGATCGAGTTTTTGAAGAAGGCGGGGATGCCGCTGACCACGCCGTCGCGCGTCACCTTCGTCGAGGTGGCGCCGATGAAGCGGCTGGCCTTCAACCAGGTTGCCGACTTCATCCCCGGCGTCAAGCCCTACGAGGTGAATCACTCGGTCGACTTCGAGACGAGCGGGCTGAGCGTGCGGATGGTCCTGACCATGGACGCCATGCACGATGACTACTGGACGAAGATGGCGACGATGGGCTGGGAGAACGAGTTTGACCGGCTGGGGCGGCTTCTGCAGAAGGCATGAGCAGAACCAGTGCGATTACCGCCACCGACTAGCCCAGGTGGACGATCCCGATGATCCCGGGGTTCTGGAACCACCATAGCGATACGCCGGTACTGGTCTCGAGACGGTGCGCATAGTCGACCGCCCAGGGCTGCCACAAGACCACGACCGTTAGCAGCGTCGCCCATGGAATCGTCCATCGGGTCGCGAGCAGGTCGAAGATGACGGCTGCCAGCGCCGCCCCACCAATGTAGTAGGGGTTGTCTTTCGGGTCCATCGCGAGGCGGATCGCGACCGCGACGAGAAAGAGTCCAGGCCATCACGCTCGACGATTGGGGTTTTCCGATCATCAGTCGCGAGCCCATCGGCTCCGACCTCGGAGAGCTTGCACGGCGGGCCGTCGCGCAGTGTCCGCTGCTTGCACTGAAGTTGGAACGGCTCTCAGATCGCTCGACGGAGCCTAATTTTGTGCTAACGTCTCGCCCCAGAGGCATATCCCTCCGGGGTAGTTGATGAGCACATCGGGTCCGCCGAGCACACCGCCGCCGAGTCCCACCGGACAGCCAGCTCCCATCAGCGACCTGGCGAAGCAAACGCGGCTCGTCCGATCCGGGGCGAACTGGTTCATCTGGATCGCCGGCTTGTCGCTGGTGAACTCCGTCCTCTTTGTGGCCGGGAGCAACTGGGCTTTTTTTCTCGGTCTTGGCGCCACGCAGTTTTCCGATGCCTTCGGCAAGGAGATCATCACCGGGACGACGGGCGAGGTGGTGGCGCTGGCCGTCGACGTCGTGATTGCGGCCATCTTCGTCGGCCTTGGGCTGATGTCCCGTAACGGGGCGCTGTGGAGCTTCATCGTCGGCATGGTGCTGATCGTGCTCGATGCCTTGCTGCTGGTCTGGGTGCAGGACTGGGCAGCCGTTGCCTTCCACGCGCTGGCACTCTTCTTCGTCTTCCGCGGCTTCCAGGCCGCCCGCCAGCTTGCCGCTCTGCGCAGCGGCGTGGCGTTGGCCACCGGGATCGTTCCTCCGATCACGCCTCGGTGATCCCCGCGCGCGTCGTCCCCCATCGCCGGCTCGACGTTCCGTTTGCGGGCGATGAGAAAGCGATGCTCAGCGCCTTCCTCGACCGTTACCGGGAAACGATCCTCTGGAAGCTCGAGGGCCTGACGAAGGGGCAGGCCTCGGCACGCCTGGTGCCATCCGCCACCACCCTGCTGGGAATCGTCAAACATCTGGCTTATGTCGAGCGCGGGTGGTTTCCAATCTACTTTGCCGGCGGTCCGGTGAGCTACCCCTGGGCCGAAGACGAGCCTGACCAGGACATCGATTTTCGGGTCTTGGCGAGCGACACCATCGAGAGTGTCAGCGCCCTTTACCAGCAGGAGATCGCTCGATCACGAGAAATCGTCGCCGGCGCCACGCTCGATGATCTCAGCAAGGAGCAGGACCGGGGACCGCGGACCCTGCGCTGGATCATGGTGCATATGATCGAAGAGACCGCACGGCACGCCGGCCACGCCGACATCCTGCGCGAGCTGACCGACGGGGCGATCGGCCAGTAGCGTCTAAGGACTCGGCTCGGACCGCGCCCCCGACGCTGCTCGAGCCTTCATGTGCTGGTCGAGGTCACCGGCCATGGCACGCAGGTTGCCTTCTTGTTTCGTCATGACGTCAGGAACGACGTCCTTGGCGAGTCCGGCACAAATGCCCGCCAGCGTTTCGAGGCGCTCGCGCAGGATCTTCCAGGCGGCCTCGCGGTGGGGCAGGACGAAGAACGCAGGGCGCACGATCTCGAAAGCAGGGCCGGCGGTGTGACCCGGAAATGAGGGACCGACCGGCAGCGCCGTCAGGACCGGGCCCAGGCTGCGCATCACCCAGTTCATCAGGTGCTTGGCCGTTTTGGCCAGCGTCTCGAGCTCGTCGGGCGTCTCGCCATGATGGACGAAGTACCGGCTCTGGACCTGGAGGGTGACCTCGTACACGGCGTTGAACAGGTCGGCGACGCGTCGCGTCAACCGGTCCTCGATCAGTGTTACCTGGTCGACGTCGGGAGGCTGGCGCAGGTAGACGGGCAGTACCGGTCGCGCCGGCTCAAAGGCGGGGTCGAGCGTTCGCATCGCGAGAAAGTCCTCGAGGATGCCGACGAACTTGCCGAAGTGTGACTTCACCCAATCCCCACGCGCCCCCTCGCCCTGTTCGACGATCAGTTCGATCGCCGCGCTCGCTGAGGCGAGGTCGGTGACGGCGGTCAACTCCGGCCACTCGAAGACCTGCGTCGTCGCCTGCGCCTTGGGCGGCCCGATGAAGACGGCGGCCTCGCCATGGCGATTGACCAGCTGGGTGAGCCCGGCCTCGATGCCGCGGTAGAGGTGGCCGACGGTGTGCCACTCCTCGGGTCCAGCGGTGATCTGCGGGTCGTCGACCGTCAGCGGCTGCATCGGTCCGACCGAGCTGAAGCCCTCGGCATCGTGGAGCGACATGCCCTCCGGACGTTCGAGGTACATGAAGTGGCGAAGGGCGCGCTCCCCGAAGGGGACGAGGGCGATCTGGACGTCCGGCGGGTACCACCGAGACAGGATCGGGAAGTTGGGTCGCTCGAAATGGGGCGCGGCGCCCAGCGCGCTCAAGATGTTGGTGGCCAGCGCCAGGTGCAGCATCTCCTGCTTGATCACATCGATGAGGGTCAGTTCCCAGGCCTGGACGCGGGCCAGTTGCTCCCTGGTCAGGCCCTCCTCGACGCCCCGCTTCAGCGAAAACTGCGCGTAGAGGTACTCGCAGAGCAGGCCGTGCTCGAGTTCGCAGGCCTCTCCCAGGAGGTAGACGAGCTCCTCACGGCTGTCAACCCTCAGGGGCGGTTCGGAGACGGGCCCGTTCGGTGGCCGGGATCCGACCATACCCGCATTGTCGCTGGAAGGGGCCTGAAGACGCGTTGTATTTGGCGCGGTATGCCTGAAAACGAGCGAATTCCGGCCGACTTCCACCAGGCCATGTTTCGCATCGCCGCGATCGCCTTTGTGACCGCGGCGACGGTCGATGTGGGCAGCAGCTACATCGGGGCGCCTCACCTCGACTTCGCCGGCATCTGGATCATCGGCATCCTCTCTTATGTCGGCGCCGTGGTGAGCTGGTTCTTCCCCTGGCACCGGCTGCCGGTGGAGCGATTCCTGGTGGTCATCGTCATGCCGGGCCTCGTGCTGCTCGGGTTCATGCTGATGGCCACGGGCGGCGTTCACTCGCACATCCTGCCGATCTTCATCGCTCCCGCCGTCTTCATGGCGGCGGCGTACGGGTTCCGCGCGGGGGCCGCGATCGCGATCCTGACGGCCGCGACGGGAACGCTGCCGCTCTTCATCAACGGCTGGGACAGCAACTACGGCCGGACCCTGGTCGTGCTGGCGGTCGCGACCATGCTGTGCGCCTACATCTCGGCCCGCGTCCGACAATCGCTGCTCAACGAGTACGAAACGCGGCGCCGGCAACAGGAAGAGAGCTACGTGGCCACCATCGGCGCCCTGGCGGCTGCCCTGGACGCGAAAGACCGCTACACGGAGGCGCATTCGCGGGAGACCGCCGAGTTCGCCGTCAACGTCGGCAAGCGCCTCCACCTGCCGGCCGACCAGCTGCGCCTGCTCGAATACGGCGCTCTGCTTCACGACATCGGCAAGATCGGCATTCCCGGCTACATCCTGCAGAAGCCCGGGGCGCTGACGCCCGAAGAATTTGCCATCATGCGCGAGCACCCGGTGATCGGCGAACGGATCCTCGCCTCGGTGCCGTTCCTTGCCCCGCTCGGCCCCATCGTTCGGGCTGAACACGAGCGATGGAATGGCACGGGGTACCCCGATGGCCTCAAGGGAGAGGAGATTCCGATCGAGGCGCGCATCATCCACGCTTGCGACGCGTTCCACGCGATGGCCTCGGACCGTGCCTACCGCAAGGCATTGCCGATGGCGTCGATCGTGGCGGAGTTTCAGAAGGAAACCGGCCAGCAGTTCGACCCCCGAGTGGTCGACGTGCTGCTGGAGCTGATCGAGAGCGAACCGCCGCACATCTCGGCACCCGCCCAGGCGTCCGGCCAACCGATGCCGGACACGAGCGTGTCAGGTCCGCGCGGCTGGGCCCAGCACATGCAGACCGTGGAGGCGCTCGGACAACAGCTTGCCCGCGCGACCAGCATCGAGGATATCAGCAGCCGGATCGGGGCGACGATTTCTACGCTGGTGCCGCACGACCAGTGCCGAGTGCTGTTGATGAACGAAGACCGCACCCAGCTCAAGGTCGTCTACCTGAAGGGGACCGATCGCGAAGAATACCGCGCCGTGACGCGGGAAAACGCGGCGGTGGAAGTGGGGGAGGGCATTACCGGCTGGGTGGCGGAGTCGCGTCGCGGCGTCGTGCTGGGTGATACCGAGCACCATCCGAAGGCGAAGCACGTCCCTGGCACCGCGATGATCGATGAGTCGATGCTCGCCGTGCCGGTGGTCTTCGAGGACGAGATCCTCGCGGTCATCGTCGTCACCAAGCTGGGACTGAATCAGTACTCGCTCGACCAGCTCCGGTTGCTGACGATTCTCGCCAACCAGGCGGCGGTGGCGATGGCGAACGCCCGGCTGATCGAGCGACTCGCCTCGGCAGCGACGATCGATGCCTTGACCGGCTTGATGAACCGCGCCGCGTTTGAGGAGGCGGTCAACAAACTCATGCTGCGCCCGCAGTCGTGGGGGACGTTGCTGATGCTCGACGTGGAGAAGCTTCGCGACGTGAACGAGGCCTACGGTCACCGCGCCGGCGACGCCGTGCTCAAGCGGATCGCCCGGGCGATTCGCGCCTCGATCCGCAGCGACGACGTGGCGGCCCGCTGGATCGGCGACAACTTCGCCATCCTTGCCCCGGGCTTCTACGCCAGCCAGGCGGACGTCCTCGCCAAGCGGATCGAAACTGCGCTGCAATCCGACCGGGTTTCGATTCGGTGGGGGACCGCCGAATACCACGGGGATGCGCTGACCGCTCAGGACCTGCTGGCGGCGGCGCTCAAGTCGCTGGCCGGCAAGCGCGACGACGTCGCCGCCTGACGTTTGGGGCAAGGCGCTGCGCCCAAATGGGCAGGATGCTCGGAGTTTCGCGCAATTTGCTTGACGGTCCAAAACCCGTCGCCTAACGTCAAAACTCGCCGCTGAAACCGACCGTCCGCCTGCGGGCGGAATGATCCCGTGCCGAGGGAGGGTGTGAGGCTACACGTACGTCGCCGGCTCGAGCTGCCGGCTTGTACCCCGAGTTTTCTGCTGCGCGCCGCCTTGAAGTACGGGGTCGGCCTGGGCGTGGCTGCCGCCGTGCTCACGGCCGGCGGCGTCGACCGGGTTCAGCCGAACGGGCACGCGCTGGCGCTGAACGTCCTGCCCACCAACGTCCCCTGCGGTCCGATCGCCACCGATGCCGGTGACCCGCACACCGCCACCTGGACGGCCGTCAGCAGCCCCTATGGGACGGGTAGCACCTACAACTTGCCGGTGAACGCCACGAACAATCCCGACCCCAACGTGGTCTCCTGCACGGCGATCATCGTGCCGGCGGACGTCACGCTCAAGATCGATGCCAGCCAGGGTCCTGTGCACATCTCCTCGCATGGCGCAGCCATCAAGGTCGACGGGGGCCATCTTCTCGTGCTGGGCGCGAGTGAAACCAACTCGGTCCTTTTCGACGCGGAAGCCGACGTTTCATCGTGGGACGGCATCGTCATCGACGCCAGCGACCCCAGCCATCGTGGCAATGCGTCGGTCGCCTATGCCAGCATCCAAAACGCGGTCAACTCGATCACGATCAACAGCGGTGCGACCTCTACGCCTGACCCGACCAACCTGAGCTCGCAGCTGCCCTACGGTCTCGCGCTGGTCAATAGCGGCATTGGCCCTTCTTACTTCGACGGCATCGACGCCATCAACACGCCCGTGATCGTCAAGGGGCGGACTGACCTCTTAACGGGTCGGGCGGACGGCAAGTTTGGAACCGTGAACAACATCGGCTCCCAGGGCATCAAGGTGACGTTCGACGCGGCCGCACCCGCCGTCACGGCAAATGCCCTCGACATCGAGAGCGTCACTTTCGGGAGTTCGGTGCCATTCGCCGCGACCGGCTGTTTGCCGTTACAGCTGCCGTGCTCGGCCGGCTTCATCGGGAATGACGCGATCCTCGCCGCCTTTACCACGTCGAATCCACCGCCGGTGCTCATCAGCCAGAGCCGCTTCTATCGGGCCGGCTCTTTTGGCGTCGAGCTGAACGGCCCCCACGGCCCGGTCATCACCGACAACAACTTCGACTGCAACGGCACCGGTTCCCCCAAGCCGACACAAACCTGCGTGGGGGCCGGCCTCAAGTACTCGGCGATCTACCTCAACGGCGCAACCGTCGACCTGGAGAACAGCGTCACCAACAACGTTGGCCACGAGGACGGCCTCGATGCCATCGTCCTCAACGGCACCGTCGCGTTCGGCCCCAGCACGAGCCAGAAACTGAACTGGAAAAACGCGACGAATGACGCAACGACCGATCACCTGCTCGGCTGCCTCTTGAACGGCGACCTCAACCTCAATAGCGGAACCTTGGTCGTGCCCGGTGGCAGTTTCGTGAAGTCGAAGGGGACGATCAATCTCACGGGAGCGGCGCTCAGTGCTGGTGATTCAGGCGCCAAGGTCTTTACCAGCCTTCGCGACAACGTCAACATCGCGAGCTGCCCATCCGTCTTCGTCCAGTCGTGTCCCGCGCCATTGCCGGCAGGCGAATGGGGCGGCATCAACCTCGTTGGTTCGCAGACCGACGCGGCCATGCGGAACGCGACCACGGGCACTATCAACAACGCCTCCATCCTTTACGCGACCACCGGCGTCCATATCGTCAACGGCAATTCGCTGACCATCAGCGGCAGCAACAACCTCAGCGCCATCGGACCGACCTTCGCCGACGGTGTGCTCGCCGAGGGCACGCCGCTTGCCGTCACCGGTACGACGTTTGGCTGCCCGACGGGCGTCTGCAGTGGACCGAGCAGTGGCAACCACGGCATCCTCGCGGACTACCGCAATAGCGGACCCCCGACCACCGGACTGACGATCGGCGGGCCGAATGCCGCGACCGACCGGAACACCTTCCAGGGCAGCGTCAACGAAGCCATCCGCGGTGTGGGTCTTGCCGGCCAGCCGGTCGACATCGAGAACAATGCGATCCAGAACGCGGGCGGGGCTGGGACGGCGGGCAGTGCCGGCGTCTACCTGCAGGGTGCCGACAACCTGACCCTCAAGAACAACGATGTCGTCGGGAGTGGCACGGGAAACCTGCATTACCCCGCCATCTGGCTGGACGGGGTCAGCCATGCCGACTTCAACGGCCCGATCGGCGGCAACACCGGCTTCGCCGACGGTCTCAACGCGATCGCGTTCCACGGCGACAGCAAGGCACTCGCCTGGCAAACGGTCGCCGCCGGCGGCCCGCTGGGTTACATCCTCGACGGCAACCTGCTGGTCGCGGGGAATCTGACGCTGGCCAATGGTGACTACGCCACGGTTCTGGCCGGCACGGTCACCGTCCAGGGCACCCTGACGTCGACCGGCGCCGTCTTGACCAGTCTCAAGGAGATGACCGTGCCGGCCCCGAGCTGCGGATCGGTCTTTGTCCAAAGAGCCTCCGGGGTCTGCCCGGCTACGACCGCGGGCGATTGGGGCGGCCTCGTCCTCAATCCCGGGAGCACCAACCGCATGACGAATTCCGGGATTCGGTACGCCGCGACCGGGATCTCGATGGGCATGCCAACCGGGACCCGCCTGGCACAAAACCTGACGCTGACCAACACCAGCATCAGCAACGCCGCGGCTGACGGGGTCAGCACGCGCTCCCCGGTGTCGATCACCGGCGGTGCCTTTACGAATAACGCGTCCCACGGGATCAACATCGACCTGAGAAACGTCACCGCGAGCGCTTCCCAACCGGTCTCGATTTCGGGTACGACGATCGCCAGCAGCGGGCAGGACGGCATCATTGCCGTCGGGCTCACCGGCCAGACGGTGCAGATCGATCAGGCGAGTATCGACCACGCCGGCGCCTTCGGCATCAACCTGAAAGACGCGGATCATCTCACGCTGACGAACAACACCGTCACGAATTCTGCGGCCTCCTTCCCGGCGATCTACCTGAATGGATTCTCCGGGCTAATGGCCAACGTCGACGGCAACAAAGGCGCCTTCAATGGCGTTGACGCGATTGCCTTCCACGGCGCGGTCACCGGCGACCTGCCCTGGATCACGGCGCGCAAGACCAGCGACCCGGCGACGCCGCTCGGCTACATCCTCGACAACACGCTGACGATGCAGTCACCCCACACCCTGACGGTGAAGGCTGGTGACATCGTGAAGGTTGGCAACGGCGGCGTCCTCAACCTTGTGGGGGCCAACCTTCGTGCCGACGATACCGGTGGGAGCAGTCAGAAAGTCTTCACCAGCCTGACGGACGACAGCGTGGGTGTCGCCACCTGCCACTCGGTCATCGTCAACACCTGTCCGGCCGCGGCCCAACCCGGCGACTGGGGCGGCATCACGCTGACGGGTGGTACGGCGAACGGGGCGCTCGTCAACGCCGCGGTTCGCTACGCCTCCACGGGCATTCTGATCACGAGCGGGGCGTCATCGACGTCGGGATCGTCGGTCTTCGGCCTCGTAGTGTCGGGGAGCAGCATCGGGCCCAGCGCCGTCGATGGCATCAATGCCGTGAAGACGGCCATCGCGGTCACGACCTCATCGATCAGCGGTGGCGCGCACGGCATCAGCGTCGACTTCAGCGGCGGAGTGCCGAGCACGCCGGTGCGTCTCAGCGGCAACCGGTTCGCGTCCACGAGCGCCGAGGCCATCGTCGGCCGGGCGCTCGCTGGACAGCCGGTCTGGATCAGCGATAACCGGATTCGGGCCGCCGGTACCTACGGGATCCGGCTGCTCAATGCCGACCAGCTCGTCCTGCGAAACAACAACGTTACCGCCAGCGGCGGTGGCCCTGCCGCGGGAGCCGGCCGTTATCCCGCCATCTACCTGCCGGCGGTCTCAGCAGATTTCGCCACGAACATTCGAGGCAACATGGGGAGCGGAAACGGCCTGGATGCCCTCGTGTTTGACGGCAAGGTCAACCGCGACCTGGCCTGGATCACCGCGAGCAACACGGCATCGACGCATCCACTCGGATACCTGTTGGACGGCGGCTTGACCCTCCAGGGAGGAAACCTGCTGGTCGGTGCAGGTGACGTCGTCAAGTCGCTCGGTGGACCGATCACGATCAATGGGGGCAAGCTGATCGCGAATGGCACGGTAACCGGCGGATCGCCGACCAGCCGCAGCGCCATCTTCACCAGCCTGAAAGACAATCCCATCGCGCCGGTCTTGCCGGTTGACACCTCGGATGCCGCTGCCGTCTCGTGTCCTTCCGTTCTGGTCGCCGTCTGCAATCCCGGACCCGGCGATTGGGGCGGGTTGGTGATCACCAGCAATGCCGCCGGCGATAAAGGGCGCGCCGACATCACCTACGGCGTCATCAATTACGCCAACACCGGGATCTCCCTGGATAGTGGGCCCATTCCCGCCAATCCAGAGCAGGTGCCCGCCAACTTCAGGCTGTCCGTCGCCAATACGACGATCAGCAATGCGAGCAAGGACGGCATCAATAGTCTCGATACGCCGTTTTCGGTGACCAATTCCAGCCTGGTCCAAAACGTTGGCGCCAACGGGATCATCGCCAGCTTCTTTAGCCCGGCGAACTGTTCGTCGACGATAACCGTGGGCACGTGCATCCGGCTCAACGTCACGACGACCACGGTCACTGGCGCCGGCAAGGATGGCATCATCGCCAACGGCCTCTCCGGACAACCGACGGTCGTCACTGGCAACACGGTCACCGATGCCGGGACCTACGGCATTCGCCTCGTCGGCGCCGATAAGCTCACACTGACGACCAACCACGTGCGCAAATCGGCTCTACCGCCGTCGACGGCATTGCGCTACCCGGCCATCTATCTGAGCAGTGTCAAGGCCGATTTCGAGGTCAGCGGCGCGGGAAGCGTCATTCAGGGCAACGACGGAAAGTGGAACGGGCTCGACGCGATCGTGTTCCACGGCGAGGCGACGAACAACCTGACGTGGATCACCGCCGTCGCCTCGGCCGGGACCGACGTGGCGTTTGGGTATCTCCTGGACGGGCCGCTGACCGTGGATGGTGACCTGACGACCAATGAAGGCGACATCGTCAAGATCATGAACGGCGGAATCAAGATCAACGGCGGCAGCTTGCAAGCCCTGGGCACGTACCTGGGTACGACCTTTACCAGCCTGAAGGACAATCCGGGGCTGCCCGCCTGTCATTCCGTCTTCATCCCGGACCCGTGCCCAGTGCTGCCGGCAACGCTGGCGACGAACACCGACTGGAATGGGATCAACATCGACGCGTCGAATAGCGTGTTCAACAAGGGCAGGCTGCTCTACGCAACTGCCGGCCTGAGCATCACCAACGCGAAGCTCGATGTGAGTGGGGCAACGTTCTACAAGCTGAACGGAACGGCGCTTTCGAGCACAGGAATTCAGCCACTGACAGTCACGTGTTCGAGCATCCGGGGGAACGGCACGGGGGTCGCCGCTGACTACGGAACGATCAGCCAGAGCGATGTCTACGGCAATTCCGTCGCTGATCTCGCCGGAAATGCGAACCTTCACGCCGACGCCGACTGGCTTGCCGCCTCGCCGAAGATCACCGGAGCGGTTGCAGTAAGCGGCGCACTCGCCGCCCAACGCCCAGTGGCGACTTTGACCCTGACGGGTGACAACCAGCTGGCGAACGACCAGTTCGGAAACAAGGCCTTCGGCATCGGCCACATGACGCTGACAGCCGACATGAACCGCCAGGCGAACACCTCGGTTGCGCCGCTCGTCGAGTTCACTCCTCCGCCTGGCCCGCCGACGACGCTGACGGGTTTGCTCAACAATGGCTGGACGACGGGCCAGGAGTGGTCGCCCAACCCGTACGCGCTCGACCTCGCGCATGCGAGTGCCGGGCTGGACAGTGTCAAAGTGAGCGGAGCCCGCGGCTGTGTCCCGCCCGAGATCGACGATCCGGTTGCCAACCTCAACAACCCGGACAGCAACCTCGTGACGCCCGCAAGCAAGCCATTCAGCGCATCCATCCTGCCGACGACGCTGGTTCCGTCGGCGGCCAACGGCACCTATGGTGGCAAGGCGACGCTTGTGGCTCATCTCACCTCCAACGGCGTCGACCTGGCAAACCAAACCGTCAGCTTCAAGCTCAACGGATCGACGGCCGGCACCGCCACCACGGGAGGCAACGGTATCGCGACCGTGCTCGCCAGCCTCGGAACGATCAATGCCGGGTCGTACCCTGTCGGTTTCCAGGCGAGTTATGCCGGCGACCCCAACCTCTTCTACACACCCGCGCCCGCCGCTCTGGGGACCCCGATAGCCACGACGCTGACGGTAGCCCAAGCACCCACCGCAACCACGCAGGCCGCCACAACGGCGAGCTCGACCGTCTACGGCCAGTCGATCACCTTGAGTGCCAAGGTGACGACGACCGTCGCCGGCGGCATCGACCCCGGTGTCGCTGATGGGACGGTGGCGTTCACCGAGGGCGCCACCACGATCTGCTCGGCCGCGCTGGGGACGGGGACCACGACCAACGAGGCGGCCTGCACCCTGAAGACGGTGCCGGTTGGCGCGCACAGCATCACGGCCGTCTTCACCGCGACGCTCGCCGGCAATTTCCAGGGCAGCACCGCCGCCAGTACCCTGAGCCAGACCGTCAGCATTGCGCCCACAACGACATCGACCGCCGCCAGCGACCATAACGCGAGTACCTATGGCCAGTTGGTCACGCTCAGCGCCACGCTGACGTCGGCAAACCTGAACCCTGGAGCGGGTGAAGGGGCGGTGGCCTTCAAAGAAGGAGCTACGACCATCTGCAGCGCCGGCCTGGGGACCGGGGGTGCGCTGAACAAGGCGGCCTGCGCGGTGAGCACGCTAAATGTGGCGACCCACACGATCACCGCCGTCTATACGGCGACCGGCGGTAACTTCCAGGACAGCACCGCGGCGGCGACGCTGAGCCAGGTGGTCAACGCGGCGGCGACGCAAACAGCGACCGCCAGTAGCGACATCAACCCGAGCGCGTTCGGCCAGATGATCACGCTCAGCACCACCGTGACGTCGGTATTCGCCGATCCGGGCGTTGGTGACGGCACGGTCACTTTCATGGAGGGCGCCACGACGCTCTGCACCGCTGGCCTTGGATCGGGAGCCGCAAGCAACCAGGCGGCCTGCGGCATCAACACCCTGAGCGCGGGGAGTCACACCATCAGTGCTGTCTTCACTGCTGCGGGTGCCAACTACAACGGCAGCGCCGCCGGCAACCTGACCCAGACCGTGAACTAGTCGATTTGCATCGGTCGCCACAACAGCGCGTAAACGCCCGGCGTCATCCAATCCCGAACGACGAGCGCGCCGGCGGCGACCATGCAGGCGTTCATCACGCGGCGCCAGGACTCCTCTTCATAGGCAGTCGACATCAGCCGGATGATGGCCTCGGCCTCGGCGTCAGGGGGCAGCCGGTCATCGACGACCGCGGAGCTCGCGGGTTCCGGCCGGGTCGACGGTTGAAAGGCGCTCGCGTCGGCGACCAGCTGGGCCGTGCGCATGGCATCGTAAAAGGCGGACTCCGATCCGGGGAAGACGTCGCTCTTGGCAATGCGGGTCGCGACCTCGAGTGCGCTGAAATATTCCGGCGACTGCCTGACCTCCAGGTCAGGGACACTGCCGATTCCGGGGGCGGCCTTCGCCACTCGCTCCCACTCCTCGGGCGTCAGCCGGCGGAGGCGATCGAGCAGCGCCTCGACCTCGGAGGTGTTCGGCCCGAACCTCTGAACGGCCACCTCACTTACAATACGCGCGGTTCCATGACCGTGCGAGTTTCTCCATGCCCGTAATCGAGTGGGTCGTCAGGATGGGCGACACGGTGGAAGCGCGCGATGGCGAGCTCGGTGTCGTGAAGGAGATCTTCGAGGGGCCGCCCCAGTCAGCCCAAAGTCTTTTCGTGTCGAGCGAGCCCTACATGCGGGTGGTCAATCCGGGCCAGCCCGACCTCTTCATCCCCTTCGAGGAGATCGTCGACGTCGGCGACGTCAAGCAGCGCGTCTATCTGAAGCGCTGGCTGCGGGAGGTCAATGCGCTGGGCTGGACGCGCGATCCCCGCAAACCGGGGACGGCGGCGTCGCCGTACTTTCCAAAACCGCCAGCACCAGCCCGAGTCAAACCGGATGCCAACGGAGGCGTCCCCCCGCGACCCCTGGTGGGCAGCGGTGCCTGGTCACCGGGTGAGGCCGCGCCACGGCCCGAGCCGGGCCGGCAGTATCGGATTGGCGACCGGTTCAAGCCCGGCGACCCGATCCCGGTGGAAGGCCAGTACACGTGCACCGTGTGCGGGTTTCGCAAGCACTCCAGCCAGTTTCGGGAAGAAAATCCCGATGGTCGCTTTCCGCCGCCACACCACCCGGGCGCACTCTGGGAACTCGAGGACCTGCGGCCATAGGGCGCTGACCTGATTCGAGCGCAAGCGCTCGATCGCTGGTCTGTATTCGGAAACCTCTTTGTTAGACTAGCCGCGTACCGTGCTGAGCGATTATTTTCCCTTGCTCATTTTCCTCGCCGCGGTCTTCGTTTTTGGCCTCATCGCTCTCTTTTTTCCGCCCTGGTTGGCGGGCCACCGGCATTCAGCCGCTAAGGACCTCCCCTATGAGTCGGGCATCGTGCCCCGCTCGGGCGCCCGGCGGAAGTTCGCAGTCAGCTTCTATCTGACCGCGATGCTCTTCATCATCTTCGACGTCGAGGCGATCTTCATCTACCCCTGGGCGGTCATCCTCAAGGGCCTGCGCTGGTTCGGCGTCGTCGAGATGGGCATCTTCGCCGCCATCCTGCTCGTCGCCCTCATCTACGTCTGGCGGAAGGGAGCGCTGGAATGGGGGAGCTGACGCTTCGCCCCGGCCCCATGCCGACGGGCCGCGCGGCCGGACCCACCCCGCTCAACGCCCTGGGCGACAACGTGCTCACCACCACGCTCGACAGGGTGATCAACTGGGGCCGATCGAGCGCGATCTGGCCGGCGCTCTTCGGGCTCGCCTGCTGCGCGATCGAGATGATGGGAACGGTCGGCCCGCGGCACGACCTGTCGCGCTTTGGTTCGGAGCTCTTCCGTGCCTCGCCGCGGCAGGCGGACCTGATGATCGTTTCGGGACGGGTGTCGATCAAGATGGCGCCGGTGCTCCGTCAGATCTACGACCAGATGCCCGAGCCCAAATGGGTGATCGCGATGGGCGCCTGCGCGTCCTCCGCCGGGATGTTCAACAACTACGCGATCGTCCAGAGCGTGGACAAGATCGTGCCGGTCGACATCTATCTCCCCGGCTGCCCGCCCCGGCCGGAGGCTCTGATCGATGCCGTCGTCAAGCTGCAGCGCAAGATCCGCGGTGAGCCGCTGGTCAAGCGCCCTGGCTGACTGCCGCTGTGCTCGTCGAGCGTTTGGGCAACCGCTTCAAGCAAGCGTTGCAAGAGAGCTCGGACTTTCGCGGCGACCTGAGCATCGTGGTCGAGCCCGACGCCGTCGTTGATGTCGCCCGCTACCTGCGGGATGAAGAGGGATTCGACTACTTCCTCTACGCGACGGCCGTCGACTGGCCCGCGCGCGAGCCGCGCTTCACGGTCGTGTGGGAGGTGCGGTCGCTTAAGAACAAGACCCGCATCCGCATCAAGACCACGGCCGCCATGCCCGAGCCGCACGTGCCAACCTTGACCGATGTCTGGCCGGCTGCCAACTGGCACGAACGGGAGACCTGGGACCTGCTCGGGATCAAGTTCGACGGGCACCCCGACCTGCGCCGGCTGCTGATGCCGCAGAGCTGGGAAGGCCATCCGCTGCGCAAGGATTACGTCTCCTTCGGCGAGCCGGTCATCTTCAGCGACCAGAAGCTCGAAGGGCTGGAGCCCGACGCGATCCGTGGCTGAGACGCGCATCGCGCAGGAACCGTTTGGCCCGGGCCCCGCGCAGGAGCCGTTTGGCCCCGGCCCCACGCAGGAGCCGTTCGGCCCCGAGCACGAGTCGCCGACCGATTGGATCGAGCTCAACATGGGACCCCAGCATCCGAGCACGCACGGTGTTCTGCGGGTGCGGCTGAAGCTGGACGGCGAGCGCGTCCGCGATGCCGACCCGGACGTCGGCTATCTCCACACCGGGTTCGAGAAATCCTTCGAGGAGAAGACCTACACCCAGGGCATCACCTTCAGCGACCGGATGGATTACCTGGCGCCACCCATCAACAACGTGGGGTTTGTGATGTCGGTCGAAAAGTTGATCGGCGTCGACGTTCCGGCTCGGGCGCAGGCGATCCGGGTGATGATGATGGAGCTGGCGCGAATCGCCAGCCACGAGCTGTGGCTCGGCACCGCCGGCCTCGACCTCGGCGTCTATTCCGGCTTCTTCTATGCCTGGCGCGACCGCGAGTTGGTGCTCGACCTCAACGAGTCCTACTCGGGCGTTCGGATGATGACCTCCTTCACCCGGGTTGGCGGCGTCGCCTGGGATCTGCCCGAGGGCTGGATCGACCAGCTACAGCGCTTCATCGACGTCATGCCGGGGCGGATCGACGACTTCGAGGCGATGCTGACCGACAACCCGATCTGGCATCAGCGCCTCCAGGGGATTGGGGCCCTGTCGGCGCAGGAAGCGATCGAGACGGGCGTGACCGGTCCGATGCTGCGCGCCTCCGGCGTCGACTACGACGTCCGCAAGGCTTTCCCCTATGCCGGCTATGAGCAGTACGACTTCCAGGTCCCCCTGGGCACCAACGGCGATTGCTTTGACCGCTACCGTGTCCGCGTCCAGGAGATGCGCGAGAGCTTGAAGATCCTGCAGCAGGTTGTCGATACGCTCCCTGCCGGCCCGTGGATGACGACCGATCGCAAGGTCGCGCTGCCGCCGCGGAGCGAGCTCAGCACCAGCATGGAGTCGGTTATTCACCACTTCCGGCTCGTGAGCGAGGGTTTCAAGGGGCCGATCGGTGACGTCTATGCCTTCGTCGAGAGCCCGCGCGGCGAGCTCGGCTTCTACCTGGTCTCCGACGGGACGAACAAGCCGTACCGGATGAAGGTCCGCCCGCCCTCCTTCTGCAATCTCCAGCCACTCAAGAAACTGGTGCAGGGCGTCCTGCTGGCGGATGTCATCGCCATCATGGGCAGCATGGACTTCATCCTGGGCGACGTGGACCGCTGATGGCACTCGCCAAGCCCACCGTCGAGGAAATCAAAACCCGCGCAGCCCGCTACCCGTCGAGGCAATCGGCCATCATCCCGGCGCTCTGGGCGGTCCAGCACGAGCAGGGCTATGTCACCAAAGAGTCGATGGGGGAGATCGCGCAGATCCTCGGCCTGCCGCCCTCGCTGATCGAGGCGACCGCATCCTTCTACTCGATGTTCCTCGCCCGCCCGGAGGGGCGGCACGATGTCGTGATCTGCGTCAACGCGCCCTGCATGCTGCGCGGCGCCGACGAGATGGCCGCCTACCTCGGGCAGCAACTGGGCGTCCGCGATGGCGAGACCACGACGGATGGCGCCATCACCTGGCATTCGACGATCGAGTGCCTGGGCGCCTGCGGCGGCGCGCCGATGATGCAGGTCGATCATCACTTCGAGGAGAACCTGACGCCGGAGCGGATCGACTCGATCATCGAGCGGCTCCGAACCGAGCCCGCGCCACACGGCCCGAAGCCGGAGAAGGCCGCAGCGGTCGCGCGGCCGAGAGCGAAGAGGACCCAGAACTGATGGGACTCAAGCCGGTCCTGACTAAGGACTTTCACACGGAAAACCTCGAGCAGCTGTCGGTTTACGAGCGGACGGGCGGCTACGCCGGCTTCAAGAAAGCGCTCGAGATGCAACCCGACGAGCTGGTGGAACTGGTGAAGAAGAGCGGGCTCCGCGGCCGCGGCGGGGCCGGTTTCCCCACCGGCAACAAGTGGAGCTTCCTGCCCAAGGGCGTCTACCCGCGCTACCTCGTTTGCAACGCCGACGAGAGCGAGCCCGGCTGCTTCAAGGACCGCTACCTGATCGAAAAGAGCCCACACCAGGTGTTGGAGGGGATTCTGATCGCCAGCTACGCGATCGGCTGCAACCTCGCCTTCATCTATATCCGCGGTGAGTACCTGCCTCAGCACGAGGCGCTGGAGTCTGCGATCGAGGAAGCGCGCCAGGCGGGATACCTGGGCAAGAACGTGCTCGGCAAGGGGTACGAGATCGACGTCATCCTGCACCGCGGCGCGGGTGCCTACATCTGCGGGGAGGAGACCGCCCTGCTGACCTCGCTCGAGGGGTATCGCGGCGAGCCACGGCTCAAGCCGCCCTTTCCGGCGATCAAGGGCCTGTACGGGAAGCCGACGGTCGTCAACAACGTCGAGACCGTGGCCAACCTGCCGCACATCGTGATCAACGGCGCCGACTGGTTCGGTGCGATGGGGACACCGACGGGGAAGGGGACCCGCGTCTGGTGCATGAGCGGGCACGTCAACCGGCCGGGTAATTACGAGCTGGAGAACGGCACCCCGATCCGCGAGCTGATCGAGGAGCACGGCGGCGGCGTCTGGAAGAACCGCAAGCTCAAGGCGTTCCAGCCTGGAGGCGCCTCGATGATGGTGCTGCTGCCCGAGCATCTCGACGTCGGCCTGGACTTCGACGCGATCCAGAAGGCCGGCTCGCTCGCCGGCGCCGGCGCCATGGTCGTGATGGACGAGACGACCTGCATGGTCGACGCCGCGCGGCGCTACGTGAAGTTCTTCCACCACGAGAGTTGTGGCAAGTGCACGCCATGCCGCGAAGGCACCTTCTGGATGTCGAACCTCTTCGACCGCTTCGAAGCCGGTGAGGCCAAGGCCACGGACGTCGACCTGCTCCTCGACATCGGGTACAGCATCGACGGGCGCTCATTCTGTCCGCTCGGCGATGCCTCGACCTGGTTCCCGCGCAGCGTCATCAAGTTCTTCCGCGACGAGTTCCTGGAGCACGTCTCGGAAAAAGGCTGCCCGTTCAAGAAGATGGCGCAGGAGGCGGTCGCCTAGTGGCGACGGTGCAAACCGACCAGGTCACGCTGACGATCGACGGGCAGTCCGTCACCGTGCCGAAGGGTACTCTGATCCTCGACGCCGCCAAGGCGATCAACATCGACATCCCGATCTTCTGCTCGCACCCGAAGATGGCGCCGGTCGCCGTCTGCCGCATGTGCCTCGTCGAGGTCGAGAAGATGCCGAAGCTGCAACCAGCCTGCGCCGTCTACGTGGCCGAGGGCATGGTCGTCAAGACCACGACCGAACAGGTCGCCAAGTACCAGAAGGGTGTGCTCGAGTTTCTGCTCATCAACCATCCCCTCGACTGCCCGATCTGCGACAAGGGCGGCGAGTGCCCGCTGCAGGACCAGACCTTTCAGTACGGCCCCGGCGCCAGCCGCTTCGAGTTTCAGAAGGCCCACTTCGACAAGGGGGTGCCCCTCTCCGACAAGATTGTCCTGGACCGCGAGCGCTGCATCCTCTGCTGGCGCTGCACGCGCTTCAGCGAGGAGATCTCGGGGGAGCGAGAGCTCGCGCTGATCCAGCGCGGCGTCCACACCATCATTGGCACCTTCAATGACGAACCCGCCCAGTCGAACTACCAGGGCAACTGGACGGAGATCTGCCCGGTCGGCGCGCTGACCTCGCGGCAGTACCGCTTCGTCAGCCGCCCCTGGGACCTGGACCGCACCGCCAGCGTCTGCCCCGGCTGCAGCATGGGCTGCAACATCCAGCTCGATGCCCGCAGCAACAAGATCGGGCGCTTTCAATCGCGCGAAAACCTCGCGGTCGATGACGGCTGGCTCTGCGATACCGGCCGCTACAGCTTCCCCAACTTCCAGCGCTTAACGCAGGACCGCCCGCAGATCCGGCGGGACGGCAGGCTCGAGCGCGTGACCTACGACGAGGTGATCGCATTCACGGCCGACGCCCTGAAAGCGTCGGGCCAGCTCGCGGGCTGGGTATCACCGGCCGCCAGCAACGAGGAGCTCTTCCTCTTCCAGCGCCTCTTCCGCGAGGTGCTCGCGTCGCCGAACCTCGATCACCGAAGCGCGGTCCTCGAGGACGCGGAGCCGGATGACATGACGCTGCCGATCGCCGACATCGAGCACTGCGACCAGGTCGTGGTGCTGGGCGGCCAGGACGTCATCGACGCCGCGCCCGTGCTTCACCTCCGCCTCTTCAAGAGCCAGCGCAAGGGCGTCAATGTGCTGAAGGTCGGCGCCGCCGATGTCAAGAAGGCGCTCGACGCCGTCCCGGCCGAGGCGCAGGGGGTTGGAATCCTCGCGACCGAGGCGAACAAGAAGGCGGCGGTCGAGCTCCAAGGGAAGCTGCAAAAGAAAGTCAAGGGCAGCGTCCGGCGGCTGATCGTGACCACCGGCCCCAACGGGCGCGGTGCCAAGGACCTCGGCATCCTGCCGCATCGCGGACCCGGCTACGTCTCCCTCAATGGGAAGTCGGGGAAGGGGAGAGTGGAGTGGCCGGGCGCCGGCGTCAAGGCGCTCTACGTGCACGAGTCCAGCCCGCTGCACGGCTTTGTTCCGACCGATGCCGAGTCGATGTGGCTGTCCGCGCTGCCGCTGGTCGTATTCCACCGCTTCAAGCCGTCGCCCCTGGACGAGGTCGCCCACGTCATCATCCCGGGCCACGCCTTCACCGAGAAGGACGGCACCGTGACCAGCATGGAGGGTCGGGTGCAGCGGATTCGCAAGGGCATCGACGCCGCCTGGGTCCGCGAGGACTGGCGCGTCTTCCAGGAGATCGCGAACCACCTGGGGGCCGACTGGGAATACGAGAGCGTGGAGGCGATCACGGGCGACCTGGTGCGGGCACTGCCACCGTATCGCGCCGTCAACGAGGGCGCGCGGGTGCTCTGGAGCGAGTCGCGATGACCCTCGAGGTCGTCGTCGAGACGCTGATCAAGGCGGTGATCGTAATCGGCGCGCTGCTGACGGGCTTTGCCTACCTCACGCTGTTCGAGCGCAAAGTGCAGGCACGCATGCAGCAGCGGCCGGGGCCGAACCGCGTCGGCCCCTGGGGACTGCTGCAGCCGGCCGCCGACGGCTTGAAGCTGTTCTTCAAGTCGAGCAGCGCCCCATCGAGCCGCGATCGCTTTCTCTACCTGCTCGCGCCCATGATCTCGATCATGGCGTCCCTCGCCAGCTTCGCCATCATTCCGATCAGTGGGCCCGGGACGCTGAACCTCTTCGGCCACTCGATCGGCTGGTACGTGATGAACGTCAACATCGGCGTCCTCTGGTACTTCGCGGTGACCTCGGTGGGCGTCTACGGCATCTTCCTGGCCGGGTACGCATCGAATAGCAAATACTCGATGCTGGGCGCGCTGCGCTCGTCCGCGCAGATGATCAGCTACGAGATGGCGCTCGGCCTCTCCCTGGTCCCCGTCTTCATCCTGGCGGGCTCGGTCAAGCTCGTCGATATCGTCAATGCCCAGCACACCTGGTGGTTCGTGCTCCCGCTGCTTCCCGCCTTCTTCCTCTACCTGATTGCCGGCATTGCCGAGACGAACCGCGCGCCGTTCGACCTTCCCGAAGCGGAGACCGAGCTGGTCGCGGGTTATCACACGGAATACTCGGGCTTGCGGTTCGCGCTCTTCTTCATGGCCGAGTACATCAACATGATCATCGTCAGCTCGGTCGCCACCATCGTCTTCCTCGGCGGGTGGTGGGGCCCGTTCGGGATCCTTCCGGGCCCGTGGTGGTTCATCGTGAAAGTCGTGGCGCTCCTCTACATCTATGTGTGGTTGCGGGCCACGCTGCCACGCATGCGCTATGACCGCCTGATGGCGCTCAGCTGGAAATCGCTGTTCCCGCTGTCACTGGCGATGATGATGGTGACGGCCATCGTGGTCGTGGCCGCCCAGGGAACGCTCTGATGGCGCTGCGCGAGATCCTGCTCGGCCCCATCTACATCGCCCGTGCCCTGGCGACGACCTTCAAGCACAACACCAAGCCGATCGTCACTATCGAATATCCGGAACGGCAGAAGCCCGTCCCCCCGCGCGAGCGCGGCCGCCACATCCTGCACCGCTACGCCAACGGCCTCGAAAAATGCGTCGGCTGCGAGCTCTGCGCCATCGCCTGCCCGGTGGGCTGCATCGTGGTGGAAGCGGCCGAGAACACGCCCGAGCATCGCGTTTCACCCGGGGAGCGCTATGCGAAGCGCTACGAGATCAACCTGCTGCGCTGCATCTACTGCGGGATGTGCGAGGAAGCCTGCCCGTACGACGCCATCACGATGGGCCCGCGCTACGACCTCGCGGACGACCACCCGGACAAGTTCATCGCCGTCAAGGAGGACATGCTGGAGCCGCTCTCGGCCAGCCTGCAGGACACGGCGCGGCCGTCCGGTGCGCCGTCCGCCCAAGCGGTGCCCCGCAAGTGGTAATCGGGTTCGCCATCGTGGCGGCCTGGGAACTCGTGACGGCAATCGGCGTGGTGGCGTTTCGAAGGCCGATGTACAACGCCCTCTCGCTGGTCGCCAACATGCTCGGTCTGGCGGTGCTGTTCCTGATGTTGAACGCGCAGTTCCTCTTTGCGGCCCAGATCATCGTCTACGCCGGCGCGGTGATGGTGCTCTTCGTTTTCATCATCGCGCTGATGAACCCGCAGGCCGACATCAGCTTCCGGCCTCGTGGCACGGAGTGGATCTATGGCGTCGTGTTCGGGGTGATCTTCGCGGCACTGCTCGGCACGCTGCTCTTCAACCATGGGCTGACCGGCCGACTCGGGGCCTTCACCCCTGAGGTGATCGCCGCGGCGGGCAACGTGCAGACGATTGGCATCGCGCTCTACACGCGCTTCCTCTTCCCGGTCGAGGTGACGTCGGTGCTGCTGCTGGTGGCGGCAGTGGGGGCCGTCTACCTGGCGATGCGGAGAATCCGCTGATGCCGGTTCCCGCCTATACCTTTCTGCTCCTGAGCGGCGCCGTCTTCACGCTCGGGGCGATCGGCTTCATGGTGCGGCGCAACCCGCTCGTCGTCTTCATGTGCATCGAGCTGATGCTCAATGCCGTCAACCTTGCCTTCGCCACCATGAGTCGCTACCTGAACTCGCTCGACGGCGTGGTGTTCGCCTTCCTCGTCATCACGGTCGCGGCGGCTGAGGTGGTGGTGGGGATCGCCATCATCGTGCAGGTCTACCGGGCCGGCCGGCAGATGGATGTCGACGAGCTCGACCTCATGAAGGAGTAAGGAAGCGATGGACATCCTCGCGCCGCTGGTCCTCCTTACGCCGCTCGCGGGCTTCCTCGTCAACGCCCTCTTCGGCCGGCTGCTGCCCCGGCGGGTGGTGGGATGGGTTGGCGCGGGCAGCATCGGCTTGGCGTTCGTCTTTGCCCTCCTGACCCTGTCCCAGGTGCTCGGCGGTCAGAAGCTCGACCAGAGCTACTTCACCTGGTGGCAGAGCGCCGACTTCAACGTTCCCTTCAACCTCTACGTCGACGCCCTTTCGACGCTGATGATCCTCGTGATCACGGGCGTCGGTTTCTTGATCCACCTCTACTCGATCGGCTACATGCGAGAGGACGCCGGCTTCTCGCGCTTCTTCGCCTACATGAACCTCTTCGTGTTCTCGATGCTGCTCCTCGTCCTCTCCGGCAACCTCGTCTTTTTGATCATCGGCTGGGCCTTGGTCGGCCTCAGCTCCTATCTGTTGATCGGCTTCTGGTTCGAGCGACGCTCGGCCGTGCTGGCGGCGCGCAAGGCGTTCGTCATGAACACGATCGGCGACGTCGGTATGGTCTTCGCGGCCTTTTTGATCTTCCTCAACCTGCGCGTCCTCGATTTCCAGGGACTCTTCAGCCGGGTCCATGACCTGCCAAAAGGCGGAATGGTCATCACTTCCATCTGCCTCCTCCTGCTGGTCGGGGCGGTGGCGAAATCCGCGCAGCTCCCCCTCCATACCTGGCTTCCCGATGCGATGGAGGGCCCGACACCGGTCTCTGCCCTGATTCACGCTGCCACCATGGTGACGGCCGGCGTCTACCTCGTCGCCCGCATGCACCTGCTCTACGATTGGGCGCCGACCGCCGCCGCGACCGTCGCGGTCATCGGCGGCGTAACCGCGCTCTTCGCGGCCACCATCGGGACGGCGCAGGTCGACATCAAGCGGATCCTCGCCTACTCGACGATGAGCCAGATCGGCTACATGTTCCTTGCGGTAGGCATCGGCGCCTACACCGCGGGCATGTTCCATTTCATGACTCACGCCTTCTTCAAAGCCCTCCTCTTCCTCGCGGCGGGCAACGTTATCCACGCCTTCCACGAGGACCAGGACATCCGGCACATGGGCAATCTCCGCGCCGGGTTGCCCGTGACCTTCTGGACGTTTCTGATCGGCACCCTTTCGATCAGCGGCTTCCCCATTGTGACCGCCGGCTTCTGGAGCAAAGACGAGATCATCCGCGCGGCGCTGACGGCGGCCGGCAGTGAGTACCTCCTCGGCATCCTGGCACTCCTCACGGCCGGGCTCACCGCCTTCTATATGTTCCGGCTCTTCATCATCGCCTTCGGTTGGGAGTGGATGGCGCACGACGACCGTCACCTCCACGAGGCGCCGCCTATCCAGACGATTCCGATCATCGTCCTGGCGGCCGGCGCCGTCGTCGCCGGCTACATTCCGGTCGCGAGCTTCCTCTCGCCGGTGTTCGGCCAACCGGTCGAGGTGGGCACGCTGGCGTTCTGGGGCCTGGCGGGATTGACGCTCGCCGCCTCGGCGGTCGGCTTCGCGATCGCCTACGTGATGTACGCGCGCCGTCCGCAACTGGCGGTCGCCTGGCGGACCCGGTTCGCGCCGATCCACGCGCTGGTCGAGCACAAGTACTACGTCGACGAGCTCTACGACCGGGTCTTCGTCCGGCCCGGGCTGGCGCTCGCCCGCTTCTTCAACGACGTGGTGGAACCGCGCGTGATCGATGGCGCGGTCAACGGGGTCGCGGCTTTCTTCCTGGTGGAGGCGCGTGAGTTCCGCGGCATCCAGACTGGCCGGGTGCGCAGCTACGCGCTCGTGACCCTGGGCGGCGCGGTTGGCGTGCTCCTCATCGTCGCCCTGTATCTGGGGTATTTGCCCTGGAAGTTGGGCGCATGAGCTGGTACACGCTGCCCACCAACGTGCCGTGGTTGTCCCTGGTCCTGGTGGTTCCCCTGGTTGGTGCCCTCCTCGTCGTGCTGACGCCCTCGGTCGCCGGCCGCGTCATCAAACAGCTGGGGATCCTGACCGCGGTGATCACGCTCGCCCTGGTGCTGGCGATCATCGGGGGATTCCAGCAGGGCGTCGGCGGCCTCCACCTCCAGTTCGAGGAGGTGCTTCGGTGGATCCCCTCGCTCGGGATCAGCTATCACCTCGGCATCGATGGCTTGAGTCTCTTCCTACTCGGCCTCAACGCGCTGCTCTTCCTGATCGCGATCATCGTGACCGACTCGGCGACCCCCCGCCTCAAGGAATTCATCCTCCTGCTTCTGATCCTGGAAGCCGCCACCGCGGGCATTCTCCTGGCGCTCGACCTCATCCTCTTCTATGTCTTCTGGGAGGCGATGCTGGTTCCGCTCTACTTCCTGATCGGGGTCTGGGGCGAGGGCCGCCGCATCTACGCCGCCTTCAAATTCCTGATCTACACGGTCATCGGCAGCTTCGCGATGCTGATCGCGATCCTCGCCGTCGCCGGGATCAACTTCTCGCAGACGGGGCAGTTGAGCTTCGACTGGACCGTCCTGGTGCAGCATCCCGCGGCCGGGGTGTGGCATCTCCCGGGCAGCCTGGGAAGCGTTGGCATCCCCCAACTGCTCTTTGTCGGCTTCGCCCTGGCCTTCGCCATCAAGATGCCGATCTGGCCGCTGCACACCTGGCTGCCGCCTGCCTACACCGCCTCACCGGTTCCCGTGGTCATCGTCTTCGCCGGCCTGGTCTCGAAGCTTGGCGCTTACGGGTTCATTCGCTTCAACCTGTCGCTCTTCCCGGATGCGGCGCATAGCCTTGGTGGCCCGCTGGCGGTGCTGGCGACGATCGGCATCCTCTACGGCGCCGTCATGGCGCTCGCCCAGACCGATCTCAAGCGGCTGGTCGCCTACGCGTCGATGAGCCACCTCGGCTTCATCGGGCTGGGCATCTTCGCCGGCAACTTGCTGGGCATCGAGGGCGCCTTGGTGCAAATGATCAACCACGGCGTGATCATTGCCGCGCTCTTCCTGGTGGTCGGCATGATCGAGCGGCGCGCCGGCACGCGCCTGCGTGGCGAGCTTCGCGGGCTGGGCGCGACCGCGCCCCTCTTTGCGGCGCTCTTCCTGGTCGTGTCGCTGGCCGCGCTCGGCCTGCCCGGGCTCAACGGATTCGTCGGCGAGTTCCTCATCATGCTCGGTGCCTGGTCGTCGTTCCTGCCCCTGGCGGTCGGCGCGGGCATCGGCGTCGTGCTGGCGGCATGGTACGTGCTCCGCTTCTACCAGGGGAGTACGCAGGACGCGCCGCCCCATCCGGCGAGCTTTCCTGAGTTGCGCATTCTCGACGTGGGCGTCCTGGCGCCGCTGCTCGCCCTGATGGTGGTGATCGGGATCAGCCCCGGCTTCTTCCCGGCCGCGGTCGATGCGACGGTCAAGGCCCTGCCGGTGATCCTGCGATGACGATCAACCTGAGCGGCCTCGGCATCGACTACGGGGCGATCCTGCCCGAGCTGATCGTGGTCGGCACGGCGATCGTCGTCCTCTTTTTGGACCTGGTCGTGCCCGCCGACCGGCGCGGATGGCTCGCGGGCGTGACCGTGGTCGGGCTGCTCGCCGCGCTCGCCGCCAGCTTTCCGCTCTGGGGGCAGGACCGTGCCGCCTTCGGCGACACCGTGATTGCCGACAGCCTGGCCGCGTTCTTCAACGTGCTGCTGATCGCGATCACGATTCTCACCGCCCTGATCTCGCCGCGCTTCCTGCGCGCGCTCGATCTCGACTACGGCGAGTACTACATCCTTCTATTGGGAGCGACCGCCGGCATGATGCTGCTGGCCGCCGCCACCAGCCTGATGACGATCTTCCTCGGCATCGAGCTGCTCTCGGTCTGCCTCTATGTGCTCTCCGGGTTCGCGCGGACCGCGTTGCGCTCGCAGGAGGCGGCCCTCAAGTACCTGCTGCTGGGCGGCTTCGCCACCGGCTTCCTGCTCTACGGCATGGCCCTCATCTACGGCGCCACCGGCAGCACGACGCTGCGGGCGATCGCAGCGGCCACCACCACGGCAGCCGCCAGCAACGTCTTGCTCCTGGTCGGCATCGCCTTGCTCTCGGTCGGGCTCGCCTTCAAAGTGTCGGCGGCGCCCTTCCACATGTGGACGCCGGACGTCTACGAGGGCGCGCCCACCGTCGTCACGACCTTCATGTCAGTGGCAACCAAGGCGGCAGCCTTTGCCGCCATCGGTCGCATCTTCATCGCGACATTCCCCTCGATCTCGAGCCGCTGGTACTTCCCGCTGGCGCTGATCGCCATCTTCTCGCTCTTCATTGGCAACCTGGTCGCAATCACCCAGGACAACATCAAGCGCATGCTCGCTTACTCGGGAATCGCGCATGCTGGGTACATCCTGCTCGGGATCCTTCCGGGCACGACCCAGGGTTTCACGGCAACGCTGTTCTACATTGCCGCCTACGCCGTCATGAACTTCGGCGCCTTCGCGGTCGTCACCGCGATCGGCGCCGGCGGCGAGCAGACCGCCGACCTCAGCTACTGGCGCGGTCTGTTCTACCGACGTCCCTTCCTGGCGACGGTGATGACGATCTTCATGCTCTCCCTGGCGGGCATCCCGCCGACCGTGGGGTTCTTCGCCAAGCTCTTCGTCTTCCAGTCGCTGGTAACGGCGCAGATCTGGGCGCCCCTCGTGGTGGCGGTGATCATGACGATCGTATCCTTCTATTACTACTTGCGGGTGATCGTGGTCATGCTCGCCCAACCCGATGGGGCGGTCGCCGAGAACCGCGTCGGGTTCTCGACCAGCACCGTGCTGGGCGCCGTGGCGGTCGCCACCGTCTTCCTCGGCCTCTTTCCGTCGGTGGTCCTCGACTGGGCAAGCCACGCGGCGTCTCTACACTTTTAGGAATCCCATGAAGCTCGGTTGCACGGTGCACCCATGATCGCTCCGTCGCCGGTGCGTCAGGCGATCCGGCCGGCGGCCCGCCGCCCGATCACGCCGGTGCGCTGGCTCGGTCGAGCATGGCGCGAGCTGCGGAAGATGCGGACCGCGATCATCCTGCTCGCCATCCTGGCGCTGTTGGCGGTCATCGGCACGCTCCTCCCGCAGCTGCCGCAGAACCCGCGCGGCGTGATGGGCTACGTCCTGCGCCATCCGGCGAGTGCTCCCTGGTTCGCCCGGCTTGGTCTCTTCGACATCTTCAGCTCCTGGCCGTTCATCATCACCGCGGTTCTCATGTACACCTCGATTGGGGCGAGCATGTTCATCCGCGTGCCCGCCGCCTGGCGGCGCGTGATGGACCCGGCGCAGCGCAACCGGGGGCTTTTTGCCGAGATCGCGAGCATCGTTTTCCACGCGAGCTTCTTCATCCTGCTGGTGGGCGTCATCTACGGCAAGGCGGCCGGGTTCGTCGGCAATGCCGCGGTGGTGGAGGGGGACAGCTTCGTCGAAGCCCGCGCGAACTATGACAACCTGAGTGAGGGGAAGCTGGCCAGCAAGCACGCGGGCTTTCAAGTCAAGGTCGATCGCTTCAGCGCCAGCTTCTGGCCCACGGGCGCGCCAAAGGACTTCACCTCCCAGGTCCGTATCTACGACGGCGGTCGGCTGGTCGACACGAAGAGCATCCAGGTCAACCACTACGTCGAGTACCGGGGCGTGAAGATCTACCAGGCGGGCTACGGCTGGGCGCCGACACTGCGCATCGAATCCCCCGACGGCCGGGTCCTCGAAGACGTGGCGACCATCTTCGTCGGCGATCCCCAGTTCGCGAACGGCGTGATCAAGGTCCCCTCCGCCGGACCACCCCCGGAGCAGCTGGGCGCGACGGCGATCTTCATGCCCGATCCGCAGATCGTCAACCAGTCGATCGCGCCGGGCACGCCCCAGCTCAAAAACCCGATCCTGCTGGTCCGGCTCTTCCGGGGTGACCTGCACCTGACCCAGCCCCAGAACGTCTTCGCGCTGGACACCAGCAACATGGACCTCCGCTGGCGGGGGGCGCTCCGGGTCGGGGACAGCGTCGTCACCCCCGACGGCTACAAGCTGAGCTTCACCGGGTTGAAGGCCTACACCGATCTGACCCTCAACAAGGATCCGGGGATTCCCATCGTGCTGGCGGCCTTCGTGATCGGGCTCGGCGCCCTGCTTATCAGCCTCTACCTGCCCCTGATGGGCCCGGAACAGCGGCTGTCGCCACCCCGGGAGCTCACCGGCTAAGTCTCAAGGTAACGGCCCCCGCAACGTTTCTGTCGTCGTATGACCAGAGTGAATGGTCCCAACGGCAGGGATCGGAAGCGCTGGCGCGGCCCCATGCTGGAAGGCGTGCCGGGCCACCGTTTTTCCTATTCCAAAGGGCAGGCGATCGTCGAAACGGCGCTGCTGCTGCCGATCCTGATGTTGCTGGTTATGGGCAGCGCCGATTTGGGCCGGGTCTTCTACTACGCCATCGCCGTCACCAACTCCGCCCGCGAGGCGGCCCGGCAGGGGACGTATTGGGATCCGACTTCCAGCAGCAACGCCTACGATAGCTACGCTCAGGTTCTGGCCGCGGCACAGGAGGAGGTGCCGAGCGACGTGACGCTTAGCCTCCCCACGAGCACCCCCTCGCACTGCCTGACCGGCGCACCCGCGAGCTGGTCGATCTACTACCCCACGCAGCCAAACACCGGCTACGTGTTCATTTGCTTCGACGGCAACGACAGCCAGTCGACGGCCGCGACGCAGACGATTCAGGTGATCATCCTCTACAACTTCTCGCCGGTGACCCCGCTGGCACAGGTCGTCGGCGCCAGCCTCATCCAGGTCGAAGCGGCCACGACGATGCAGGTGCAAAAGCAACAATGAAGCGCAGGCAGCGGGGTCAGACGCTGGTCGAGATGGCGATGATCGCGCCCTTCCTGATCATGATCCTGCTGGTGATGATCGACTGCGGCCGCGCCGCCTACGCCTATTCCACGCTGGCCGGCGCGACGCGCGATGGCGCCCGGGCCGCGGTCACCACCGGCAGCAACCGGCCCGACAATTCCTGGGTCGTTGGGGCCGTCAAGCAGAATGCCTTCGGCGTTCAGCTCAGCCCGGCGACCTGTATCAATGACGCGCCGCCGGCGAGTCCCAGCATGGCGCCCAACACGGGGCTCGTCTACGTCGGGGCGGGGAGCGGCAACACGACCACCAACGCCCCTGCCGGCCAGCCGCCGGCCGCTGCCCTGGGAAGCTGTGAGGCGGTGATTCCCAGCTACGCCGGTCACCACGCGCTGGCGGTCACCATCAAATACAATTTCCAGCCGCTGACGCCATTCGGCTCGCAGTTTTTCCCGGGTGGGATCGTCATGACTGTTACCAGCACCATGAGCACCGAGTATTGATGCACGCATCCTGGTTGCGAAAGCAGTCAGGGCAGGCGGTTGTCCTCGTCGCCGTCGCGGTGGTGGTGCTGACCGCGATCCTGGCGCTCGCGTTGGACGGTGGGGGGATCTATCTCGATCGGCGACAGATCCAGAACGCCGCGGACTCGGCCGCGCTGGCGGGGGCGGAGCTGCTGATGGCGATACCGCCCAGTTATCCGGGCATCCACAACCAGGCGATCGGGAACCTCGTCAAGAATCTCCCGGGCACGAGCACCGCGGGGACCGTGTGCAGCGCCTCGTGCCCGAACCAGCCGACGGTCGGCTTCCCGAGTGGCGGGCTCGGCACGCTCAATTTGGGCGCGGGCTACTACGCCGAGCTGTCCGTGACCAACTCATACACCTACCTCGCCGTCGTCTGGCACATCCACCAGGTGGCGGTGGCCCCGATCCACGGCTTCCAGTCGACGATGACACTGCAGGCCCGCGCGGTGGCGCAGAACGCGAACCTGCCTTACGCGGTCGTGGCCTTGCAGGACAAGCCGGCGAATTCGCAATATCACAACCTCAACATCTCAGCATCGACCGCGGTCCTCGGGCTGCAGGGTGGTGGCGGCCCGAGCGCGCGCGGGGGTGTCTTTTCCAACGCGGGCATCGACCCGGGTAACGGCATCCCCGCGATCACCTTCAGTCCGGCGGGCAACGCCGGTGATCTCTGGGCGGTCAACGAACCGAACGGCGACCAGTCCCTCTTGAACGCCGCCGGCCGGGTGACGGGGCAGCAGACAGCGGGAACCCTACCTCGGCTCGCATCGCACCTCGACTTGCCGAGCTATCCGGAGCCCGCACCGCCAGCGGCCAGCTTCAATGGCAGTACCGTGGTCAATGGAACGGCGTACCTGTGCCCCGGTCAATACACCAACCAGATCAACGTGCAGAGCGCGGGGACGGCAATCCTGTTTCCCGGCGTCTACAAGGTGCAGGCAGGGGGGGTCAACGTCCAGGGGACGCTGCGGACGCTGACGAACGCCGATCTGCCGATCTCCGGCTGCGGCCAGACGCTGACCTCGGGCGCGGACCTTGGCGCCATTGTCGAGATCAAACCGGACAACTTTGGCGGCAGCACCCGCTGCGACAAGAACCCGTTCACGGTGGGGAGCAGCGCCACGTTCACGCTCACCCCGTCCCTCAACTACTTCAATATCAACGTCTACATCGAGACCTACTCGGCAGCCTGGCAGACTGTTTGCACAACCCAGCCTCTCGGCACGAACGTCCTCCAATTTTCGTCGGGAGCCTGCTACAACATCAGCGGCGCAATCTATGGCCCGGCCGACAACATGATCATGGGCACGAGCAGCGCCTGCGGGACGACGGTCGGCCAGGTGATCGCCTGGACGCTGACGGTGAACGGCAGCGGCACGCTCAACGCCAACTTCAGCGCCAACCGGTTGCCCTACATCAAGGGCCTGACCCAGTAGCAGTCACGGTCCCGTCACCCGTACAACGATCGCGTAACAAACGGGCGCGCCGCTTGAGGACGAGCCCGGCGTAAGAGTCGGCGTAGGAACCCGTCACTAAGGTTGTGACCGTGCGTCGTATCCTGCCAACCAAGCGTGCCCAGGCGATGGTCGAAATGGCGCTCATGGCACCGGTCCTGTTCTTGATGGTGCTTGGCGCCACCGACCTTTCGCAACTCTTTTACTACTCAACGTCGATCACGAATGCGGCTCGAGAAGGCGCGCGCCAGGGTGCCTACTACGACCCGATGACCTTCCCCGGGGGAAACACGTACGCCACGGACGCAGCCGTCTACTCGGCCGTGAACGCGGAAGCCTCCTACCTGAACTTGTCCGAGCCGTGCCATCCGAACACGATCTGCAGCGGAAGTCTGACGAACTGCCCCAGTTATCCCTATGCGAACGCGCTGTATCCGCCGACATCGGCGCCGAACACCGGCTACGTGTTCGTTTGCTTCAACAACTCGACGACCGCGACCACCGCGACGGTGGGCCAGCCGATTCGGATCACGATCCTCTATAGCTTTCAGCCGGTGACACCGCTGATCGGCAGCATGGTCCACTCCGCCGCCAGCACTGAGATCCTGACCCAGGGGAACGGCTGATGCGCCGGCCGAAGAAGCGGGCCCAGGCGATGATCGAGCTGGCGATGCTGGCGCCGATGATCTTCATGCTGCTGATCTTTGTCTTCGATCTCGCTCGAGCCGCAGCCACCTGGGCCGCGATTTCCGAAGCGGTACGAGAAGGATCGCGCACGTCCGTGACCATCGGCCAGACGACGGCAGCCACCGACTACGCCATCATCGGCAACACGCAGGCATTCGGCGTCAATCTGAGCATCAGCCCGGTGACCGGTTGTGTCCATGGCCACACTGCCGGCATGGTCACGCCGCCGCCGGCGATCGGAAACACCGGCTACATCTACATCCTGTCCACCGTGGCCGGGCAACCGAACGCGCCCTCGGGCGGGGCGGGCTACGCCGAGACCGTCAACGCCGGCTGCAACGCGATCACGGCTGCCGGGCTCGGCCGATACCCGCTCAAAGTCGTGATCGCCTATAACTATCAGCCCTTTACGCCGTTTGCCTCGCAATTCATGCCGGGTGGCATCACGATGATCGCAAGCAGCACGATGAGCACGGAGTTCTAACCATGATCATGTCCAGCTATCGCCGTCGCAAGCTCGCTGGTCAGGCGCTGGTCATCTTCGCCCTGGCGATCATGGCCATCACGGGCCTGCTCGTGATCGCGGTTGATGGCGGCTCGATCTACCTCGACAAGCGGCGGATGCAGAATGCCGCGGATGCCGGGGCGCTCGCCGGGGGCGACGCCGCCGAGGCGCTGCCCTTGCGGAGCTACTCCGTCCCGCACCAGGCGGCGCTCAACGAGATCTATCACAACCTGTTCCCGGGAACCACCGTGCCCACCGTGCCCGGCGCGGCCGGCGCGACCTACACGACCACGGCGTTCTCCGGCACCTATCAATTCATCCTGACGGCGGACGTGGCCAATGTCCAGCAGGACACCTACCTGGTGGTCATCAACCATGCCTACAACTTCTTTGCCGCCCAGGCGATTGGCTTCGGGTCGTCAACCTGCATTCTGGGTGGCACGACGACCACCAACGCCGTCTGCCTGCAGGCCCACGCCAAGGCGCTCGCCGCCACCTACCCGTTCGCGTTGATCCTGCTTAACGACGAAATCCTGAACTACGAAAACCTCTCGATGAACGGCTCGAACGCCAAGCTGGTGCTCCACGACGGCGGGAGCAAGGGTGGCGCCTTCTCCAACGAGAGCATGAACGCCGGTAACGGCAGCATTTACTTCAACCCCTGCGGCACGTCGGGCGACCTCTGGGCCGCCAACGAGAGTGTCGCTGGCACCGGCAATATCCCCGGCCACAGCTGGGGACACTACGGGGACGGCGCCACCTATCCGACGTGCACTGCAAACACTCTGTACACGCCCTATCCGAAGAACACCGTCAAGATCCCGTTCCCCAGCTACCCCGAACCGGCCGTAACCGGCCCCACCTATTCGCCTGCCTTGACGGCGTCGGGTGGCACCTACTATCTCTGTCCGGGCACCTACCAGGGAACGCTGAGCGAGAGCAGCCCCGGATCGACGGTCATCATGTATCCCGGGGTCTATCGCTTCACGGCCCCGATCGCCATGACCCTGACGGGTGGGACCATTCGCGGGGCCGTCGCCACGGACTACCCGATCCCGGGAGCGGCGGTCGCGATCAACTGCACCGGTTACAACACCAGCAGCGCGCCGGCGGACCTGGGCTTGATCATCGAACTCAAGGCCGCGGACTGTACCACGAACACCTTCAAGGTGGCCGGCGGGTCGACCACCATCACCTTCCGGCCGTCGCCGAGATACAACAACATCAGCTTCTACATCGAGTTGCTCGCCCCCTACCCAGGGCTGGGATGCTCATCGTCCACGCCCAACGGAACCCACGTCGTCAACATCTCCGGCTCGGCCTCGCTCAATATCTACGGCGCCTTCTACGGCCCGGGCGACAACATGTTCTTCTGCGGCAACGGCGCCGGATACGGAGTCGGCCAGATCGTCGCCTGGACGATGATCCTGTGTGGTAACGGCACCGTGGACGAGCATTACAACCCGGCCTACCTGCCCTACTTCCGTGGCCTGATCCAGTAGCGGTCCATCCTTAGAATGGCGGGCGTGCCCGCCAGTAATCGAAGTGCGGCGGGCGTGGCGCTCGTCATCGGCTCGGCATGTTGCTTCGGATCACTCGGCGTCTTCGGCAAGCTCGCCTACCGGCTCGGGCTGACCACGCCGCAGCTGCTCAGTTATCGGTTCGCGCTGGCCGCGCTGATGCTCTGGTTGGCCACCGCGGTCACGCGACAGGGCTTGCCGCCGCGACGTAGTCTCGTCGGTCTCGCGATCATGGGCGGTGCCGGCTACGTCGGCCAGTCGGCGGCCTATTTCAGCGCCCTGCACTTCATCCCGGTGTCGACCACGGCCCTGCTGCTCTACACCTTTCCCGTGGTCGTCACCTTGCTGGCGACGCTTCTTTTCCAGGAGCCGCTCGGCTGGACAAGGATCGTAGCCGTGGCCCTGGCGTTCATCGGCACGATGCTCGTGGTGCAGGCGCAACTGACGGCTGCGCCGCCGATCGGCATCATCCTGGGACTGACGTCCGCGGCCGTCTACTCGGGCTACATCCTTCTTGGAAGCCGGCTGCTCCCCGGGATCCCGCCTGTTTCAGCGACCGCCACTATCGCGACCGCCGCCGCGATCGTGTGGAGCGGATTCGCGGCCGCAACCGGCCAGCTGATGGTGAATTGGACGCCCTCACGAGCGGCGCTCCTCATTGCCTTTGCGGTGATCGCGAGCACCATCCCGATCCTGGCATTCATCCTGGGTCTCCGGCTGATCGGGGCATCCCGCGCTGCCATTCTCAGCACCTTCGAGCCGGCGAGCAGCGTGCTGCTCGCGGTCCTCGTCCTGGGTGAAGCAGCCAATCCCATCCAATATCTCGGCGGCGCATTCATCCTGGCATCCGTTGTGGTGCTCGAAGGCCAGGGCTGGCTCGCTTCGCGGGCGCTTGCGCAGGCGACGCGGGAGTAGGCCGGGTCCGGCAGAAATCCCGGGCCGCACCGTTACTCCTGAGTCGGTGATGGCTACCTCACACAAAGACGACACACTCTGGGGCGCGGTCGCCGAAGCGCTGGTCTCAGCCTATGCGTTGATCGGTGCCGCGGGAAAACTCACGGCCTACCGCCCGTTTAGCGATGTCGATGGAAAGGACATCATCATCGACCTTGCCGGAGGGTTCAAGGACATCTACCTCCAGGTCAAATGCGCCCTTGGCGTGAATCGCAACCGCTGCATCGGCGGGACCGTGCGGATGCGGCATGGTTACATTCCCTCTGATCCCAAACTCGTATACGTCTTCTGTCTCCTGAACAAACAGAAAATGGAGCTGACCAGACTCTGGGTAGTGCCGGCCGCCGCGTTCTACAAGCGGGCGTATCGGACCGCTCTCCCGAAGGGCATGATCCAGTTCAATTTCGATTGCCGACTCGCCGGGGATAAACGATGGGACGAATTCGAAGTCACGCGGGCCGAGCTCGGTCCGAGACTCGTCAAACTCATCAGGGCGGCCGCTAAAAGAGAACGTCGCGCCCGCATGAACAAACTAGAGCAGCTCGACGGCCGCTGGCTTCAGTTCGTCGCCTAGCGCTTCCGACGTGCGTAGGGGCGGTTCATCCTTATAATCCGCGGTGCCGCGCCCCCTTAGCTCAGTGGACCAGAGCGGGTGCCTTCTAAGCACTAGGCCGCAGGTTCGAATCCTGCAGGGGGCACCAACCCAGTGTACAAGTTCGGCTGACGTGTCCCATTGGGCCTTCGGCTGATGTGTCGCACGCCTTCGGCTGATGTGTCGCATCTACTTCGGCTGATGTGTCGCACCTTGGCCCATGCTGGCCGGCATGAGGGACATGAGCGTGACTGAGCAGCGGTATCAGGCCGTGTTGGACGTGATCGGGCAGGGCCGGGCGGTGATGGAAGTGGCCAGCCAGTGGGGGGTGAGCCGGCGGACGGTGGAGCGCTGGTTGGCTCGCTACGAGGCCCAGGGACTGGAGGGCTTGCCCGACCGTTCGCATCGGCCGGAGCGGTGTCCGCACCAGATGCCCGCCGAAATGGAAGTCATGGTGCTCGAACTACGCCGGGCGCATCGCTACTGGGGCGCTCGGCGCCTGGTCCTGGAGCTGGTTCGCAAAGGGATCATGCCGACACCTTCGGAATCGGCAGTGTACCGGTGCCTGGTGCGCGCCGGCGTCATCGACCCGGTGAAACGTCACCGACGGAGGGAGATGTGGAAGCGGTGGGAGCGCGGTGGACCAATGGAGCTCTGGCAGCTGGACGTGGTGGGCGGCTTCCTGCTGGCGAACGGCACCTCGGCAAAGGCCCTGACCGGGGTCGACGACCATTCCCGGTTCTGCGTGTCGGCCCGCCTCATGCCGCGCGAAGGAACCCAGCTGGTTTGTGATGGTTTGCTGAGCGCACTACGTACCCATGGCGTGCCACAGCAGGTTCTCACTGACAACGGCAAGGTCTTCACCGGCAAATACTCGAAGCCGCCCGTCGACGTGCTCTTTGACCGGATCTGTCGCGAAAACGGCATCGACCATCTCCTCACCCAGCCGGCCTGTCCCACCACCACTGGCAAGATTGAGCGCTTTCACCGTACCCTGCGTCTCGAGTTCGACACACGGCGGGCATTCGCCAGCCTGGCGGTGGCCCAGCAGGCGCTCGACGAGTGGGTGACGTACTACAACACCGAGCGGCCCCATCAGGCCTGCGGTGACAAGGCCCCCGTCAGCCGTTTTCATGTCGCGGCACGCACCCCGACGGAACCGGAGCCTCGGCCGGACCGCACCGGTGAGCACTGGGTCACGCGCAAGGTCAGTACCGTCGGCGTGGTCTGCGTCGGCTACCAGCAGGTTTGTATCGGCCAGAGCTATGCCGGCAGCGCCTGCGATGTCCTGCTCACTGATGGGACGCTGCAGTACTGGGTTGGCAATGAGCTGGTGAAGACGGTGGCCCGGGAAACGAAAGGCGAGATCCGCAAGAAGTACGCCGACGGAACCGCGCCCACCAGGGGAAGATCGCTTTGAGGGTGCGACAGATCAACCGAACTAGACTTGCGACAGATCAACCGAAGGTGCTCAGGGGGCACCAACCCAGTTGTAGGGATTCGGCTGAGGTGTCCCATTGGAGCTTCGGCTGATGTGTCTCACAGCTTCGGGTGATGTGTCCCAGCTGGTTCGGCTGACGCGTCGCACTTTCCGGGGGGCTGATCGTTGGCGAACAGACGTGTGTGTCCGATGCTGTGGACTGGACTATTAGCGACAACCATATTGACAAATGCGAACGTGCGAGTAGTGTGGCGAAGTACCGAGCGAGGCGGCGAAGGGTGCAGGCAGGACGTTGAAGGGATAAGCGCAGGCATCGCGCTCGCGAAGCATGCGCGGGGCGGCCCGATGGGGTGAGGGGAAGCCAGGGTGAGGGAAGCGTCGACGGCGGTCGTGTCAGCAAAGGTGCTGATTCCCCAGGTGCATTCCCTTGCCCGCGAGCGCGTCGATGCCGTCCTCGCCCGAATCTGGCAGCATCGCGTCGGGCTCGTCGTCGCACCGGCGGGATCGGGCAAGAGCACGCTGCTGGCCGGCTTCGCCGCCTCGGCCAACGTGCCCGTCGCCTGGTACCGAGCCGAGAGCTGGGACGCGAAGACCACCACCCTGCTGAGCCATTTGCATTCCGCGTTCACCGCGGCCCTGGGCTCCATCCCGGATGGCTGGGACTCCGTCGAGGCGGCGGCCCGAGCGCTCGAGTCCTGGTCGGGACGGCGCGCCGTGCTGATCATCGATGACCTTCACACGCTCGAGGACAGCCCGGCCGAGCGCACGCTCGAACGCCTCATCGACTACGCCCCGCCAAGCATCGCCTTCTTGATCGGTTCGCGCGCGCTGCCCGGCTTCAATCTGTCGCGTCTGCGCGTCTCGGGATCGCTGCTCGAAATCGGCAGCGAGGACCTGCGCTTTCGTTCGTGGGAGGTCGAGCGCCTCTTCCGCGATTTCTATCGCGCTCCGTTGCCCCCCGAAGAGCTCGCTGAGCTCGCGCGCCGCACCGAGGGCTGGGCGGCCGGCCTGCAGCTGTTCCACCTCGCGACCCGCGGCAAGTCGCCCCAAGAGCGACGGCGCATTCTCACCGCCCTCGGCAGCCGGTCGCGGCTGACCCGCGAGTATCTGACCCGCAACGTCCTCGACCAGCTGCCCGCCGAGCTGCGCTGGTTCCTGGTCCGGACCTGCGTCCTGACCCGGCTGACCGGGTCAATTTGTGACACATTCCTCGATCGCAGCAGCAGCCAGCAGGTGCTCGAGGAGCTCGAGCGTCGGCAGATCTTCACGACGGCGACCGACGATCGTGGCGGCTACCGCTATCACGAAGTGCTGCGCTCGCATCTCGAACAAGTGCTCGTGGAAGAGCTCGGTGAGGTGCAGGCCCGGGCCGCCTACCGGAAGGCCGCGAGGCTGCTCGAGGCGAGCGGCGCCTTCCCCGATGCGGTGCAGGCGTATTCGCGCGGCGAAGACTGGGAGGCGGTGGACCGAATGCTCCATCACCAGGGGGGCGAGCTGCTCGAGGGACCGGACACCTGGATCGATGCGCTGCCGCCCGCGCTCCTCCGCCAGGATCCCTGGCTGATGCTCGGCAGCGCGCGGCGTCACCGGGCCGAGGGGCGCTGGCGTGAGGCGATCGACGCCTACCACCGGGCCGAGCGCGTGTTCGGGTCGAGCGAGGCCGGGCTCATCTGCGCCGCCGAGCGCAAAGCGCTGGCCGGCTGGCTGGAGCCCGCCCCGATGCCGGGTAATGACTGGGCCGGTCTTTTGCGCAAGGCCGTGGCGCATGACCCGCTCGCCGCCAAGCAATTCGCTGGCCAGTTGCCCGAGGCGACCGGCAAGCTGAGCATTGGGGTCATCTGCCTGTTGGCCGGACAAATGGATCAGGCGCGGCGCCACCTGAACGCGGCGGCCGACAGCCGCGACGCCACGGCGGCACTGGCGACGGCAGCCCGGCTCTGGGCCGGGGTCGCCGCGCTGCTCAGTGGTGACCTACAGGGGGTCTTCGACGTCGAGGAAGCGGCCGAGCGCGCCGAGGCGCTCGGGCTCGGCTGGGTGGCGCGGCTCGCGCGCGCCGCCCTGGTATTGAGTCAGCGGCCGGGGAGTGCGCGGGAGGCCGAGGGCCTGCGAGCCGCCAGCGATCGCGACGGCGATCGCTGGGGGAGTGCGCTGATCGGCTTGATGATCGGATGGGCGGCGATCTACGCCGGCGACAACGCGGTGGCGGCCCTCGAGCAGGCGACCGACAGCTTCCGGCAGTTGGGTGCTGGTGTCCTGGAGGCCTGGTCGCGCGCGCTGATCTCACTGGCCCTCGCCCGCATCGGTGCCCCCGAGGCGCGAGACGCGGCGCTGCAGGCGGAGAATCTCGCTCGCTATAGCGGCACGCCCGGCGCGCGCTACTTCCCCTACCTCGCCCTCGCCGAAATCGAGCCTGAGCGCGGGGCCGAGTACCAGAGCCTCGCGGCCTCCGTGCAAGAGGAGTGCAGCCTCGCGCCCCTGGCCGCCCCCACGCCCGCGCCGGAGAACGTGATTCCCCTGGGTGTCGGTCGCTCGGTGCCGTCGCTGAGCATTCGGTGCTTCGGCGGCTTCAGCATCGCCATCAAGGGACGCCCGGTCGACCTGACCACCATCAAGCCGCGCGCGCGCGCGGTGCTGCGGCTGCTGGCCATCCACGCGGGCAATCCCGTGCACCGCGAGGTCCTGCAAACGGCGTTCTGGCCGGACGCCGATGCCGACACCGGCGCGCGCAACCTTCATGTCGCTGTCTCCTCCCTGCGGTCGTGGCTCGAGCCGGGTGTCGGCCGGGGCGGGTCATCGCTCGTGCTGCGGGAGGGCGATGCGTATCGCCTCGCGATCCAGGCTGACGCCGAGGTTGATCTGGTGCAGTTTTCCAGGGCGCTCGCCGCCGCGAGGGTGGCGCGGCTACGCGGCGGGGTGGACGCGGTCATCACGCACTTCCAGCAGGCGCTCGATCTTTATGCCGGCGAGCTGTTGCCCGAGGATGGGCCGGCCGAGTGGGCGATCGAACCGCGCGAACGGTTTCGCGCCGGCGCGCTCGAGGCCGCGCAGGGTCTCGCCGAATTGTTGCTCAAGCAGGGCGATCCCGCGGCGGCGGCCAACGCCTGCGCGACCGGGCTGTGGGTTGATCGGCTCCACGATCCGCTCTGGAAGCTCTTGATCCAGGCGCGCGAGCAGGCGGGCGATCCCGGCGCCGCCAGCCGAGCACGCCGCGATTACGCGCGCGTGCTCGAAGAGCTCGGCCTTACCGCCAGCTCGCGCGCTTAGTCCCGGACGCGAAACTCGACTTCGGCGAGTGCCACCGATGATGGCGATGCGCCGGCTGGCGCGTATACCGACATGATGTGGATCTCGACGAAGGTCACCTGCTTGGCGTCGATCGCATAGAACTGCGCGTTCTTCGCGACCTTGGGATCCTCATCCTTCAGCGTCAGGTCGGTGGTGGTGCCGTTGGAGAAGACCAGGTGGACGTTGTGGGGCCGCGGCTGCGTGAGGAAATCGTCGGCTGCGGCGGTACCCGCGGCTCCCGCGTCGAAGCCGATCTGTGCCAGGTCGACCGGATCGTGAAAGGTCACCTTCAGGTACGGTCCGTGGTCGCTGGCCGCCGCCGCCCAGTAGGTATTGATGAACTTGTCGATCGCGAGGTTCGGGAGATGCCCGGCCGTCGAGGTGCTGGCCGAGGCGCCGGTCGCGTAGACGGCATCGTAATGCGGAAAGATCGCCTTGCGAACCGTCGTGACGGCGCTCGTCACGCGATTGACGACCAGGTTGTGGAACGAGGGGACCAGGAGGAAGGCCAGCAGCCCGACGACGATGAGGGCGCCGAGCGCGAGGCGGACGATCCGCCAGACCATGCCCATGACGTTGGGCGGGCCCACCCGACGCGGCCGCCATCCGGCCTCGCGGGTGCGAACGCCGAAGAGCCTGCTGAAGAAGCGGCGGTACCACGGCAACCGGACCGCGATCGCCTCATCCAACGAGTTGCCGCAGCGTCGGCAGAAGTGCCGGACCGGATCGTTGCCCTCGCCGCACTGGCCGCAGATGAGGTCGCCGGGATGCCGGCGGGTCGGCGGCTCCAGGGTGCGCGGCGCTTGACGTGGACGGGTCACCGACGGCGCCACGGACGTTGGACGGCGTGAGATCGGCTCGTCCGCCTGGACGAGCGAAATGGGGGGCGGGTTCCCGGGAGAGACGGGGGCGGCAGGAGCCGCAACGCCGGCGAGGACGGGCGCCGGTGCGGGGGCGGCAGCAGGGGCCGGCGCGGCGGGTGCGGCAGAGGTCACCGGAACCGTCCACACGACCCGCGGTTCAGGGGCCGGGGCTCCCGCTGTGACGGGCGCTGGCGCGGCAACCGGGGCGGGCGCCGCATCGGCGTAGGCCGGCGGTGCCGTCTGTTGCGCCTCCTCGATCCCTACCGCGTGCTTGACCCTGTCGATCAGGCCGACATGGGCCGGCTCCGGTACCGGCTCGGGGGCGGGCGGTTCGGGCTCCGGCTGGGCGACCACGACGCGTTCCCCGGTCCATTCCAGGAACTTCCCGCACGACCCGCAGAACGTGTCGCTGTCTTCGTTATGGTGCCCGCACTGCTTGCAGACGATCACGCGCTAGTCACCTCCACAGCATCCGGTACTTTCGATCGTTTGACAAGCTGGACTTTGTGCGTCACGTGCGCCGGCTTCGCCGCCGCGACCAGCGCGTCGAGCCTCGTGGCGTTGATCGCGGCCGGATCGTCGACGGCGACCCGAACCATGAGGGCAAAATTCGGCGACCCGGGGAGCGCCTCGCCCGCGGTCGTCGAGGTTGCAATCCCACCGGTATCGATGATCTCGACGGTGCCGCCGGTGAGGGTCTCGATCTGCGCCTTGAGTCCCTTGACGGTTCCGCGCATTCGATAAAACTCGAAAGCAGCCGCCAGCACCGCGCGACGGCGCTCGACCGACCACGAGTCGTCGAGGGCGAGCCCGAACCAGCTCCCCAGCCATTCCAGGAAGTCGGGCGGGGTCAGCCAGGGATCGAAGTAGGTGGGCAGGTTATCCATCGTGGCAAAGATCGGCGCCAGTGCCGCATCGAAGGCGGACATGAAGCGCTGGGTGAAGCCGTCTTCCTGGAAGAGGGCCGGCAGCGACTCGCCCAGCGGGTGCGGGCTGATCAGCGTCCGCACCAGGCCGCGCCGATGGTTGAGCGTCGGAGCCTCCGCGATCATGCGCCCTCCACCAGCACCTGGTGCTCGTACGAGTAGACGAGGGCGTGTGGCTCGATGACGAGCCGCTGGACCGCCTGGCCCCGCTGGCCCGTCACCGGATCGGCCCCGAACAACCGGGCGTCCTCGACGAGCTCGGTGCCGCGCAGGCCCTGCAGGACGGAGTAGACCTCGCCGACGTGGACCGGCCGGCCGAAGGGCCAGCCATTGCGGTCCGGTCCGCCGGTGACCGGATGAAAGTAGTGGAAGAGCGCGTCGAGCGCTTCCGCCTGCAACCGTGACGGGTTCGCACTCGCGCGCGGCCGCAGCTTGGCGACCACCGTCACGCCGCGGTAGACCGGCGGCTCGACGAGGACTCGCGTGCCGATCACGCGGGAGTCCTCGAGGCGGTGGGCGATGCGCTGCAGCGTCTCTTCGGCGGGCACGAGCTGCTCGAAGCGCAGCCGGCCGTCGGTGCTCCCCGCCGCCGGCACCACCAGAATGCGCACGCCACCGGCGTCTGCGCCGTCGCCCGCGGTGACACATCGGACGCGCGCCACTTCCGGCGCCGCCTCGCGCGCCAGGTGCTCGTAGTCTTCCATCGTCACGGCTCGATCGCGGGTGCGCAGCACGATGGGGCCGCGCACTTTGGCCCCCTCGATGTCTTCGCCGTCGACGCCGCCCTCCGCGGCCCGGCGATTTTGCACCCTGGACACGTACGGGATCGATGACTTGAGGACGGTGACGGTGTTGCGCGCGACGTTCCCTTTCTGGCCGCCCCCGATGAGGTAGGAGCGCAGGCGGAGGCGCGAACCCTTGGATGGCACCGCGCCGTAGTTCCGGAAGGCGCCGTCGGGCTCGCGGACGCCTGGGCCGAGCTGCACCTCGCCGCTGACAGCGTCGAGCACAAAGTGGCGATCCTCCGCGGTGCTGTCGACGAAATGCTGCGCCTGCTTCCACTCCTGCCAGCCATCGATGCCGCTCACCTCGAGGACGTTCGCGGCGCCCCCGGGGACGACCGGCCGGTGCTTGAGGGCGAATCGTTGGCCCGGGACTCCTTCCGACGCCCCAAGGAGTTCGTTCTCCACCAGCTCGGCGTTGACCGCCTCGGCCGTGCCGCCGATGGTGAACGCCGTGAGGCCTTTGATGATGGGCGAAGCACTGTAAGTCGGTTGATCGGGTTCCGGCTTCAGGACGCGCGCCCGCAGCCACCCGGCGCGTTGCTGCTGGATGACGGATACCGCGTGGCTCTTCGGGACGTGCAGCACGACGTCGCCATCCCGGTTGAGGCCGCCGGTGCCATCCCGATCGACTTCGCATGGTGACCAGGCGTAGCCATCCCAGGTTTCCCAGACCACGGCGCACGATGGTACGGCCTCCGAGAGGCCGACCAGGAGCACGTCATCCGGCTTTGGCACCTTGTCGAAGCAGAAGAACGACGTGCGGGCCTCGAGGGCCTCGGTGTGGTCGCTGACCTCTTTCTCGCCGGCTAGCGACGAGGCGAGACGCGAGAGGGTGCAGGGGACGATCGGCAGGTCACCGATCGTGGTGAAGACGATCGCCTCGTCGGTCTCGGTGCGAACCGTGGCGGCCTGCGTTCCGGGACGGATATGGATGGTCCCTGGTTGCGGGCCGGCCAGCCAGAAGGTGATCGCCGCGCGCGCCGCGGTCGGCGGAAAGAGCCGCACGCCGATCAGTTCGAGAAATTTGATGTAGTTGCGCTCGGGGACACGATTCAGCCGGTACAGCACCTGGTCGGTCATCCAGGCGAAGGTCTCGATCAGCGTGACACCGGGGTCCGACACGTTGTGGTCGGTCCACTCCGGGCAGCGCTGCTGCACGAGGCGCTTGGCATCGTCGACGAGGTCCTGGAATCGCCGATCGTCGAGGTTCGGGACCGGAAGTGCCATCGCTCAGCCTCCTCCTGCAGATTTGTTGTTCGTCATGCCGTCTCCGCCGGGATCACGTAAAAGGGGAATACGAGGTTGCGGGGATCGTTGGTCTCGCCGAGCGCGTAGCGGATGTCGATGTAGATGATGCTCGAGTCCTCGGTGTCGAAACTCACCAGGACGTCGCGAACCTCGATGCGAGGCTCCCAGCGACGAAGCGCGGCCCGGACGGCCGCGGCCACGCGGGCGGCGGTCTCCGTGTCGGCGCTGTCGAAGACGTAGTCATGAATGGCGCAGCCGAACTCGGGCCGCATCGGCCGCTCGCCGATGGCGGTGCCCAGGATCAGGCGGATGCTCTCCTCGATTTCCTGCTCGCGTGACACCAGTGCGATCCGTCCGGTCGGGTCGGTCCGCAGGGGAAACGCCCAGCCGGAGCCGATGAATTCTTCGCTCATTGCGCGATTACCTTCGTCTGGCCCGCCGACCCGATCATCATGGGCGTGCCGGTCGGCACGCAGGTCCCGGCCACCGGAGGCAAGGCGAGCAACACCGGCATCCCACCAACGAGGACCTTCGTGCTGCCGGACGGGATGATGCCGCTGACGCACGGACCATTCGCAACCGGCGGTGGGGGAAAGGCGCAGCCGGCCACCACGTAAGACGCGGGGATGGTCACCACCGGCTGACTGCCGACCATCACCTTCGGACTGACGGTCGTGCACTGTCCCTGCCCGCCGTGCATGCAGGTCACCGTGCCGCCCATGTTGACGATTGGTCCGGGCATCACATCACCTGCAGGGCGCCGCTGTTGACGTCAACCATTGCCCCGGTAATCTTGAGTTGTCCGCTGGCCTTGACCTCGACCTGCGATCCACCTTCGAGCGAGGCTCCGGAGGACCCCTTCATCTTGAGGTCGGTCCCGGCCTCGAGCTTGAGCCCTTGCCCTGCCTTGAGGTTGATATTGGCCTGGGACTCGAGCGTCATGTCCTGCTGGCTCTCGACGTGAACTTTTCCTTGCGAGGAGATGTGAATCTCGGAGTTGGTCTCGTTGAGCGAGATCTTCAACTTGCCGTCGCTGCTGATGAAGGCCAGCCCGGCTTTGCTGGCGTCGTCGAAGAAGATGAATTGGTGGCCCTTGCGCGAGATGAAGCCGCGTCGCTTGACCTTGCCGTTGTCGAAGAGTCCGTTGCCGAGTTTGGGTTTGTCCTGCCCGTTATGGAGGCTGCCGACGACGTAGGGCCGCCGGATGTCGCCGAACTCGAAGGCCACCAGGACTTCGTCGTTTACCTCGGGGATGAAATGCGCGCCGCTGTCCGGCCCGGCGCCCAGCTGGGTGATGCGAGCCCAATCCGACTCGTAGTCGTCGTCAAGCCAGGGAAACTTGAGCTTGACGCGCGCCGCGTTGTTGGGGTCGTTGTTGTCGGTGACGAGCGCCACCACCACGCCGTTGATGGGCGCGCCGCCGGCGGACGCGTGGCCGTTTGATGAGCCCAACGACGCGAGGCCAAGCAGCGACCGGTCCTGCCGGCCGCTGATCACGAACTGCGTGCGATAGCCCTGCTCGCCGAACACGTGGCGGGCGCTGGTGAGGGTGTACTTGCCCGAGAACGTATCGCCCACGACGCCCACGCTGACAGTCGTCCCGGCCTTGAGCTTGGGGTTACCGTTCGCAAGGCCGTCGGCCTCGGCAAAGGCGCTGGAGATCAACTCGGCGATCGACCCCGCCGCCCCGTCGACCTGGGCCTGCTGGGTGAGCGGCCGGTTGACGGCGGTAAAGGTCGGACCGCCAAATTTGTTCGCCAGGCTCGAGGGGGTGTCCTGCAGCGAATCGGTCGCTACGGTGGCCGCGTTGGCCGAGCCGATCACCGCCTGCTTCTGGACGGGGTCCCAGCCGCGCACCTTGACGTCGTTGACTTGCTCGGCCGACGTGACCCGCGGTCGGAACTCGATCAGGTCATCGCCGAAGACGAGTTGCAGGGGATCGCTGTGGTTCTGATAGGTCCCGTGCTGGGGCGCGCCCGATGCCTGGATCGGCTGGCGGAAGTTGAACTTTCCATTTTCCATCGCGAGCTCAAAGCCGATCTCTCGCGCCCGCGACTTCAAGAAGTCCCAGTCGGACTGATTCGCCTGCGAGACATGATCGAAGGTTCCCGAGGTCGAATCGATCTGTCCGACACTGAGACCGGCGCGGTTGGCGACCTTTCGCGCGATGTCGGAATCGGTCACGTTCTTGTAGGTCTCGGTCCGGCGTCCGCGGTGCAGTCGGTGCGACATGTCGTAGCCACGCAGCACGGTGCGAAGGCGGGTCGCGCCATATTCCGCCTCGAAGCCGGTCACCTCACCCTTGATCAGGGTTTCCGGCGATCCGCCCGGTGGGGTCACCTTGATGGTGACGGTGTCGCCGATCGTGGCGTTGAGCCTTCCCAGGACGTCGCGATCGGGATCGTGGAAGGTGATCGCAAACATATCGGGAAGGTGCTGGTGATGATCGACGACAACCTGCTCCAACAGCCCCTCCATCTCATCGGATAGGGCCGATCCGTTGAGCTGGATATCCGGCCAGACATGGAAGGACTGCGCCACCTGTCAGCTCTCCTTCTTCGTGCCGTCGGTGGCTTCGTCGCGGCTGGGGATCAGGATGCGGCTGCCGAGATCCAGGCGCAGCGGGTCATCGATGTCGTTGAAAATGGCTAGCCCGCGCCACAGCCCGGGGTTGCCGTACTCCTCGTTGGCGATCGACTGCAGCGTGTCACCTTCGGAGATCAGGTGGGTTGCGCGCGCGTGGATCGACCCCGACGTCGGATTCTGGGCACCGGGCGGATCGGGCGACTCCTTCAGGCTGATGTCTGCGGTCGCTCGCAGCGGGTTGCCCGTGCGTCCGAACATCGTGTACTTCGCGTTCACCGAGGCCAGGTAGAACTTGCGCTCGGCGAGGTGGAGGTTGCTGCCCCAAACGAGTCGGAGCAGTGGGGGATGGGGGGTGTCCTGCCCGATCGATTTGCGGCTTGGCGTGCACCACTTGAAGAGTTTCTCGACATCTTTGGTCACGTCGCCGACGGCGGTTTCCCAGTCATCGAAGAAGATCTGCATGTTGACCGTCTGCGGACTGGTGCCGATGAACTCCGGCTTGGCACCGGCCTTGGTGCTCATGCTGCGTTTCGGCGCGTCCCATTGCGCGCTCTTCTGCACGGAGTACTCGCTCGGGTTGAATTTGAACTCGAGCTTTCCCGCGCCGTCGACTTCTTCGAGTTTCGCTTTGACCATCTTCATCGCTTGCCGTTGCTCCTATTCCGCGAGAAATCCGTTGTGGGCGAGCTCGAGGGTTTCCGTGGCCACCTGGTTGGCGCCAATGTCGAGCGAGGGTCCATTCCATTTGACCGGGAAGACGCCTTCGAGGTTCCAGGTCGCGACGGGATTGCCCTCGGTGTCGAGCGCGGCGATCTCCGCGGTCTGCCGCTTGACTTCGATCTTGAGCTTGGCCATCCAGTTGGCAACTTTCTTGGAATCCTTGTTGACCGGCCGTGTGAGCTTGATGTTCTGGTACTTGGCGCGCCCTGGGATGCGGTGGACGAAGGCGTTCTCGCCGCCCTCCTTGTACTCAAAGACGTCGTACTCGACCGCGAGCCCGTCGCACTTCGACCAGTTTCCAAGGTCGCCGTGGCCATCGATCTTCACTCGGAACCGCAGGCTTTGGGCGTGGGGACTGTCAGCCATCGTCTCCTCCTCAGCGCAGGTCGGTCAGGAAGCCCGCGCGCTCCCGATCGACCAGTAGTTCTGTTTTCAGCCGGGTGCGGATCCGGTCGTAGAGCTTGCCGGCGAGCTCGTCCATGTCCGTCTCGGCGGAGGAGTGGCTGCCCAGGGGTGAGGCGACGCCGCTTATCGTGGAGCCGGCCGCGCTGGCGGCCGATGAGCCTGCGGACGAGGCCATGCTCCTCGCACCGGATGAAATCGAGTCGTACCAGGCGCCCTGGACGGTAGACGCCCCACCATCCGTGGGAGATTCGGTGGACTCCGACTCCGCTTCGCCAGCGGTCTGCGTTGTGCGCTGCACCGCGACGACGCGTGATGGCGCCAGCGGGAGCCTCGCTGATGTCCCTCGCTCCCCCTGCGGGGGTGAGTCGGCGTAGGGGGTGTCTTCGCTCGCTCTCATGACATGAAGCTCACGCCCTCCTTGCTGCGGTTGGTCGAGGTCGGGAGCATCGCTCGTCCGCTGCACGAAGCCCGGGCTCGCCAACGGAAGCGCCATACCCTCGACCTGCGGCGGTTCCGCGAAGGCGCCGTCGCTCGCCCTCATCACCGGGACTGCCTGCGGGTGATAGGGCTGCTTGCTCTCCGTGGAAGGAACCGCCCGTTCCCCTTGCGCCGAAGGCTCGGCATAGGGCATAGAGGCACTGGTCGACGCCGCTCGTTGGGCCGTCACCGTCGGCCGTAGCGGCCGGGCGCCGACGAGCGGGGCGATCACAGTGTCTCGACTGGATGCTGGTGAGGCGGTGGCGACGCGGCCCGGTGATTCTGACACCAGCGGCCACGTCGACGGTGAGAGATTCGCAAGGGCGACCGGCGGCGAGGACGGCAAGGCCGGCGCAAGACGCTGCAGGGCCGACGGCTCGGACGGCGACGCATCATCGGCGGCCTCTGCCAGGGACGTCGCGCTCAGCTGGACCGACGGTGCTCGCGCCGGGATCGATGGGCGGGCGAGCGGCAAGGCCAGGCGGGGACCATCAACGGCGTCAGTCGAGGGCGGGGGCGGCGCGCCCGGCAGCGACGCTCTCCATTCCGTGACGCCAGACGAGAGCTCCACCGGAGCCGTCGGAGCTGTCGGAGCCGTCGGAGCCGTCGGAGCCATCGGAGCCAGGGGTAGTCCGATTGCCACCCGCTGCGCCACCGCGTGCGTCGGCAGTGGTCCAACCGGGGATGCGTCGATCGGCGCCGGCGTCACGGAGGAGGCGTCGATCGAATCGCGGCTGCCGGCGGAGACGTCAATCGGGTCCTTCTCCCTCTGGGGTGCCGGAGCGAGGGGGAGTTCCGCGCGCTGCACGCTGTGGTCCGGAACCTGCCTGATGGGGGCTCCGAGGCCCATCCGTCGCGACTGACCCAGCGTGAGACGCTGGGCCGGCACCAGCGCCGGCGCGGCGTCGGATGGCTCATCGGTCGGGGTCGAGGTGGCAAGAGCAGCCGACACGGCTTTTGACCGCTGTGCCACGGGAGCGATCGGCGCCGGATCGGCGCCTGGGGGCAGGCTGGTCAGTCGCTGCGTCACGGGCTCCGGTGCAACTACCGGAAGCTCGACGGCGGCGGCCGGAGGTGCGCTCATGGGAACAGGGGTGGGCCGCGCCAGGTCGGGCGCGGCCTCATCCCCATCCCACTCCCCCGACTCCGTTACCGCGCCGGCCACGCTGCGCTGCAGGCGTGGGCGCGGGATCATGGCCGGGCCGTCGCTGCGTGTCGTCGGCCGGGCCAGGGCCAGGACCAGACCTGGTGGTGCGTCGGCGCTGACCTGATGGCCCATCGTGCCAGTCGTAACCGATGGATCCTGATGGGTCGCCAGGTCATCGCTGAACTCATCACTCGGTGCGGTGAGCGGGTGCGCGCCAACGAACCGCTGGATGGGCGGCAATCCCGCCCAGTCCCGGCGGATGACGGGCGCCGGCACCGGGCGCGGTCCCTCCGCCGCCGGTGCCTCAACCTTCCGTCGAAACGGCCACATATCCTACGACTCCTGCTCTTCCGCGAGGCGCCGATTGATGCCGGCGATCTCTTCGACGACGCGCTGGCGGACCGGATGCTCTAGATCGAGAATCTCTTCGAACGACCAGTGCAGGTGATACGCCACGTACGCGATCTCCTCGAAGAGGCGGTCGGTCGCGTACGTCACAACCCCCCCAGGCGACCACCTGCCATGTCTACGGTGAACTGGTGCTTGCAGTCCGGACAGGTGACGGCCGCCTGCGTGTGCCCCTCCTGGTTGATCCTGCGATAGAGGTCCTGGAGGAACGCGAGGTCGGAGGCGAAGAGCCCTTCGATGGTCCCGGAGGTCACCTGCGGCACGGTGCCGAGCCTGGTGACCACCCGGGACAGCAGCAGGACCGTCAGGTAAGCCTCGTTGTCGCGCACCCGTGGGTCGCGCTGGGGGAGGATCTCGTCACGAGCGGTCGCCAGCCGCATCACACCCTCGCGATGCACCGTCCCGGCCTCGTCGACGTAGCCGCGCGGCAGAGCGAAGGCGAATTCGGTGTGAAGTGGAGCGGAGGTCGAACGCTCGACCTCCGCCATGCTGGATACCGGACTCACTTGACCCGCTCGAAGCCTTCCATGACGATCGTGGCTTCCTCAGTGACAACCTCGTTGGACCCCGCCTTGAGCGCCCCGGTCGTGAGCTTGGAGGGCCAGGCGTTGACGAAGTTCCAGCGTGCGATCTCGCCGGCTTCGTAGTCGTAGAGGATCACCGACCCGTTCTTGCGGGCTTCCTTGACCTTGCCGTCCAGCGCCGCCTTGTGCCACTTGTAGAGGTCCATCGAGACGTTCTTGGCTCGCTTCAGCGTCAGCGTCGGCGTCTTGTGCGCGCCCGGGATCTTCTTGATGATCAGCTTGCCGTCGGGGCCGTTCTCCTTCAGCTCGGTGACATCCATCTCGGAGGTCAAGCCGCCAACCTCGGTGAACTGTGCGATGGTGGTGCCGTCGATCTCGATCGCGAAGTTACGTGCGGCGATTGCGTCGTTGTTCGAAACATTCGGAACGCCTGCTGCCATCTATCCCTCCTTATTCGCTGAGCGATGTGCCGCCCGAGAACTGGGCGATCTTGAAGACGACGAACTCCGCGGGTTTGACCGGGGCGATCCCGATCTCGACGATGAGCTGGCCCGCGTCGATCGTCTCCGCGGTGTTCACCTCGCCGTCGCATTTGACGTAGAACGCTTCGCTGGGCGTGGCTCCGAAGAGCGCGCCGTCGCGCCAGACGCGGACCAGGAAGGCGCTGATGGTGCGCTTGACCCGTTCCCAGAGCGCCATGTCGTTGGGCTCGAAGACCACCCACTGGGTGCCCAGCAGGATGGAACCCTCGATGTAGTTGAAGAGCCGGCGGACGTTGATGTACCGCCACGCCGGATCGCTGGAGAGGGTGCGCGCGCCCCAGACCCGGATGCCGCGACCGGGGAAGGCGCGAATGACGTTGATCCCCTGCGGGTTCAGCAGGTCGTGCTCGCTCTTGGTGACCTGCAGCTCGAGGGAGATGGCGCCGCGGACGACTTCATTCGCCGGTGCCTTGTGCACGCCGCGGGTGTCGTCGCTGCGCGCCCAGATGCCGGCCATGTGGCCGCTCGGCGGAACGAAATTCGCCTGGCCCGCGAGCGGATCGAAGACCTTGACCCACGGCCAGTAGAGGGTGGCGTACTTCGAGTCGTAGCCCGCCTTGTCGACCCGCCACTCGCGGATCTGCTGCGCGTTCAGCCCGGGCGGGGCATCGAGAATGGCGACCCGGTCGCCCATCAGCTCGCAGTGGGCGATCATCGCCAGCTGTACGGCCTTGACCTGGTCGGCGTCGATCATGCCGCGCTGGTACGCGGCCATCAGGTCGGGGACGCTGAGCATCGTGACGGTGTCGACGGCTTCGAGACCGGCAAATCCGGTGCGGTCGGCAGAGTTGCCCACGTACTCGTCCGGGGTGACCCGGGCGGGCATCGTGGCGCCGCCGCCCTGAAGCGTAACCTTGCCCGGGGCGGGGACCTTCTCCAGTGCGCCGGCGGTCCCGATCTCCTCGAGCTGGATTAGCTTCGACGCGGTCTTGACAGCAGTGACGACGTTGTTCTTGCCTTTGCGCGTCGTGACGTTGTCGTACTCTTCGCGATCCTTGCCGCGCGTGATGATCAGCTTGAAGGTGTCTTCCGCGGCCTGCGAGGCCTCAGCGACCTCGACCTGGATGTCGTTGCCGGGCTGACCGCCCTCCAACGCCAGGACGCGATATCCGGCCAGCGACTTGTCCTTCGCGCTCGCCAGCTCCGCCTGGGCTGCGGGGGCGTGGCCGTCCGCGCCGATGCGAACGATGTACGCGGACCCACCGCCGTTCAGGAAGTAGCCATAGACGGAGTGCGCGAGGTACGACCCTTCAAGGAAGCCACCAAACGCCTGCGAGAACTGGCTCCAGTTGGTGACCAACGTTGGGCTGTTGACGGGACCCTTCTCGGCGAGACCGACGAAGGCCGCCGTTGCGGTCCCAACACCCTCGATCGGGCGTGAGCCGGCTTCGACCTCCTCTACGTATACACCGGGCGATAAGTAATTGGGCATGGGCAATCTCCTCCCTGTTGATGGCCGTCAGGTACGGTCCGAGCGTCGCATCGGCGCTCGTTCGCCACAAGGGACGAGCGGGCCAGTGAACGGGTAAGCAGCGATGCCCGAAGGGACGGCCGGCCGTGCTCGAGGCTGCCCGTTCAGGCAGGAACTTGACCCCAAGGGCTGCCCGCAGGCGACTTGTGAGGCGCCGCCGCAACCGCAAATCTAGAGGGCGATGATCCAGGACGTGGATGAGTCCCTGCGCGCCCTCGTAAAACGAGATGCCCTCAATGGATCAAAGGCCGACATCGCCTTCGATGCGCCCAATAAAGAGTGGTCGTCGCGGCGCAATACGCCCACAGTCGATCTGTATCTCTACGACATCCGCGAGGACCTCGAGCAGCGTGAGGTGATGTGGGAGGACATTCGCGGCGATAGCCGAGATTCCCGATTGATCACCGAGCGCCGGCCGCCGCCACGTCGCTTCAAGCTCTCCTACCTCGTCACGGCGTGGACGCAGCGGCCTGAGGACGAGCACCGGCTCCTCTCGTCGCTGCTCGCGTGCTTTTTGCGCAATCCCATCATTCCGGCCGACGCGTTGAGCGGGGTACTCGCCCAGGCGCGGCAGCCGATCCTCCTCAACATCGCGCTCCCACCACCACAGGACCGGTCGATCTCCGACGTCTGGTCGGCACTGGGCGGCGAGCTCAAGGCCTCCCTCGATCTAGTTGTGAATGCGCCGTTCGAGGTCAACCTGGCGATTCCCGCCGGTCCGCCGGTCCTGGAAGAGCCCCGTTTCAGCTTCGCGGGTCCCGATGGCGAGAGCGAGGACGCGACCACGCCGGCGGCGCGTGGCGGCAGAGCTCGTCGAGGCGCGGTTGCTGCCGGTGCCGCGAAGCCGGTGGGTGCCCCTGGACCCGGCGGGCCAAAAGCCTCCGGGCGGCTGCAGCCCGGCGAGCCGGCCAACAAGCCTGGTGTGCCGCCCGACCAGGAAGAGATGGTTCGCTCGGGGAAAGAGAAGCAGCCCGGCCGCATTCTGCGCATTCGCGGCGTCAACCGCTCGTAGGCGAATGAGCGTACATTCGGGCGTTCTCCCTCCACCGCTTGCGGGGGAGGGTCGGGCTGGGGGTCTCGATGAGTCACTGACCCATGTGCTTCGGCGTCTCGAGTTAATCGAGGCGCGCGTCCGGGCCGCCGTCGCTCGCCGCCGTGCGACCGATCCGGAGACCGACGATCGTTTCCGCGGGCTTTACATCTCGCAGGGTCATGTCGACCGACTACTCGCGGACAAATCGGTCCCGGCGCCACCCGACGCTGGCGCAGCGAAGGCGCGCGACGAGGCCGAGGCCGCGGCTGACGCCGCCGAGCAAAACGGTGCCGACCTTCGGCTGCGCCGCCTGGCCCGCACCTTCAATCTGGACGAAATCGACGTCGAGCTGCTCTTGATCGCGATGGCCCCGGACGTCGACGCGCGCTTCGAGCGCCTCTACGGCTATCTGCAAGATGACGTCTCCCGGCGCCGCGCCAGCGTCGGACTCGGGCTCGAGTTGTGCGGTTTGCCATCGAGCAGCGCCTATGCACGGAGCCGTCTCGCGGCGGGCGCTCCCCTGGTGGACGAGTACCTGGTGCAGGTCGAAGAGAACGAACGGCCGGTGCTGACGCGGCCGCTGCGCGTCCCGGACCGCGTGGCGGCACATCTGCTCGGGAGCGATATTCCGGATCCTGTTGTCGCCGCCCTGGCGTACCAATGCGAACAAGCCAAGCCCGACCAGGCGGCAACCCTGGTTCGCTGGATGACGGAAGAATCTCCCTCCCCCTCTGGGGGAGGGCAGGGTGGGGGCAGGCTTGCCTACATCCGTGAACGCCCCGGCGCATCCGGAGCGGCGCTCGCCTCGAGTGCTTTCGCACAGCTAGGCCGTCCGACGCTTGCGTTGGATCTCGAGCGCCTGCGGAGCGAAGATGACGTGCCGCTCGTGGCCGCCTTAGCGGCTCGCGAAGCCGGTCTCACGGGAGCCGGCATTGTGGCGGGTCCGGTTGAGGTCCTGATCGCCAGGGGACTCCCCGCAGTCCGCGCCTTTTCTGAGATGCCGGCGCTCGTGGTCCTGGTGGGCGCGCGAAGCTGGGACCCGGGCTGGGCGCGCGACGTCCCCTTCATCTGCGAGGCTCCCATCCCCGACGCCCTCCAGCGCGCCGAGCTCTGGCGCCGGAATCTCAACGGCGACACACCGCCTGACCTCGACCTGGCCGGCACGATGGCGCAGTTTCGCCTGACCGCTGAGCAGGTCCATCGCGCGGCGCGGGCGGCGCGGATGGACGCCCACGCTCGCGAGATCCCGCTCAACGAAGAGGAGCTCAAGGCCGGCGCCCGCGCCCAGAACGCCGCCGGCCTCGAGCGGTTGGCGCGCCGCATCCAGCCCGCAGTCGACTTTGCCGACCTGGTTCTGCCCCCCGATACGATGGCACAGCTCAAGGAGCTCCTGACGCGGGCGCGCTATCGCGAGCAGGTGCTCGATGTCTGGAAGATGGGCGGCCCGTCCGCGCGGCGGCGTGGGCTAACGGCGTTGTTCGCCGGGCCCTCGGGCACTGGTAAGACGATGGCGGCCGAGGTGCTCGCCAGCGAGCTCGGTCTTGACCTGTATACAGTCGACCTGGCGACCGTTGTCGACAAGTACGTCGGCGAGACCGAAAAGAACCTCGACCGCATCTTCGCCGAAGCGGAGCGTATCAACGGCGTGATCCTCTTCGACGAGGCCGATGCGCTGTTTGGCAAGCGTTCCGAGGTCAGCGACGCGCATGACCGCTATGCCAACGTCGAAGTGGCCTACCTGTTGCAGCGGATGGAGCTGTTCGACGGCATCGCGATCCTGGCGACCAACCTTCGGGCCAATCTGGATGAGGCATTCACGCGCCGGTTGGATTCCCTGGTCGATTTTCCAGAGCCCGAAGCGGAATATCGTCGGCGGCTCTGGGAGCGCAGCCTGGGGAGCGACATGCCTCGGGCCGCCGAACTCGACCTGGATTTTCTCGCAGAATCGTTCAAGCTCTCTGGCGGCGCGATCCGCAACATCGCGGTGGCGGCCGCCTATGCAGCTGCCGAGGCCAAGCACCCGCTTGATATGGGCGACCTGGTGCGGGCTACCCAGCGCGAGTATCTGAAGCTTGGCCGGATGGTCGTCGAATCAGAGTTCGGGCCCTACTACGGGTTCCTGATCCAGGCCTAAGCCTCTTCGTCGGTCGGGGCCTCTTCCTCCTCGGAGGCACGCTGAACGAATGCGCCTTGGACTGACTCGTCCGCCTCGTCCTCCTCGG
>VBFR01000073.1 GCA_005889345.1 Chloroflexota bacterium
TAGACCGAGCAGTTTTGGAGAAGCCTCCGCGAGCGATCCCCCCTAGCGTGGGTGGCGTCGCAAGAACCGAGAACACGCAGGAGGTTTCCATGTCGAACACCGTCACGTCGAAGGATGGAACGCGGATCGCCTATGAGAAGTCGGGCCAGGGGCCGGCGGTGGTCATCGTCGGCGGCGTCGCCGGCGACCGCTCGCAGCAAGCGCCCCTCGCCGCGCTGCTGGCCAAGGATTTCACCGTCTTCAACTTCGATCGCCGGGGTCACGGCGAGAGTGGAATGACCGAGCCGTACGCGGTCGAGCGCGAAATCGAGGATATCGACGCCATCATCGGCGCGGCCGGCGGGTCGGGGCTGGTCTATGGCACCTCTGGCTGCGCCGTCCTGGCACTGCTCGCCGCGGCGGGTGGGCTCGCTTCGAAGATGAAGAAGCTGGCGCTCTGGGAACCGCCCTTCATCGTCGACGACAGCCGGCCAAAGGTCCCGGCCGACTACTTGCAGCAGCTAACGTCCCTACTGGCACAGAACCGACGGGGCGACATGGTGGAACTCTTCATGACGGCGGCGGTGGGCATGCCGAAGGAATTCGTCGCCCCGATGCGGCAGGCGCCCTTCTGGGCTGCGCAAGAGGCCGTCGCGCACACGCTCGTCTACGACGCGACCATCATGGGCGACTACTCGATGCCGCGGACTCGCATCGCGCGCGTTCAGGTTCCCACCCTTGTCATCGACGGCGGCACGACGCCATGGCTGAGCGCCGCTGCGGAGGCCGTCGCGGCCACGCTTCCGAAGGCGCAACGGCGCACCATCGCCGGTCAGCCACATAACGTCGATGCCGCTGCCCTGGCCCCGACCCTCGCCGAGTTCTTCAAGACGTCATGAGCAAGCTCGTCGTCATCGAATACGTGTCGCTGGATGGCGTCATCCAGGGTCCTGGCCATTCCGGCGAGGATCTCGAGGGCGGGTTTACGCAGGGCGGCTGGACCGGTCCGCTCATGCCCGATCACCGGCGCTACAACAGCGAGTCGTTTCAAACGGCCGGAGCGTTTCTACTGGGGCGCGTGACCTATGAGATTTGGGCGGCCTACTGGCCAACGGTGACGGACGAGAGCGACTTGATCGCCCGTGCGCTCAATCACCTCCCCAAATACGTCGCCTCAACGACGCTGCAGCGGGCCGACTGGAAAGGCACGACCGTGGTCCGGGATGTCCCGACCGAGGTTGCGCGGCTCAAGCGTCAGCCCGGACGGCCGATCCTCGTTATGGGCAGTTCGGGTCTGGCCCAGACGCTGATGGCGCACAAGCTCGTCGACGAGTACCAACTGTGGTTGCATCCGGTCGTGCTCGGCAACGGAAAGAAGTTATTCCGGGACGGAGGCCCGGCGATCCAGATGAAACTCGTCGACAGCCGGACCAGCACCGCCGGCCTGGTGATCCTCACCTACGAGCCGACGGCGAACTGATTCCCTCTCCCGCTTGCGGGGGAGGGTTAGGGTTGGGGCTACTGCAGCGGAAATGGGAGCTGCCACCAGGAGGGCAGCTCGTCGATCGTGATCGTGGTCACCCACTTCACCCACCAGTAGCCGCGGAGGTTGGGTGCGACGAGCCGGACGGGAAAGCCGTGCCCGGGATCGAGCGGCATTCCACCGAGCCTGGTGGCGATCAGCACCCGGCCCGCGTCGCTGATGGCGAAACGGCGGTCGTAGCCGGTCAGCGAACAAACGTGAACACTGGAACCCCCACCCTGCCCTCTCCCGCGAGCGGGGGAGGGAAATGAGGCGAACAATCGGCTGAGCCAGACACCAGACCAGTCCTGCATCGAGTAGAAGCCGCCGGTGCAATCGAGCGTCGCCCGTACCCGGTCGTCGAAGGCGAGCAGCTCTTCATACGTCCACTCGCGTACCGTCCCTCCAACCTCGACGGTCAACCGCCACGTTGCGGGATCGATAGCGGGCACCGCATCGAACATCCACGAGGTCTCTGGCAGCTGGGCGGGTTGCAAGGAGCCGACCTCATAGGAGCCGGTAAAACGCCGGAGCGACCCCGGCAGGCCGAGGAGCCGGACCGCAACTTCGCCCGCGACGTAGGCGAGCCCCGCTCCGGCGAGCAAGGAACCCGCCCGAAGCAGGCTCCGGCGCGAGAGGTCGACGGCCCGCACCGGGATGCGGCGGGCCATCACATGCCAGGCGACGAAGGGGATGGCGGCCAGCGCCGCGCCGACATGAACTTCCATGGCGCTGATCGCGCCGACACCGGTCAGCAGCCCCGTCGAATGCAGGATGCCGGCGGCAATCGACGCGATGACCAGGCCGGTGAAAACCAGCGATGCCCACCAACCCGGGCGACGACGCTGGATGCCGCGCGCGGCGATGACCGCCTTCCACGGCGTCAGCGCGATGATCGCGTAGCCGCTGGCCGCGTGGACGATGAGGGACACGCGAGATGGTGCGGTCCCGTAAAAGAACGCCACCCAGCCGGTCGTGAATGCCAGGCCGAGCAGGACGAAGAGCGCGAGGTTTGTCCAGCGCCTCATCGCGCTTGCCGCTTTCTCACAGGGCTGGCCTCCTTGATGACCTCGCGCAGCGGCATCGCGTCGAGCGACAGAAGGCGCAGATCGGCCTCGCTGAGATCCAGGTCGGCAGTGAGCGGATTGGGCACCGCGACGCAGAACAGCCCGGCCGCCTTCGCGGCCTGGACGCCGTTGCTCGAATCTTCGAAGGCGATCGCCTCGGGCGCCGACACCTTGAGCCGTTGGAGCGCCGTCAGGTACAGATCGGGATCTGGCTTGGTCCGCTTCACGTCTTCTCGGCACACGATGGCATCGAAGTGGCCGCCGATCCCGAAGCGGTTGAGGTGGTCCATGACCCATTTGCGCGTGGAGCTCGATGCGACGGCCGTTTTGAGCCCGAGCTGACGCGCGGCGACCAGGTAATCGAGGACGCCGGGCAGAAGCTGCTGCAGAGCCGTCGCCTCCTGGTAGTAGAGGACCTCGAGCGCCTTGAGATCCGCCTCGACGAGTTTGGTGCCGGTCTTCTGGACCAGGTCGATGACGGGATCGAATGGTCCGGATGCGGTGCCGATGATCGTCAACCACCGT
>VBFR01000248.1 GCA_005889345.1 Chloroflexota bacterium
CCGGCACGGACCGCGAGATCCATCACCTTGCAGACTTTCTCGGCGAACACCTCGCCGAGCGAGCCGCCGAAGACGCTTGCGTCGTGGGAGAAGAGAAACACCTCCCGGCCGTCGACCGTGCCGTAACCGGTGACCACGCCGTCGCCGGCGATCTTCTTATCCCCCATCCCGAACGCCTCGGTACGATGGACGGCAAAAGCATCGAGCTCGGTGAACGTGCCCGGGTCGACGAGCAGCTCGATCCGCTCGCGGGCGGTCAGCTTGCCCTTCGGGTGCTGCTTCTCATCCGGGTCGCCGCCCCGGTGCATGGCGTCGTACTTGCGCTTGCGCAGGATGTTGATCTGGCGTTCCGAGGGTGAGGGCGCGGCGTCCTTGGGGGCCCGGGTTGCCATGGTTTAGCTGCGCGACCCCGGCCGGTACTCACCGAACACGTCGCGCAATACGCCGCACACCTCTCCTATGGTGGCATAGGCCCGCAGCGCCTCCCGCATCGGCGGTAGCAAATTCTCGGTACCCTCGGCCGCCCGGCGCACGGCCTGAAGCGTTGTCTCAACCCGTCTTGCATCACGCTCCGCCCGCAGCCGCTTGAGGGCCTCGATCTGCTCGCGTTCGTGGTGCGGGCTGATCTTGACGATCTCGACGACCTCGTCATCCCCCCGGAAGCGGTTGACCCCGACCACGACGCGGCGGCCGCTTTCGACGGCCTGCTGGAAGCGATAGGCACTTTCCTGGATGGCGTCCTGGGTGAAGCCGGTCTCGATCGCCGCGATGGCGCCGCCGCGCCGGTCGACCTCGGCGATCAGCGCGCTCGCCCCAGCGTCCAACTGTGAAGTGAGCGCTTCGACCAGGTAGCTGCCGCCCATCGGGTCCGCCACGCTCGCCACGTTGGTCTCGTTGGCGATGATCTGCTGCGTTCGCACCGAGAGGGTCGCCGCCATCTCGGAGGGGAGCCCGAGCGCCTCGTCGAAGGAGTTGGCGTGCAGGCTCTGCGTCCCGCCGAGGACCGCGCTCATCGCCTGCAGGGCGACCCGCACGATATTGTTGTGTGGCTGCTGCGCCGTCAGCGTGCTACCGCCGGTCTGCGTGTGGAAACGCAGCATTTGCGCCCGCGGGTCTGAGACCCCGTAGCGCTCCTTGATCAGGCGCGCCCAGAGCCGGCGGGCCGCCCGGAACTTCGCCACCTCCTCGAAGAAGTCCGAGAAGACGGCGAAGAAGAAGGAGATGCGCGGCGCGAAGTCCGCGACCGCGAGCCCCGCCGCGCGCGCGGCGTCGACGTAGGCCACGGCATGCGCCATGGTGAACCCCAGTTCCTGGATTGCCGTCGCCCCGGCCTCCCGCAGGTGGTAGCCCGAGATCGAGATCGTATTCCAGTTGGGCAAGCGGTCCTTGCAGTAGGCGAAGAGGTCGGTGGTGAGCCGCATCGACGAGCGAGGCGGAAAGACGTAGGTGCCGCGCGCCGCGTACTCCTTGAGGATGTCGTTCTGCACCGTGCCGTTGAGGCGGCTGCCCGCTACCCCCTGCTGCTCGGCGACGAGCTCGTAGAGGAGCAGCAGGAGCGCGGCTGGCGCGTTGATCGTCATCGAAGTGCTGACCTGATCCAGCGGGATGCCGGCGAGCAGCGTCTCCATGTCTTTGAGCGAAGAGATCGAGACGCCGACCTTGCCAACCTCCCCCCGGGCGATCGGCGTATCGGCGTCGTGTCCGATCTGCGTCGGCAGGTCGAAGGCGACGGAGAGCCCGGTCTGGCCTTGCTCGAGCAGGTAGCGGAAGCGGCGATTGGTCTCGGCCGCGCTGCCGAACCCGGCATACTGCCGGATCGTCCAGGGCCGGCGGCGGTACATCTCCGGGTAGATGCCGCGCGTGAACGGGTACTCGCCGGGTGGTGGTGCCTCCGCTCCGGCGTCGGCTGCCCGGTAGACCGGCTTGAGCGGCAGGCCGCTGTCGGTGGCAGGCTCGGCCGAAGGGTCGTCGGCGGGCTTAGGCGCCGGGGTGGCCATCCGCTTCCACGAACTCGGTCAGAACGCCGCAGACACTCTTGGGATGGACGAACCCGATCCGGGTGCCGTGCGAGCCGGGCCGGGCAACCTGATCGAGCAACTGCGCCCCGGCGGCGCCGGCCTGCTCCAGGGAAGCTCGGACATCATCGGTGGCGTAGGCCACGTGGTGGACGGCCTCACCGCGATCCTGGAGGAACTTGTCGATCTTGGAGTCCGAATTGAGCGGCATGATCAGTTCGATCCGGCTCTCGCCGATCGGGATCATCGCGATCTCGATTCCTTCGCGCTCCAGGCGCTCCCGGCCCGTCGACCGCAAACCCAGCCGGCGCTCGTAGATCCGAATCGCCTCGTCGAGATCACGGACGGCGATCCCGACATGGTCGATCCGGCTCAGCATGGCGTTGATTCTAAGCCGGGCGATTTCCTGGCTCACTTGACAAGGTATGGACCCTTTGTAGTAGGGTTGACCACGGCTAGTTACGTAACGGTCCGACTCCCTCTCTTTACTCCGCGTCCTCTACAGCCGACGGTAGACGGCGCATCTGATCCAACTGAGGGAAGGAGGTTGGACCGTGAATCGCACCGTTGGTGCAACCTTGCGTCTGACGGTCGGAGGAGGAGCGATCTTCGCGTTCGGCTTCGGCGCGCTCGCGTCGGTGCCGCAGCCCCCGTTCACGGCGGCCGCTACCGCAGCCGTCGTGCCGCTCGCCACTCCCATCGAACATATGGACGAGGCCGTACCGCACCAGGCGCGTGCCGCCGTCATCATCTACGTTCTGGCCACGCCGGAACCAACGCCGACTGTTGCCCCCCAAAAGCCATTGGTCGCGCGACCCATGGCGCGATCGGCACCCAGCGTTCCGTCGCCAGCCGTGGGTCCGGGGCCGGGCACCGGCAACGGCTTCAGCTACGGCTACTGCACCTGGTGGGTGGCGCATAAGCGCTACATCCCCTGGCGGGGGAACGCCGCGCAATGGTGGTGGAACGCACGGCCCTTCGGCTTCGCCGAGGGCGCCACGCCGCGGGCGGGCGCGGTCATGGTGATGGGCGTCAGCGGCACCTCACCGCAGGGCCACGTCGCCTACGTCGAGTCGGTCAATCCGAACGGCTCATTCGTGGTCTCCGAGATGAACTGGTGGGGCGTGCCGGGCGGCGGCTGGAACCGGGTCGACTACCGAACGGTGACCTCGATGCGCGGCATTCTGGGCTTCATTTACTAACCCGTCAGGTTGCCTTCAGCGGCGCGAGGCCGGCGAGGATCTTCTCGATCTCACCATCCTGTGCCGCGAGATGGTCCTGGATCTGTAGCGCCGTGTGCAGCACCGCGTCGGCATCCTGGTAGGTGGCCTCTGCCCGCTTGTCGCTGGCG
>VBFR01000249.1 GCA_005889345.1 Chloroflexota bacterium
CGGGTCAGGCGGCCACGGCGGCTCGGCGCAATGATGAGTTCTCGAAATCTGATTCACAGGAGGCTTCCATGAACGTCAAAATCATCGACCGGAAACCAACGACCGTTGCGTATCTTCGGCATGTCGGCCCATACGGCCCGGAGCTCTCGGAGTTTTGGGAGGGCACGGTCCTTCCCTGGATGCAAACCAATCGCCTACTGGGCCGGCCACGTTACGGCATCAGCCTCGACGACCCCGGGATCACGGCGCCGGAGAGATTGCGCTACGACGCCGCCATCGAAGTCGAACCGGATTTTGTCGGCGCCGGCCAGCACCAGAAGACCTCGATTCCGGGCGGAAAGTATGCGGCGGCCCGATTCAATGGGACGGGCGCCGAACTCGGTGAGGCCTGGATGGCGTTGCTCCGCGACTGGCTGCCTGGCAGTGGCCTGCAGCTTGATGCCCGTCCCTTGTTCGAGTACTACGCCCCGGATATGGCGATGGACCTTAAGACCGGCGCATTCGAGTGCGACATCTGCATCCCGGTCACGAAGCTCTAAGTCACTGGTCGTAGGTTGGGCGGCTTCTGGCGAAATGCGAGCCGGGCGTGACCACGTCCGTCGCATAGTCGATCACCACTGCCGAGTGCACAGCGGCATGCAAGCGTTCCGATTGAGGCAGGGCGAACGCGAGCATGCCGCTGCCCCACACCAGCCCGGCGGCGATGGCAACCGCGCCCAGCAGCTGCAGCCGCGTCCGGAGGGTCATACGGCCGGCTCCTTGAGAACTTCGAGCGCCACGACACGGGCCTTCTCCATCACCAGGAGCACCGCCGCGATCGCCGCGCTGCGCGAGCGCAAAGCGCGGATCACTGCCGGATCGAACTGATTCCCGGCTCCGGCCTCGATGCGACGCACGGCGTCGAGAAAGCTCATGGCGATACGGTAGGGCCGGTCCGAGGTGAGTGCGTCGAGGGCGTCTGCCACCGTCAGGATGCGGACGGCGAGCGGGATGTCTTCGCCCCTAACGCCATCGGGGTAGCCGCCACCGTCCCAGTGCTCGTGATGATGGCGCACGCCCTCAAGGCTCGACTCCAAGAAGTGCAGGCCCCGTAGCATCTCATACCCGATCACCGGGTGCTCGCGCATGGCCGCCATCTCCCGTTTGTCCAGTGGCCCCGGCTTGCGGAGCACGCGGTCCTCGACGCCGATCTTCCCGATGTCGTGCAGCAGCGAGGCGCGGCTGAGGGCAATCAGCTGATCCGTTGGCAAGCCCATCTCGTCGGCGAGCTCCGCGCTCAACCGCGCCACCCGCGCCGAATGCCCATAGGTGTAAGGATCACGGGCGTCGATGGCGCGCGCCAGCGCCTCGATGCTGGCGAAGGATGTCATCTCGAGTGCCCTGGTCTTCTCTTCGAGCCGGGCCGTCATAGTGTTGAAGGACGAGGTCAGATACGCGATTTCGTCGGCGTGGCCGGGCGGGACCGTGTGACTGAGATCGCCGGCGGCCGCGGTTTTTATGGAGCTGACGAGCCGCTCGAGTGGAAGCGAGATGCGCCTGGCGAGCAACCCGCCAAGGACCAACACCAGCACGGCCATTCCCAGAAAGACAGCGAGAAGAAACAGACGCAACCGGAATGCGTTGTCGACCACGCCATCCGCGGGGAGCCCGACGCCGAGATAGCCGAACCGCTCGCCGCGCATCATCCAGTCCGTTACTGCGAGGGCGTAGGCATGACCACTCGCGGTCGCGCTCACCCGCATCAAGCGATCGGCCGTGATGGACTTGCGAACACCGGCGCTGAGCGCCGGAATCGAAGCGTCCAGCGATTGGCCAGTCAGGCCGTAGAAAAACAGTCGGCCTGACCCTGCGGGCCGGAGTTCCGCCGCTATATCGCTGATCGATTCACCGAGGAGCACGGCGCCAACGACCTGGCGGTGTGGGTCCCTGATCGGTGCGCTCCAGTACACGACCTGTCCCGAACGTTCGCGCACCACTGCGAGATATTTATCGCCGCGTCCGTCGATCGCCCCTGTCAGAACCTGGGTGATGCCCGGCAGCCGGTCATACGTCCCACGGCCTTTGTCCTCGGGGATCGAAAGCAAGGGTTCGCCCTGCTGGTCGAGGATCCGGATCAGCAGATGGGCTTCGAGTGCGGTCCTCGTGTCCGTGACAAACAGTGCCGAGAGTCGCCCGCCATCGTTCGCCTCGACCGCGGTCGCCAGCCCTGGCGTGGCGGCCAGCGCTCGCAGGTCGTTGAGCCGCGCGGCCTCGAGGGTGGCGAGCCGGTCATTGGCCTGCACGCTCTCGCGAACGAGGCCCTGGTCGAAGCCGGCCATGCCCACGCTGCTGGCCTGGTAGGTCAGGGCGGCGACGCCGACAACGGCGACAAAAACCAGAAGCAGCAGAAAGGGGAGGATGATTTGCTGCCGCAGCGGCCGCCGCCATGCGGCGTAGCGTTGCAGTTCGCTGAGCGTCGCGCTGATATGTGCGCTCGGCGTGAAAGAAATCGCGTCGACGCGCGGCTGACTCACCGCCTACCCCCCAAACGAATTTGCCTTCTACTGCGATCGTCGAAGCATTGGCGCACGAGACGTAACACCGAACGCCGGTTCTGTCAAGCAAAAACCAGCGCGGTTTCAGAAAATTACGTGAGGACGTGCGTCGCCGCCGCGATCGGACCATTTCGAAGCGTTCCGCGCCACTCCCTGAGAAGTACGGATAATCAAGGCGATGCAGACGAAGGTGCAGGGCCGACCTTCGACGAAAGCCGTTCAAGCGAAGTGCGAGGTCATCGGCAGCCTCCTACGCCCGCCCTACCTGGCGGAGGCACGCCGGCGGTACGAGCAATCAGAGATCACCGCTGCGGACTTCAAGCGGCTCGAGGACCGGGCCGTTGACGAGGCAATCGAAACGCAGACACTGGCCGGAATCGACGTCATCACCGATGGCGAGATGAGGCGCTACGCCTTTTACGGACACCTCATCGACTCGCTGGATGGCTTCGACAAATTCGGCGGTTGGGGCATCGAGTTCCGTGACGAGAAGGGAGAAAAGACTCGGCTGCGGCGCCCCGTCGTCGTCGAGAAACTTCGCTGGCGGCACCACATGTGCGTCGAGGAATGGACCTACCTGCGCGCGCGCACGACCCATCCAGCGAAGGTCACGCTTATCTCGGCTCAGCAGGCGGCGGCCTACTACGACCCGGAGAAGTCACGCGGCGCGTATCCGACGCGCGAGGCCTACCTGGACGACATCGTCGACTTCACCCGCCGCGAGATCGAGGAGCTCCGCCGCCTGGGCTGCACGTATGTGCAGGTCGACGCGCCACAGTACGCAGCCCTGCTCGACCGCGATTTGCGCGAGGGTTACCGGCGGCGCGGCAGCGATCCCGATCAGCTGCTGGACGAGTGCATCGAGATGGACAACGCGATCATCGCCGGCCATGCCGGGATGACGTTCGGGATGCACATCTGCCGCGGCAACAACCAGAGCAAGTACTACGCGGAGGGCGGCTACGGCCCGATCGCCCGGGTCCTCAGCCGGACCCGGTTCGATCGCTACTTGCTCGAGTATGACGATGAACGCTCGGGGGACTTCGAACCGTTACGCCTGGTTCCCGAAGACAGAGTCGTCGTGCAGCGCCGAGGCGGCCCACATCATTCCCCTGGAGCGACTCGCGCTCAGCCCCCAGTGCGGCTTCGCCTCGACGATGGAGGGGAACAAACTCACCCCGGATGAACAACGGGCCAAGCTCGAGTTAGTCGGTCGGGTGGCCCGCTCGGTCTTTGGCTAGCCCACTCGACTGGCTCCGGCAGGGTGAAAAAATCCTCGATCCTGTCTTCGTTCCGCTTGGTTACCGGTTTCACCTTGGGACGCTACAAAAGGGATCCGGCGGCGAATTTGCCATCGGATCCTACGAGAAGGGCGACCAGTCGGTCGAGCTTCACTTCAGGTGGGCGCTCGGTATCGTGAACTACCGAATCGCTGACCAATCCCTCGGGCACAAGGAATACATGCGTCTTCTCGGCGTGGCCGATCAGGCTGCATATCCGGGTTTCTCGGACGATCCTCTCGACGGGTTCCGTCATTTGCGTTCCGACCTCGAACGATTTGCCGAGCCGTTCCTCACCGGAAAGGAACGCAGTAGGTTCCCGGAGCTAGTACGTGAGTCCAAAACGAAAGACAAATCTCTCAGGAAGTTGCCTTGATACCGGCCGCTGACGGCTTTGGTTGCTCGGTCGTCAGGATCCAGTTTTCGCGGTGCGTTGGTTGACGACCGCGTAAATCTCGGTCTCGTCGAGCAGGTGATTGCCTTGCTTCGCGCGGTCAAGGACTGCCTTCACAAGGTCCGCCTTCGGCGCGATGCCGCGTTGCTCGAGCCAGTAGGCGACGTTCGACTCCCCGCTCATGGGGCCGATCTCGATGACCTGCTCGCAGCCGAAGAGCTCTGCGGGCACGCCGGAGTAGACGCGGTTGGCCAGCCACTCGTCGCCCTTTTGCTTCGCCTTGATGACAGCCGCCGCGTGGACCCCGGTGGCCGTGCGAAAGGCGTCCCTGCCGAGAACGGGGTAATTCGCCGGGATCGCCATCCCCGTCCCCTCGGCGATGACGTCGCCCATTTCGCGCAACTTCCGCAGATCCGTGTCGATCCATCCGAGTAGGCGG
>VBFR01000272.1 GCA_005889345.1 Chloroflexota bacterium
CTGCTCTACGGTCTTGATGCGCACCTCCGCGGCGATCGGCTTGCGCCGGCGCTCAGCCTCGGCGCCATGGTCGGCGCCTGGATCGCCGACCTGATGGTGCTCCAGCTGGGTGACTGGCGCGGTCTGGCGCTGACGCCACTCGCCTTCGTGTTCGCCATCATCGCGTTCCGCGGTGAACGTCTTGGCTCGCTGGGCGCGGCCTATGCCCGCGCAGCGAACCCCTTCGTGCATGCCGTCGCGGTGATGGCGATAGCGTGGAGTGCGTACCCGGCGCTGTCCGAGATCGGCGCAGCCCAGGGCGTATCGGCGGCCGCCTTCGGATACCTCGCCTGGACGTTCGGCGCGTTGACCGTCGCTTATGCGATCTACTGCTGGCTCTCGAAGCGACCGTGGATGCAGTGGACGGTCGCCATCGGCGTGACGCTCACCACCATCACCGCCAACCAGGCGCTCGGACTCGATCTGAGCGCCCTGGCCGTCGAGTTCCTGGCGCTCGCGGTCGGCAAGGCGATCGTTGCCCGCTTTTACCGGGGCACCCGCATGCATACCTTCTTATATGTGACGGCGGCTGTCCAGGCCGTTATCGCCGCCGCCCTCCCGGTCGAGCAGGACTGGCTGCGCGCGGTGATCCTGATCACCGCCGGCGCGATGAGCACCTTCATGGCGGTCGACAGCAAGAGGTCGGAGTGGCTCTACCTCGCTGGCGCCTTCTTCACTTACGGTTGGTACTGGCTCCTGAAGGTCGTCATCCCCCCACCACCGAACCCTGGCCCGAGCACGCTCGAGCTCATCTTCAGTCCGCTGCCGGTGATCTACGCCGCCGTCGCCGTTGTGCTGCACCGCGTCGGCACCGTCCAGCGGTGGCGCGCCCCTTTCTATGCCTGGGCGGGGGCGGTCGCGGCCGGGGTCGTCTACCTCGGCGCGCAGCAGGATGAGCGGACGATCCTCGGCGTCGCCCTGCTCGCCTACGCCGCCGCCATCTACGTCGCGACCGCGGTCGAGGACGAACCCTACGGCGTTCCCCTTGCCAGCTTGTTGGGCGCGCTCGGCCTCTTCAGCCTGCTCGTGGCCGGATCGGCGGCTGTGCAGTGGTACCCGCTGACGTTCACGCTGGTCGCCTGGGCGATCTATGCGGCGGGCTTTGCGTGGCGTCGCGCCGAGCGACAAATCTGGAGGGGCATGCATCGCTTCAGCGGGCTGGCGCTGATGGTGCTGACCGCGCTGGCCTGCTTCTCCGTCAGCGATTTCTCCACGCCCGGCAACCCGGGAGCCTTCGCTGCGCTCGCCGCCATCTGGGCCCTGGCACTGATGTTTGCCGTCGATGCCCGGGTGAGTGCGACGCCGGCCTTCGACTATGCCGCGCTGATCACGGCCTCACTCGGCAGCTACTGGATCGCGCGCTATCTCGGCGCCGACAACATTCAGTGGTACATAGCCGCTCCCGGCCTGGCGCTGGTGGCCGGCGGGATCACGCTTCACGCCGACCGGCGCTTCAAGACGCCGCTGCCGTCGGTCGCCAATGCCTGGATCGGGATCGGATCGGCCGGCCTGCTCGGGACGACTGCCTTCCAGACGTTGGACCCGACGACGTCGGCATCGCTCTACACCGGCCTGCTGCTCGGCGAGGCGATCGGGGCATTGCTGATCGGCATCGCGACCCGCAGCCGCGCGCTGGTCCTGGCGGGCGCTACCGGTGCGGCGCTCGCGAGCCTGCGCGCGCTCGTCATCCTGATCCAGGAAGTTCCACTCTTCATCGTCTTCGGCCTGGTCGCGATCGTGCTCCTGGGCGGCGCGGCGGCACTTGCCGTGCTCCGCGCGCGCTTCGCGGATGCCAGGGTCGCGATGACTCGCTCCTGGAACGACTGGTCGTAGCCTGTCTCAGGGGACGACGATGACGATGGCGGCTCCACCCTGCGAGCCACTGGCCTCAGTCGCCCGCGTTTCAAGGTTGTAGTAGCCGGGTGGCAGGTCGGCGGGAAGGCTGAGTTGGCTGCTTGGGGACAAATCCGTTCGATCGTCCGCGGAGACCGGGGCGGCGCTCACCGTTCTCACTCCGGCAGGTATGGTGCCATGGCTCGTCGCCTGTTTGAGCGCATCGACGCTGGCAAAGGGGCCGGTCAGGCTGACGGAAAGCACGATCTGATGCCGGTTTGAGTCGCTCGTCATTACCCCAGGAGTCGGTTGCCAGTGGAGGGCGACGCTCTGTCCGGCGTGCCAGGTGAGGTTCCCCGTGTTTTCCGTGCAGCAGTTGTAGCTGTGGGCCGCGTAAAAAACCGGGGGTTGTCCGCACCCCGACAGCACGAGGCCGATAACGATGATGGTGGTGCCGATTCGCACGCTCGGGCAATCTTAGGCGACGCCTGCGGGGGAGAGCAGCCTATGATCGAAAGGAGGAGCGATGGCGAGCACCTGGGAAACGCTCGAGGAGCGTGAACGGCGAGTCAGAGGAACCCGGACAACGAGTGCGACGGCACGCGCTGCCCAGGAGATCCCGGAGGCGACGACCCTGAAGGCCGCATTTGCCGAACGCCCGTTCATCAGTCGCGAGGATCTACGAAACATCGCCCGCCAGCCCTATGAGCGCCCGGTAATCACCTTCTATTTGAACCTCGCGCCGCAGCAGGGGGTCCGCTCTGACCCGCCGGTCTTCGTGTCGATCTTCCACAGCCTTCGGCACCGGGAGCTCGAAGCCCGCAAGCCGTACATCGAAGGGCTGCCGCGGGCGCATCGGCTCGCCATCCCCGACGACCTCGCCGAGGTGCAGGCCTTCCTCGAGGGCTACCAGCCGAGCGGCGCGCGGGCGCTCGTCATCTTCAAGAGCGGAGAGCAGCTGAATCGCGTCATGCCGCTGCCGGCGCGCGTGGCCGACTCGCTCACGATCGATGCCGACCCCTACATCGCACCGCTCGAGGCGATTATGGAGGAGCAGCGTCGAGTGCTCGTGGTCGACCTCGCGAAAGATAAGACGACCTTTTCGCTCTACGAGCTCGGCTTCGAGGAACCACTCCACGCCATCACGTCGGAGGTTCCGCGCGGCGAGGTCGAGCTCTCTCGCGAGTACGAGGTCCAGCGGCATCGGTTGACGCATCTGCAGTG
>VBFR01000273.1 GCA_005889345.1 Chloroflexota bacterium
TCGTCGACGATCCGCGCCTCGTAGCCCGGCACCAGCTCACCAGCAGAGCCTGGACGGGCGCGGCCCGATCGGTTGGAGATGAAAATGTGCAGGATCTCGGTGCTGCCGATGCCATCGAGGATCTCGACGCCGAAGCGATCCTTGAAGCGCTCGTAGAGCGCTTTCGGGAGCGCCTCGCCCGCGGAGACCGCCTGTCGAATCGTGGAAAGTTCGAAGTCCGCGCCATCGCGTTTGTGCGCCAGCAGCTGGCCGTAATTCGTGGGGACTGAAAAGAACAGTGTGGGCTTGTGCTGCTCGATTTGCGCGTAGACGTTGGGCGGGGTCGGTGGCCCGGGCCAAAGGATGGTAGTGGCGCCGACGGCGAAGGGAAAGGTCAGCGCGTTGCCGAGCCCGTAGGCAAAAAACAGCTTGGCAACCGAGAAGGTCCGGTCGTCTGCCGTCATCCCGAGGACGCCTTGCGCGTAGCAGGCGACCGTGTGGACGATGTCGTGGTGAAGGTGGACGGCGCCTTTGGGGAAACCGGTCGTACCGGAGGAGTACAGCCAGAAGGCGGCATCATCTTTGCTGGTCGGCTCTGTCTCGAGCGTTGCGGAGGCGGTGAGCAGCTGGTCGAAGTCGAGCGCGCCTCGGGTCGGCGCGCCGTCGATCACTAACTGTCGCAGGTAGGGCAACTCCTCGCGCGGAATCGTGGCGAGCTGCGCTATCAGTGGCTCGCTGACGATCGCGACCGTGGCTCGCGAGTCGTTGAGCATGTAGCGGTAGTCCTGGCTCTTCAGTAGCGTGTTCGTCGGGATCGGCACGGCCCCGAGCTTTAAGGCGCCAAAGAAGCTGTAGGCGAAGGCCGGCGTGTCCAGCAGCAGGAGCATGACGCGCTCTTCACGGCGAACTCCGAGTGACCGCAACCCGTTGCCAACGCGGTTCGATCGCTCAGCTACCTGCGCATAGGTGACCGACTCGTCCCCGCAGAGGATGGCGGTGCGGCCGCCGCGCCCTTCACGGACGTGGCGGTCCACCAGGTAGTCGGCGATGTTGAAGCGGTCCGGCACACTGACGACTGGAGCCGCCGCCTTGCGCTCGATCGTCGTGGCCACACGCCAAGTCTATTGCGTCTAGCGTTCCCCGCCCCGCCGGCCGATCTCCGCCATGTGGCTTCGATTGCGGCTTACGGCCTCGCCACCCTTTTGCCCCGCCCGACGGGCTTCCGCCTGCGAGAACTCGTGCGCCGTCCCTTGCTTGTGAGCGGCCCGTCCGCCCGCCGCGGCGATTTCCCGCTGTCGCTTGTCGCTCATCCCGGCAAAACCCCGGCCGTTGCTGGATGCACGCCGCGGGCGGCCAGTGCGGGCCGGGGACTTCGAGGAGCGCGGCGAGGACCGGCTGGTCGATGATTTGCGTGCGCGCGTGCGGGACCGGGTCGAGGTCTTCTTCGAGCCGGACCGCTTGGATTTCGTCTCACCTTTTTCGCGTCGGATCTTGTTCACGGTTCGCGCCGCGACTTCCTCAGCGCGGCCGCCGTACCGGCCAGACTTTTTGGCACTCTGTTTGATGTGCTTGTACTGCCGCTCCCTCTTTGGGCTGGCTCCGCGTGGCATCGTCGTTCCTCCTTTCCTTGGTGTTATCAGCACCTACGCGAAATCTGATATTACTAGTGTAGCATGTCAACAACGCTGATCGGCCTGAAAGCCGTCGTTGGCGGCCTCGTCGTCGTGGTGTTTTCACTCCTTGGCCAGGCCGGTCACCCGAAGCGATTCGCGGGAATCTTCGCGGCGGCCCCATCCGTGGCGCTCGCCAGCCTGGCGATGACGGTGGTTGCCCGGGGCCCCAAGGCGAGTGTTCCCTATGCGCAAGGCATGCTGATCGGTAGCGCCGGCATGCTCGCCTACTGCCTCGCCTCGCTGCTTCTCATCAATCGGTTGCATGCCCTCGTCGGATCGATCCTGGCCTGGGTGGTCTGGTTCGCGGTGGCCGGGGGCTTGTACCTCGCCGCGGGCCGATAGCGATGGACGGGGAGCAGCTGCTTGAGGATGACCGCGAGCCCGTTGGTTTCGATTGGTCCAAACTCCGCAAGACACATCCACCCGAGCTGCTCATTCGCTTCGTGTTCGGGGCCGGAATCGCACTCGTCGCGGGCATTGCGGGAACCGTGTTCGGTCCAAAGGTCGGTGGGCTCTTCCTCGCCTTTCCTGCCGTCCTTCCCGCAACACTCACCCTGATCGAGAAGAACGAGGGACCGGCGAAGGCCTGGGCCGACGCCAGTGGCGGGGCTCTGGGCGCCGTCGGGCTCGCCGCATTTGCTTTCGTGACCCTTCGTCTCTTGCCGACTAGCCCGGTTCTCGCGCTCCCGCTCGCGCTGGTCGCCTGGCTGGTGGTCGCGGCCGGCCTCTATTTTCTTTTCTGGATGAGCGGGATCTTCGTCAGGCAGGACGAGCTGTTGGCGAAACGGACTCGGTGAGCTCACCGCTGGTGGCGACCGCCTTCCAGTTGACGCCGTACTGGAGGACCACGCCGTCGCCGTCAACCGCGAGGTCGGCCGTGAAGCGACCGGAGCGGTAACGGTAACGTCCGTCAGCGAGCCGCTCGTACGATTGCTCGAGGCGCTCGATCTCGAGCGACGGAAAGCGTACCCAGGCGGCGGCCAGGGATTTCGTTTCGCCCGGGGCCAGCTGCAGGCGACAGATCGGGAGCGTGTTCGTCGAGGGTGACCACTCGAGGTCGATATCGATGCAGCCGGCAACCGGTTCCAGAGCTCGACCGTCGCGCGACCAGGTGCCCTCGCCGTCGGCCGTCAGGCTGAGGCGCCGCTGACTCCCGTTTTCGAGCTCGACCTCGACGGTGCGGGTGCGCCATCCAGCATCGACGTCGATCCGGTAGCGGACCACATAAGGGGTTTCCTGATGAGCTTGCAAGATCAGGCCCGAGAACTCGAACCCGCCTGTTGATGCGCTGGCGACAAAGCGCTCCATACCTGGGCTGGTGAGAGCCTGCCACAAGATCCAGCGACGTGTGCCCACCGGGCGATTATCGGTAAAATCACGCGGTCGGGCAGATACCGAAGCGGTCAAACGGGACTGACTGTAGATCAGTTGGCCTAGCGCCTTCGGGGGTTCGAATCCTCCTCTGCCCAATACCAGAGCCCACATAGCTCAGGTGGTAGAGCGTCGCCTTGGTAAGGCGAAGGTCGCCGGTTCAACCCCGGCTGTGGGCTCCAAATTCTGTGTACGAATCCGGCTGATACCCGACAAAGCGGGTTCGGCTGATGCTTTACACAGTTTCGGCTGATGCCTTACAGCGGTTTCGGCTGATGCTTGACACTCCCGCGGTGGCGCAAGCTGGATTGGCGTGTGCCGTTACCCACGTGATGGAGCTGGACCCAAATTTCGGCGTCGAGTTGGTTGCGTGTCCAACATCGCTGCTGCCTTTCGGCGAGGCCATGAATAGCCTCAAGAGGCGTGACCCCAAGTTCGTGGACCAGGGCTTCTTCATGGGGGCCATGGAAGTCTGGAGCGGTTTCCATATTCAGGAGAGGGTCGCGATCTTCGGTCCCATGCCTGATATCGAGCCGAGA
>VBFR01000060.1 GCA_005889345.1 Chloroflexota bacterium
GACGTCGTCGAGGACGAGGACGGCAGCTCCCCCTCGGGCACGTGGCCTCGAAGAAAGGCGGCCAGCGCGCGATCGAGGATGGCCAGTTCGTCGCGCCGACGCGCGAAGTGAACATGAAGCGCCGTCCGCAGATCGTCGGCCCGGCGCAGGTCGATCACGGTCAAGGCCGTGAGGAACGGCAGCATGCGCGCCGGCCCGGCGTCGAACCCCAGTCCCCGCAGGATCCGACCGAAATGCAACCAGTTGCGGGTCAGGATCGCGCCGGGGTCAGGCATTGACGGCTCGGGCGAGGAGCTCGCGAGAGCCCGCGCCGCGCAACCGTTCGAGGTCCTCCTGGTACTTGACGACGGCCCCGAGCGTCGCCTGCACGGCGGCTTCGCTGAGCTCGGTCTCGCCGAGAGCGATCAGCGAGCGGGTCCAGTCCAGCGTCTCGGCGATCCCGGGCAACTTATAGAGGTCGAGGCGGCGGACCTCTCCGATGAAGGCGCTGACCTGGCGGGCCAGCTTCGCCGGCACGTCCGGCACCCGCGCCGTGATGATTTCGTACTCCCGTTCCACCGACGGGTAATCGATCCAGAAATAGAGACAGCGACGCTTGAGGGCATCGTGGATCTCGCGCGTCCGGTTCGAGGTGATGATGACGGCCGGCGGCTTGTCGGCCTTGATCGTGCCGATCTCGGGAATCGAGATCTGGAAGTCGGAGAGCAGCTCGAGCAAGAAGGCCTCGAACTCATCATCGGCACGGTCGATTTCGTCGATGAGCAGAACCGGTGGTCGGGCCCCCTCGCTCTCGATCGCCTGCAGCAGCGGACGCTTGACCAGGAACTGATGGCTGTAGATCTCGCGCTCGGTTTCATCGCGTTTGGCGCCGGCTGATTCGAGCAACCGGATGTGCAGCATCTGTTTGGCGTACGCCCATTCGTAGACGGCGTTGTTGACGTCGATCCCTTCGTAGCACTGGAGGCGGATCAACCGGGTATCAAGGATCTCGGCGAGGACCTTGCCGACTTCCGTCTTGCCCACGCCGGCCTCACCCTCGAGCAGCAGCGGCTTGTCGAGCGTCAGGGCCAGGAAGATGGTGGTCGCCAGGCTGCGATCGGCAATGTAACGATGCGCCTGCAGCGCCCGCTCGACGTCCTCGATCGAGGCGACGGGAAGGTCTTGCATGAGCGAATTGTAGGGAGAGCGGCCGCGAGGTGCCGCCGCTCTCCATGTTAGGGTCGCGGGATTTCCCGCGTGTCAGTGGTGCGCGGTGACCTGTTCCAGCGCCCGCCGCGTGAGGACGCGCGCCAGATGCCGGCGGTAATCCGGCGAACCGTTCAGGTCTTGCGGCGGGTCGGTGCCGTCGGTGGCGCGCTCGGCGGCGCCTCGCAGCTCATCGTCATGGCCGGCTTTGCCGCGCAGCGCTTGCTCCACGCCGCTTGCCCGGATCGGGTGGCTGCCCATGCCGGTGAGCCCGACCGCCACCTGGGTGACCTCGTGGCCGGTCACCCGCACCTGCGCGGCGACCGCCACGATCGCCCAGTCCTGCGAGCGCCGGCTGAACTTCAGGTAGGTGCCCCGGCTGCCTGGGGGTGGCGTCGGAATGCGGATCTCGCGCAGGATTTCGTTGGGTTCGAGCGACGACGTGAAGGTGTCGACAAAGAAATCCCTGGCCGCGATCGACCGCTCGCCGCGTGGCCCGACTGCCTTGAATTCGGCGTCGAGGGCGAGCAGGCAGGCGGGGAAATCCCCGAACGGGTCGGCGTGCGCGGCCGCACCACCGATGGTCCCCCGGTTGCGGACCTGCGGGTCGCCGATCTGCGAGGCGGCGCTGGTCAGCAGCGGCAACTTGTTCTTCAGCAGCTCCGAAAACTCGATGTCGTGATGGCTGGTCAGGGCGCCGATCGCGACGTGGCCGTCTTCCTCACGGATGTAGCTGAGGTTGCCGATGCGGCCGATGTCTACCAGGAAGGACGGCGTCGAGAGGCGCAGCTTCATCAGGGGGATGAGGCTATGGCCGCCCGCGAGGACCTTCGCCTCCTGGCCGTGCTTGACCAGTTCGGCCACCGCTTCCGGCAACGTGCGGGGGACGACGTAATCGAATGCGGCTGGAATCATCGCTTTGTCCCTCCGTTGCGGTGCATCAGCGCCCAGACTTTCTGCGGGGTCGCCGGCATGCTGACGTCCTTGACGCCGAATGGTTCGAGTGCGTCCACGATGGCGTTCATCACGGCAGGGGTGGAGGCGATCGTTCCCGCCTCGCCGATGCCCTTGGTGCCCAACGGGTTCACGGGGCTGGGGGTGATGGTGGCCGCGAGCTCGAACGACGGCAGATCCGAGGCGGTCGGCACGAGATAGTCGACCAGGCTGCCGGTGCGCAGCTGGCCGGCCTCGTCGTAGACCGCTTCCTCGAAGAGCGCCTGGCCGATGCCCTGCGCGATGCCGCCGTGGAGCTGGCCGTCGACCACCATCGGGTTGATGCGGGTGCCGCAGTCATCGACGGCGACGTAGCGCAGGATTCGGGTCGCGCCGGTTTCCGCGTCGATCTCGACGACGCAGATGTGCGCGCCGAACGGCCAGACGAAGTTGGTCGGGTCAAAGAATGTCGTGGCCTCCAGGCCGCCCTCCATGCCCTTCGGGAGCCGGCTGGTCTGGAAGGCCGCCACGGCGATCTCCTGGATGGTGACCGCTTTCGAGGGCGTGCCTTTGACGAACGCCTTGCCGTTTTCGTAGACGACGTCGCCTTCCGCCGCCTCGAGCAAGTGGGCGGCGATCTTCCGCGCCTTCTCCTGCACCTTCGTGGCGCTGACGTGCACCGCGTTGCCGTCCAGGGCCGTGCTCCGGCTGCCGTAGGTGTCCATCCCCATCGGCCCGATTGCCGTGTCCCCGTGCTGGACGTCGATGTCCTCGACCGGGATGCCGAGCACATCAGACGCGACCTGCGCGTAGGTCGTTTCGTGGCCCTGTCCGTGCGGCGAGCTGCCGATGATGACCGTGGCCTTGCCGGTGAAATGGACATTGACCACCGACATGCCCCAGAGCGAGACGCCGACCGCGGCCTGCGTGGCCGCCGCCGGGCCCAACCCACAGATCTCGATGTACGTCGAGAGGCCAATGCCGAGGTACTTACCCTGCTTGCGTTTTTCCGCCTGCTCACGCCGCAGCGCCTTGTAGTCGACCATCTCCAGCGCCTTGTTCAGCGTGGTGGTGTAGTCGCCGGAGTCATACGTTAGCCCCAGCAACGTCGTGAACGGCTGATCTTCCACCCGAACGAAGTTCTTCCGCCGGACCTCGACCGGATCGATCCCGGTCTCGCGCGCCACCAGGTCCATCACGCGCTCGATGAGATACGTCGCCTCCGGGCGGCCGGCCCCGCGATAGGCGTCGGTCGGCGTGGTGTTGGTGAAGACGCCAACCGCTCGTCCGTCGAAGGCCTTCATCTTGTAGGCGCCCTGGGCCACCAGCATGCCCAACACCTGGAAGGTGCCGAACTGGCTGCAGTAGCCACCGAGGTTGAGCCATTGCGTTGGCCGGATGCCGAGCACGGTGCCATCTTTCTTGGCCGCGATCTCGACATCCCAGATCTGGTCCCGTCCATGGTGGGTGGCCTTGACGTTTTCGTTGCGATCTTCGATCCACTTGACCGGACGACCCAACCGCCGGGAGGCGAGCGCAGTCAGAATCTCCTCCGGATAGACGCGGATCTTCGAGCCAAAGCCGCCACCGACCTCCGGGGCGACGACCCGGACATTGCTTTCCGGGATGCCCAGGATGACGGCCAGCCACACTTTCACGAAGTGCGGAATCTGCGTCGAGGACCAGACGGTCAGCTTGTTGGAAAACGTCTTGAAATCAGCCAGCACGCCGCGCGGCTCGATCGCGATCGGGATCAGGCGTTGCTGGATCAGACGCTGCTTGATCGTGACGTCGGCTTCCTTGAGGGCGGCGTCCATGTCGCCGGCGGCGAACTTTACATCGTACGAGAGGTTGCTGCCGAGTTCTTCGTGAAGGATTGGAGCGCCCTTCTCGATGGCTTTCTCGATGTCGAGCACCGCCGGCAATGACTGGTACTTGACCTCGATCCGCTCGCCGGCGTCCTCGGCCGCGGCCCGGCTCGTGGCCAGCACGATTGCGACCGGCTCGCCAACATAGTGCACCTTGTCGATCGCGATCGGATAGTGGTTCGGATATTTCTTGTCGGGGACGAAGCAGACCGTCACCGGGAGCGGCGCACCGAACTCCGGCTTCAGGTCTTTGCCGGTCAGGATCGCGATCACGCCGTCGGCTTCTTTAGCCCGGCCGGTTTCGATGCCGAGGATGCGCGCGTGGGCTTCACTCGATCGGATCACGTGCATATGGACGACGGCTGTCTGTGGAATGTCGTCGACGTAGCTGCCGGTGCCGGTGACGAGCCGTGGATCTTCGCGTCGCTTGATGGACGCGCCGACCATCTGGGAAATCGCCATTGTGAACTTCCTCCCTGTTCTCTAGGAGACCGGCGCCGGCGCTTTGCGCTCGGCCCCAGGCGCCATCACCTTGGCCGCCGCCTGGATCGATTTGACGATGTTGTGGTAGCCGGTGCAGCGGCAGAGGTTGCCCTCGAGCCCGACCCGGATCTCTTGCTCGCTCGGGTTGGGGTTGCGCGCGAGCAGCTGCCTCGCCGCCATGATCATGCCGGGCGTGCAGAACCCGCACTGCAGGCCGTGTTCGTCCCAGAACGCCTGCTGCAAGGGATGCAGCGTCGTTCCCTGGGCAAGACCCTCGATGGTGGTGACCTGGGCGCCATCCGCCTGGACGGCAAAGACGGTGCAGGACTTTACGCTGTGGCCGTCGAGCTCGACAGTGCAGGCGCCGCAGTTGCTCGTGTCGCAACCGACGTGCGTCCCGGTGAGCCCAACCACATCGCGGATGTACTGCACCAGCAACAATCGAGGCTCGACCTCGTGCTCGTGCTTGGTGCCATTGATGGTGACCGCAACCCTGCGCCTCATACGCACCTCCCGCTGACTAGCCGATCCGCCTGCCAAGGAAGGTATAGCACCCGAATCGGCGAGTGTCTAGGCTGCAGCCCGAGATCGAGATTGACGGCGTGTGAAGTCGGTGGCGAAAATGGCATCGAGGGAGTCGGACCGCGTCAATCGACCTAGGAGGGAAGGACCATGCGCCGACTGACGTTGCTGGCCGCTGCTGCCATCGCCCTTGGGCTTACCGTTCCCGCGTCGGCGGGCTCGCGACCGGAGGTTGGTGTCGTCCAGAACTTCGGCCCGCCACTGGCCGCCAGCTGCCATAACCCCGAGGGGATCGCCATCGACCCAACCGGGAACGTCTATGCGGCCTCCTTCGCGTTCCAGCCGGTCGCCAACATCTGCGTCGTCAATCGTGCCGGCGCACTCGTGGACGTCATCGCGGTGCCGGCCGGTCCGACCGGCGTCGCATCCCTGCTCGGCGAGTTGTTCGAGCCGAGTCAGGGCCTCTACGTGCTCGACTTCGCGAACGGCGGACCCGGCAATGGCCGCCTGTTGCTGGTCAACCCGCGCAGCCATGCGGTTCGCGTGGTCGCGACCGGGTTTCAAGCCCCCAACGCCCTGGCCCAGGACCGGCACCGCAACCTCTATATCTCCGACTCTTTTCAGGGTGTCATCTGGAGGGTCGCGCCCGACGGGACGACCACCGTCTGGAAACAGGATCCGCGGCTGACCCCGCAGCCCGGTACGGGCCCGCCCTTCGGCGCGAACGGGGTGGCCTTCGACCGCAACCAGCGCTTCCTCTACGTGGCCACCACCTCTGACGCAAAGATCTACCGGATCCCGGTCCTCGAGGACGGTACGGCCGGGAATCTACAGCTGTTTGCGTCGGGTGAGGCGATCGACGCCACGCAGGGGACGACCGAAGCCCTGCACGGAGCCGACGGCATCATGTTCGATGTCCGGGGGAACCTCTATGTGGCCGCGAACTCGGCACAGCATCCGGCACCCGGGTTACCTGGCGAGCTTCAGGTGTTATCGCCTGAGGGGCGGCTGATCGCGCGCTACGACGGCTTGGGGCAAAACGACCTGGACTTCCCCGCCAGCCTCGTCTTTCACGAGCGCGCCATCTACATCACGAACCTCTCGCTGACGGATGCCGGAGTCAACTCGAAGCTGTCGGTGATGGGCGTGCCCTACCCGGGAGAGCCCTTGCGGCCGTAATCGCGGGGCCCAGCTCGATCTTCCGCTCGAGCAAAGCCCGTCCCACGATCGCTCCCTCGGCGCCGGCATCCCGGATGGCTTCCAGGTCGGCATAGTTGCCGACGCCACCGGCGACGAGCACCGGAACCCCCAATGGAAGGAGGGCGGATAGCCCAGACAGGTCGGGCCCGTGGAGCGTCCCGTCACGCGACGTCTCCGTGTGGATGAACCGTTGCGCGCCGGCATCCCTCAACTGCGCTGCCAGGGCGACCGGTTCCTGGGTTGAGCCATGGATCCAGCCCTGGGTGAGAACTCTCCGGTCACGCGTATCAAGACTGAAAACCAGCCGTGGACCGAAGCGAGCGGCCCACGACGCCGCGAGGGCGGGCGACTCCGTGGCGGCGGTGCCCACGATCACCCGGGCTACGCCCCGCTCCAGGGCGGCCTCGACCTGCGCCGGGTCGCGCGCCCCGCCACCCGCCTGCACCGGCACTCCGGTGGCGGCCACGATGTCCGCGATCAAATCGAGGTGGCACCAGTGGCCCCGACGCGCGCCATCGAGGTCCACCACGTGGAGCCATGGGGCACCAGCGTCTGCGAAACCCGACGCAAGCGCGATCGGATCCGAACCGAAATCGGTCACGCGGGAGAAATCGCCCTGTTCCAGCCGCACCGCGTGCCCATTGAGCAGGTCGATCGCGGGGATGATCAGCATGCGACGCTCACGCCGACGAGGCATCCTGTCATCGTGTTAGCATATTAACATGTTAAAACGACGGCAACCGGTCGCTACGCCTCGGCCCAAATCGGGCGCACCCGCGCAGACCTGGGTCACGCCGGCGACCACCGATCTCTTCCAGACGATCGCCGGGCTGAAGTCGCCCGATGAAGCGGAGCGTTTCTTTCGCGACCTGTGCACGATCCCGGAGCTTCACACACTCGCGCACCGCTGGGAAGTTGCCAAGCTCCTGGACCAGGGCGTGCACTACGCGGACATCGCGCAGCGAACCGGCGCCAGCACGGCCACGATCACCCGCATCAATTCCTGGCGGCGCTTTGGCACGGGCGGCTACCGGCTGCTTCTGGACCGGCGGAAGGCGCGCTCGAGATGACGGTCCGTCCGGGGCTCACCGACGGCCGGCTGCGCCTCGCCATCCCGAACAAGGGGCGCCTCGCCGAGCCGGCGATCGCGCTGCTGCGCGAGGCCGGCTACCAGTTCGAGGCCGACGATCGGCGCCTGTTTGCGCCCTGCGAGAACTACCCGCTCGACCTGCTGTTCGTGCGAGCCGAGGATATCCCGGAGTACACCGGGGACGGCGTCGTCGATTTGGGCATCACCGGTTCCAACCTGGTCGAGGAGCGTGGCAGCCCGGTCACGCAGGGCATGGCCCTGGGCTTTGGCCACTGCCGGTTACGGGTGGCCGTCCCCGATGAGCGACCGTTCCAGCAGCTGAGCGACCTGGCGGGCCGTCCGGTGGCCACCTCGCATCCCCGGACCACCGCCCGATTCTTCAAGGAACGCAATGTCTCCGTCGAGCTGATCGAAATCAGTGGCGCGGTCGAGATCACGCCGCTGCTGGGCGTGGCCGATGCCATCGTCGACCTGGTTTCGACCGGTAGCACACTCGCGGTCAACGGCCTGCGCCCCATCGAAACGATCCTCGAATCCGAAGCGCACCTGATCAGCCATCCCGGACTGAGTCCGGAAAAGGCCGAGCGCCGGCGGCAGCTCGAAACCATGCTCGCCAGCGTGATCGCCGCACGCCGCAAGAAGTACCTGATGATGAACGCCCCCGTGGACGCGCTGCCTCTCATCAAGAATGTGATCCCCGGCATGCGCTCGCCGACCGTGATGCCGCTGGCCGACCCGGCGATGATCGCGGTACACGCCGTGGTCGACGCCGACGCGGTCTGGGCGCTGCTCGGCCCCCTGAAGGCGGCGGGGGCGACCTCGATCCTCGTGATGCCGATCGAGAAGCTCATCCCATGATCGCGGTCGACGTACTCCCCGCACCCGGTACCGCCGCGTATCAATCGCTCGTCACCCGCGCACCCGTGCCCGAGGACGTGCGCGTGGAGACGCAGGCGCTTCTCCTCGACGTCCGCAAGCGGGGCGACACGGCACTGCTCGACCTGACCGAGCGCTTCGATGGGGTGCGCCTGCGGCAAACGCGCGTCTCCGACCAGGCGCTCCGCGCGGCGCTCGAGAACCTCGATGCGCTGCTGCGGAGCGCGCTCGAAGTCGCGGCCGCGAACATCGAAGCGGTGCACGGCGCGCAGCGGTTCCGCGAGGAGCCGGTCGACGTCGTGCGAGGCGTGCGCGTCTGGCGCGAGTGGCGCCCGTTGCGCCGGGTCGGGCTCTACGTGCCCGGTGGGCGGACGGTCTACCCGTCGTCCGTGCTTATGCTCGCCATTCCGGCCCGCATCGCGGGCTGCGAGGAGATCGTCGTCTGCTCTCCGCCGCAGCGCGATGGACAGGTTGCGTCTGCAATTCTGGCCGCCGCCGTCCTGGCGGGCGTGACCGAGGTCCACGCCGTCGGCGGCGCCCAGGCGATCGCAGCGATGGCGTATGGCACCGAGTCCGTGCCCCGGGTCGACAAGATCTTTGGGCCAGGCAACGCCTACGTCACCGCCGCCAAGCTGGCGGTGTTCGGCGACGTCGCGATCGATATGCCCGCCGGGCCGTCGGAAATCCTCGTCCTGACCGATGGATCGGTGCCCGCGCCCTGGGTGGCCGCCGACCTGCGCGCCCAGGCGGAGCATGCGCCTGAGGCGCGCGCCATCCTCGTCAGCACCAATCCGGCGATCGCCGCCGACGTCCGGAGCCTGCTGGGGGGCGCACTCGCCGACCAGGTGCAGGTCCTGACCGCGACGGAGATGGAGGCGGCGGTTGTGTTCGCCAACGACTTCGCACCCGAGCACCTGACGCTGGCGTGCGCCGAACCCGATCCGTGGCTCGCTCGAATCTCCGCGGCGGGATCCGTATTTCTCGGACCCTACGCCCCCGCCGCAGCAGGCGACTACGCAACCGGCGGCAACCACGTGCTGCCGACAGGCGGCGCGAGCCGTTCATTCAGTGCCCTCGGCGTCGACGCATTTGGCCGCACGATGCAGGTGCAGTCGCTCGACCTTGCTGGCCTGCGCCGGCTCGAACCGGTGGTCGATGCCATTGCCGAGGCGGAGCGGCTGACCGCGCACCGCGACTCCGTACGCGTCCGGGCGACCGGCTCCGTCGCCTTTCGGCCACTCGCCAGCCCGCGTCCGCGCGGAGCGATCCAGGCAATGCAGCCCTACGAGTGGGAGCCGCCGAGCGCGCGGATCGCCCTCGAGGCGGGCGTGACCGAGGCCGACGTCGTGCGCTTCGACACCAACACGACGCCCTGGCCGGGGGCCTCCCTCACCGACCTGGAAGCCCTGCCACTGAACGAGTACCCCGACACCAGCTATACAAGGCTGACGGACCAGCTCGCTGAGTACACCGGTGCTTCAGCGGAGCAGATCACTGTCGGCGCGGGCGCCGATGAGCTCCTCGATCTGGTGGCGAAAGCCTACATCGGCGCCGGCGACCCGGTCATCCTCTCGCGTCCCACGTACGCCATGTTTCGAATCGTCAGCGAGATGGCGGGGGGCCGCGTGGAGGCGGTCCCAGCGACGGGCCTCGACCTGGACCAGGACCGATTTCTGCGCAGCGCACGCCACGCTCGCCTCACCTGGCTCTGCAATCCGAACAATCCCACCGGCGAGCTCCTTCCGGTCGGGTTCATCGAGACGCTCGCCGAAGAGACAGCCGGCATCGTCGCCGTGGATGAGGCCTACTTCGAGTTTTCCAGGGTCACCGCCGCCTCGCTCCTCGACCGGTTGCCCAACCTGGTGCTGGTGCGCACGCTGAGCAAGGCCTTCGGGCTGGCGGGCGTGCGGGTTGGCTACGCCCTTACCGGGCCAGCGATCAGCGCCGCGCTCCGCCGCGTCCGGCCTCCCGACAGTGTCAGCGTCGTCTCGGAAGCGCTCGGCGTGCAGGCATTGCGCGACCAGCCAGGGATGCGCCAACGCGTTTTAAGCATCGTCGAGGGCCGTGAAACGCTATCCCGAGAGCTGAGCGGTCTGGGCCTGCCAGTGCACCCATCGGCGGCGAACTTCCTGCTCGTTCGCACCGGCGAGGGCGCCGCGCGCTGGCTCCTGCGTCGCGGGCTGGTGGTGCGGACGTTTCCCACCGGCTCACCGCTCGCCGGATTCATCCGCGTCACGGTGAGGACCGCGGACGAGAACACTCGCCTCGTGAGCGCCCTCTCGGAATGGAGGCAGCATGACGGCTGAGCGCTCGGCTGCCAGGCAGCGGCAGACGAAGGAGACCGACGTGTCGGTGCGCCTCAACCTCGATGGCGCTGGCGTGGCCGAGGTGGCCACCGGCATTCCGTTTCTCGACCACCTGCTACGCGCGCTGGCCGTCCACGCCCGCCTGGACCTCGAGGTGCGGGCACGCGGCGACCTGGAGGTTGATGCCCATCACACCGTCGAAGACGTAGCCCTGGTGTTGGGCGAATCGCTGGCGGAAGCGCTGGGCGATCGATCTGGCATTGCGCGCTTCGGCGATGCCATCGTGCCGCTCGATGATAGCCGGGCGACCGTCGCCGTGGATTGCGGCGGCCGCGGCTACGCGATCATCGATGTGCCGCTGCGCGGCGTCGCGATCGGCTCGCTGCCGGCGACGCTGGTTCCTCATTTCCTGGAGACGTTGGCCCTACGCAGCGGCATGACGCTGCACGTGGTCGCGTCGGGGCGCGACGACCACCACGTGGCCGAGGCAACCTTTAAAGCGCTTGCGCGCGCGCTCCGCCAGGCGTGTGCCGTTGACCCGGCGCTACGTGGCCAAAGCGCGAGCACGAAATGATTGCCCTGATCGACTACGGCGCCGGCAACCTCCGCAGCGTTGAGAATGCCCTGGCACGGCTCAGCGCGACGGCGACCATCGCCGCTCTACCCGAGGATCTGTCCCGCGCGCGAGCCATCATCTTTCCCGGCGTGGGCGCGGCCGCGCCAGCTATGGCCGCGCTCCGAGAGCGCGGCCTCGACCAGGCGGTGATGGCGGCTATCCGCGACGGGGTGCCGTTCCTGGGGATCTGCCTGGGGATGCAGCTGCTTTTCGAGTCGAGCGCCGAAGACGGCGCGGCCTGCCTGGGCCTGCTCCCCGGCACCGTGGAACGGCTGAAGACGCAGGAGAAGCTGCCCCATGTCGGTTGGAACACCCTCGAGCACGTCCGGCCGCACCCGGTGCTGGAGGGCACGGAGGGCGAGACCTTCTATTTCGTGCACTCCTATGTCGTCGTGCCTCGCGACTCCGACGTCTCCGCCGGCGAGACCACCCACGGCGTGCCCTTCGTCAGCGCGATCGCGCATCAGGGGCTCGTGGGCGTGCAGTTCCATCCCGAACGAAGC